>NZ_CP023747.1:361875-723750 GCF_008704995.1 Streptomyces nodosus
TCACCGAGGAACCCGACGAACCGGGCGGCGCGGTCAGCAGGTTGATGCAAGTTGCGGTACAGGTGCACGGGCCGTGGTAGGGCAGGCCAGCGACCGCCCCGGCCAGCGGTTCACCCTCGGCACGCAGCAGTTCGGCGATCTCGGTAGCAAGTGCTGGGAACACATCCGCCAGTCGTGGGTACAGCGCACCTGTCACCACGGCACCCTATGTGGCAGGCCCTGAGAAACACCAGAGGTCAAGGCGTTCGGCGCGGGCTGTGCACCATTCCCGGACCAGGCCGTGAGGGATAGCCTTCGGCGGCCGTTCCCATGAACGCGGCCTTGTCTCCCCTCACTTTGCTCCCTGTTCCACGGAGGGCGAATCGGCATGCTCTGAACGAGGGGGTGAAGTCGAGTGACCGAACGGCTCACGCAGGCCGGTGCCGACGAGTCGGTCCGCCATCCGTGGCGGATCCGTCCTCGCCGGTAAGCGATCGGGTGGCCGATCTGCTGAGCGTATGACTCTGGCGGAGAAGATCGGGCAGCTCGGCTGGCGGAGGCGGCGGCCGGCCTGGGCCAGCTCACGAGGGTCTACGGCACCGCGCCCGTGGCGCCGGCAGCGGGGCTGGAGCGGCTGCGCCTGCTGCGGCGGACCGTCGTTGCGGCGAACCGGTCAGGATCCCGGCACTCGTGCACGAGGAGTGCCTCACCGGACTTCTGTCGTTGACTGCCACGGTCTTCCCCACACCGCTCGCCTTGGGCCCGTCCTTCGATCCGGGCTTGGTGGAGAAAATGGCCGCGGCCATCGGGGACAGTCTGCGCAGGCTCGGCGTCCACCTGGGTCCGGCGCCCGTCCTCGATGTGACGCGCGACTACCGGTGGGGCTGCACGGAGGAGACCATCGGTGACGATCCCCATCTGGTCGCGACCCTGGGCGCCGCCTATGTCCGCGGTCTGGAGGGCGCGGGTGTGGCGGCCACGGTCAAGCACTTCGCCGGGTACTCGGCCTCGGCGGGCGGGCGCAACATGGCTCCTGTGGCGTGCGGCCCCCGCGAGTTCACCGATGTCATCCTGGAGCCGTTCGTGGCCGGGCTGCGTGACGGCGGGGCGCGTGCCGTCATGGCGTCGCAGACCGATGTCGACGGGGTTCCCACCATCGCGGACCAGCATCTGCTGACCGATGTGCTCCGCGGCGAACTCGGCTTCACCGGCCTTGTCCTGGCCGACTATTTGGCGGTCTGGAACCTCAAGAACAAGCACGGGGTGGTGGATTCACGCGGGGAGGCGGCCGCGGTGGCTGCGGCGCGTGACGCCGACGTCTGCGTCCTGACGCTCGGTGACCGGGCCGGGCTGTTCGGCCTGGGCACCTCCGGTGAGGGGTGCGATGCCCAGACCCTGGCGCTGCCGGGCCGGCAGGCCGAACTCGCGCAGGCGGTCCTGGACACCGGTACGCCCACGGTCGTCGTGCTGATCTCAGGGCGCCCTTACGCACTGGGGGATGTGGCCGGGCGTGCTGCGGCCGTCGTGCAGACGTTCTTTCCCGGTGAGGAGGGGGCGACCGCGATCGCGGGGGTGTGTCCGGCCGGGTCGAGCCGTCGGGACGGCTGCCGGTGAGCATGCCTGGCCACGCGGGTGCCGCGCTGGGGAGCTACCTGCATCCGCCGATGGCCGGCGCCACCGAGGTGAGTGCCACTGATCCCACGCCGCTGTACGCGTTCGGGCACGGGCTCACGTGGACGACTTTCGGGTACGAGGATCTGGCGCTGGATGCCGATGTCATCCCTACCGATGGGACCGTACGGATCAGTGCCACCGTGTGTAACGAGGGGCAGCGGGCGGGCACCGAGGTGGTGCAGCTGTAACTTTCCGATCCGGTGGCCTCGGTGGTGCGGCCGGTTCGCTGGCTCGCCGGCTGGGCGCGGGTGCGGCTCGAACCGGGGTGTGCCGCCAGGGTGGAGTTCACCGTCCACGCCGACCGGGTGTCCTTCACCGGGCAGGACCTGCGGCGCAAGGTGGAACCCGGTCTGATCCACGTCGAGGTGGGGCGGTCGAGTGTGGACCTCCCCCTGCGTGGGTCGTTCGTCCTCGACGGCCCAGATCGGGTCGTGGGCTTGGACCGGGTTCTCACCGTGCCGGTGCGCGTCACCGCGTTATGAGCTGTCGGTGACCGTCTCGCGCGAGCTGCGCGGGACCCGTCCGATCAGCTGGTCGGCCAGGAGGACGGCCAACGCCGCGGCGGCCAGCAGGCCGCCGGCGAGCGTGACGCTGCGGACGCCGAAATCGGACAGGACCAGGCCGCCGAGCACGGCTCCGGCGGCCGTCCCCGCGTTGAACACCGCGTTACCGCCGGCGGAGGCGATATAGAGGTTGCCGGGGGCGACGGCCAGGAGTTCGCTGGTCAGCGTAGTGATCATGGTGAACAGTGCGACGCCTGAAACCGCCATCAGCACGGCCGCAAGGAGCGGCACCGTCCCCACCAGATACATGCCGATCAGTGACACGGACAGCAGAGCCACCGGCACCGTCGTGGCCAGCCTCGGGTGATGGTCCGCGAGGTGGCCGGCGACGGCCACCGAGGCGATGCCGACCGCACCGCGCAACAGCAGCAGGGGGCTGACCGCCTGCATGGAGAACCCGCTGACGTCCGTGAGGAAGGGCACCGTGTAGGTGAACGCCATCGACAGGCCTGTCATGGCCAGCACGATCGTCACGAGCAGCACGGTGTAACGGGGTGTGTCCGGGGCGGTGGTGTGGGAGGCAGGCGTCTGCGTGACGGCGGTGGAGGGCAGGAAGACGACGACGGTGACCAGTGCGATCAGGCCGATCCCGCTCAGCGCCACGAACGCCGCGCGCCACCCTGCCTGCTGGCCGATCCAGCTTCCGGCGGGGACGCCGAGGATCGTCGCCATCGAGCCGGCCCCGTACACCATGGCGACGATCCGGCCTCGTACCGACGGCGGGAACAGGCCTGTGGCGGTGACCGTGACCACTGCCCAGAAGACGGCGTGCACCAGTGCCGTCACAGCCCGGGAAGCCAGCAGCAGGGCGAAGTTCGGGGCGGCGGCCGAGCTCAGGCCAGCCAGCACGAACAGTGTCATCAGGCCCAGCAGGAGTGGGCGGCGTGGTATTCGGCGGGTGGCGTAGGTCAGTGGGACGGTGAGCAGTGTCACGGTCAGGGCGTACCCGGTGACGAGTTGGCCTGTGGCCGACAGTGATACTCCGAGGCCGGAGGAGATCTGTGGGAGCAGGCCGGCCGGTAGGTTCTCCGTGGTCACGATGCAGAATGTGGCGGCCATGAGCGCGCCCAGTGCCGCGATCGCGGCCGGTGTGGCCTCGGTGCCGGGGCCGGCCAGCCATCGGCGCACCCCTCAGCTCCTGTGGCCGAGCGTGGTCGTCCGGCCGCGGGTGAGTTTGGTGTCGTCGGTGTGGACGAGGGGCACGGTCTCGGTGATGCCTCGGCCCTCGGCCAGCCGCAGGCTGACATCGAGGATGTGCAAGGAGAAGTCGGCCGACAGGAAGGGCTGTCCGCCGGTCAGGATTGTCTGCGCCATGTCGGCGATGCCTGCTCCGACGGTGAGGTCGTGGGTGTCGTCCCGCGCCTCCAGCCCAGTACCACCGGCGCGCAGACCACCGCGGATGTCCGCAACCCTGCGGGCCGAAACCCCCGCGAAGGAGGCCAGAGCCCGGTCGGACCATTCCGGATGCACGCCGAGGATCCGCTCCACGGCCGCGGTCCGGTCCGCACGCGTCAGCGGAAGGCCGTGCCTCATGTTCACAGCGACCGACAAAAGGAATGCGTCCTCCTCGTCACCGTCGAAGAACTGCACCAAAATCACCGTGTCCCCGCGCATCTCCGCAGCCCGCACACGGTGCATCCCGTCAATGACCCTCATCGTCGAACGGTGCACGACAATAGGCGGGAGTTCCGATTCCAGCCCGGCCAGAAGCCGGACATGCGACACGTCCTCCCCCGCCGTACGCACAACAACCCCACCCGCCAACAAGGCCGGCGACAAACGCTCGACAGGGCAATCCACCAACTCCGCCCCGCCCAACAAGGCCAGGCGCTCCGAACCGCCACCCGCGTGCACCCCCGCAGGCCCGCCGCCGTTCAAATGCGCCCCCCCACCCCAGGATTAGGTGATCGTCACACAGAACCAATACGTTCCATCGGACACACACCGCCCACACGCGAGGCGTTCACCACTCGAACGAACGAAAGTTTCGACATCCTGCAAGAAATATTCTGCTGAAACTAAAACAGCGAAAGCCAACCAGTCAAGACCACCCACAACCACCCCCGAGGCCAGGACACCGGCACCCACCACCCGACAGGGAGGAACCGCCTCCGCTTGAGCCCCGGCCGACGGAGACAGCCGCGGCCGAGGCAGGTACTCCGACGTACCGACTTCACCGGACGTTCGGGCTACGGGCCGTTCATCGAGGGGGCATCCCCCGGAAAGAAAGAGCGCCCGCCCGCCGTCCGCGGCTCCCTCCGCTTCCCGGCCCGCGCCGTGGTCACCTACAGCTTCTCTGATGCGCACGCGCATACGCCCTGCCAGGCCGGCCGAGTGGCTGCGCACCCCCAACAAGCGTCCCGTGGAGCGGGCAACGCCGCTCAACCGCGGGACGCGGTACACCGGGGCGAGGGCCGGCCACCGCAGGTGCCGCCACAACCCCACTGGCGGTGGCCTCTCCGGCGGGGGCAACCGGCGCGTACGACCGTTCGTCGCACGAGGGATACCGCTCACCGCAGACGGTCGACCGGATGGTGTTCAACCAGGCACCGGATTCATACCGTCCGGGATCATGAGTGCTCCTGTTGCTCCCCCGGGATGGAGCCGCTGGCTGATTCCGCCCGCCGCTCTGTCGGTCCACCTGTCCATCGGCCAGGCCTACGCCTGGAGCGTGTTCAAACCGCCCCTGGAGTCCGCGCTCCACCTCGACGGCACCGAAAGCGCGCTGCCGTTCCAACTGGCCATCGTGATGCTCGGTCTGTCCGCCGCGTTCGGCGGCACGCTCGTGGAGCGCAACGGACCGCGCTGGGCGATGACCGTCGCCCTGGTCTGTTTCTCCTCCGGATTCCTGATCGCCGCACTGGGTGCGCAGACCGAGCACTACTGGCTGATCGTCCTGGGCTACGGGTTCGTCGGCGGCATCGGACTGGGCATCGGCTACATATCGCCCGTCTCCACCTTGATCAAGTGGTTCCCAGACCGACCCGGCATGGCCACCGGCATCGCCATCATGGGCTTCGGCGGCGGCGCGCTGATCGCCTCACCCTGGTCGGCGCAGATGCTGGATTCGTTCGGCGCCGACCACTCGGGGATCGCCCTCGCCTTCCTCGTGCACGGGTTGTCGTACGCCGTTTTCATGTCCCTGGGTGTCCTGCTGGTGCGGGTGCCGCGCGCCAAGGAACCGGTCGGGAGCGGGCAGAGCGCCTTCGCCGGCGTTCAGGTATCCGCCCGCAGCGCTGTGCGCACCCCCCAGTTCTGGTGCCTGTGGCTCGTGCTCTGCATGAACGTGACCGCCGGCATCGGCATCCTGGAGAAGGCCGCCCCGATGATCGCGGACTTCTTCGCGGACACCTCCACCCCGGTGTCGGCGTTCGCGGCCGCCGGCTTCGTCGCTCTGCTGTCGGCGGCCAACATGGCGGGCCGCATCGGCTGGTCCTCGACCTCGGACCTGATCGGGCGCAAGAACATCTACCGCGTCTATCTGGGCGTCGGGGCGCTGATGTATCTGCTGATCGCGTCGTTCGGCGACTCGTCCAAGCCCCTGTTCGTCCTGTGCGCGCTCGTGATCCTCTCCTTCTACGGAGGCGGATTCGCGACGATCCCCGCCTACCTCAAGGACCTGTTCGGGACCAATGAGGTCGGCGCGATCCACGGCCGGCTGCTCACCGCCTGGTCGACCGCGGGTGTCCTCGGCCCGCTGATCGTGAACTGGATCGCCGACCGCCAGGAGGAGGCCGGCAAGCACGGATCGGCCCTCTACGGTCTCTCGTTCATGATCATGATCGGGCTGCTCGTCATCGGGTTCATCGCCAACGAGTTCGTACGGCCCGTCCACCCGCGTCACCACATTCCCGCACCGAAGGAGGCCGCCGATGGCCGACACCAGCAGCACGCCTGACCGGCGGGCACTGATCGCCCTCTCCTGGCTGTGGGTTGGAGCGCCCCTGTGCTACGGCCTCTACGAACTCGTCCTGAAGGCCAAACAGCTCTTCACCGGGTGAGGCCACGGACGCCGTTGTGCCGATGAGTCCTGATCAGACTGCCGGACCGGGCCGCAGCCGGAGACCGGACGGCCCGGCGGCCGGACGCCACGGTTCGCGGGCCGCGCCGTCCGTGTCACCAGCCCCCTGGTCCGCCCCACACACCGGCTTGTCCGGCCGGTACTGCGGCGACCGGTTCGGCGGTGGGGCGGCCGACCTGTCGGCTCCGCCTTCACCCTCATCGAGCCGAACCACCCCGACCCGCTCGGCGCCACCACCGTGCTGCTGGAAGAGGACAGTTGCAGCATGCGCGCCTCAACGAAGCGAACGAAGCGTCGACTGGTAGGCGGGGCCGGGTGGCGGCCTGGAGGTAGCAGGAGAGGACAGTTCGAGGCGGGTGGCGTCGCGGGTGATGAGCCGTTCGTGCCGGGCGCCTTCCTCGCGGCCGTCGTAGGCCACCAAAGCGGAGGCAGGCAGTATGACCCGAACGGTCCACCCGATCAGGCGGCCCGGCACCGAGCAGCGGTTCATCCGGACACAGTTCTGGCTGTAGCGATAGACCCGTGGGGTGAAGAGCCGCCCGGTCTCGAACGGTTCCTCCGGCAGGGGCACCAACCATGGCTGCTCGGCCGCAAAACACACGCCGATCGTGCGGGGACGGGACCTGATGCGACGGGCGTCGTCCTCCTGGTCCCACCTTTCGATCATCGCGTTGCTCGTGGCAAGCATGTCCACTTCGGGGACGGGGACGAGGTGGTTGCGGTGGAACCAGCCGGTCTGTCCCTCGACTCCGCCCTTCTCATCGGCGCCGCCAATGCCCGGCTGGCAGTCGAAGGCGTCCAGACCGTAGTGCGAACGAAAGGCAGTCCAGCGTTCGGCTTCCACCCGGCGACGGGAAAGGCCCAGTACCTGGGCGACGGCGGCCCTGAGATCGTCGTAGTGGGCTCTCCCGGTCGACACTCCGCCCAGCACGTTGAGAGCGTGGACGTGGCCCTCGAAGAACGCCTGCTGGCCCGCCGAGGCGAAGATGCTTCTCTGCACCAACGGCAAGAGTATGGGAGGCCAGTTGCTATGCGAAGGGCGTAGCTGCCGGGGGCAGAGCCTCAAGGACGACAGCCGTTCCAGCAACGGTTCGGTCTTCGTGCATCGTGATCACTTGGCCGGGCCGAAGATGCCGCCACTGCGAGGGATCGAGAGGGGCAAGTCGCGCCCAGGACCGCTCGCCGGGCCCCAGGAAAGGCGTGAACTCCACCCAGAGCGCCGCTATGTTGAGGGTCGGTTCGCCGGTTGGGGTTCGGTTACCGATGTTCCACATCAGTCGCAGGACGCCGGCTCCGGAGAATGGCGTCTGCCGACGACTCTCGCTGGCCGGTCGGAGGGTGAGGTCGGCTCGGATGATGCCGTTGCGGGTCTCGTAACAGCGGCAATGACACCAGGCCGCGCTCCTCTCGAGCCGCATCTGCTCCGCGGCGTTGGCCAGGGCCTCCCAAAAACTGAGCGGAAGCGCATGGACGTCGCCGAGCTCCTCCAGCAGCCCGAGGGCCACTTCCCACTCGTCCTGGGTGAGGTACTCCCAGACATCCGTGACCGTGATGTCGTTCTCGGTGGCGATCTCTTCGGGGACCAGCAGAAAGGCAGCTTCCAGCAGCTTCGGGACATCCATGCCCTGATTCTGGACCACGGCATCCTGGGGGCGGCTGGAGGCGCCTGGTGACGACGATCGAGCAGGTCGCGAAAGTTCGCAACGCTGGCGCTGTTCAGCTCGACCTGAGCCGTGCTGGCCATCGGTCACGACGTCGCGGACCACGTCTTCGGCCTTCTCGGCACTATCGACGGGGCCTGAGCGGTTCCTGGTCAGAGTGCGATCGGGAGCTCCTCGATCCAGCAGTCGACTGACTTCGCGGCGATCACGCTCTGGGCGTCCTCGGCGTCGGCCCTGGTCAGGAAAACGCCCGCCCCGGTGACGTCAGGCCCATCCGTGCGGATCACCCGTGTCATGACGACGTAGACCCAGCGGTGACGCTCCCGGCGGATCGTGGCATTCCCTTCGGCCGACAGTGCGTCGATGAGTTCCTGGGCCGAGGCGATGTTGAGGCCGGCGTCAACCCCGGAGAGAGGCTGGCTGGGCCATATCGGTCTGTCGGGGTGGAAGTCGTTGAAGAAGCTTTGGCGCGTTCGACTGAGGATTCCTTCCTTCCAGCCGACGGCCATGGCGACCACGTAGTCGGCCTCGTCCTGGCTCTGCAGAACGAAGACACGATCGCCCCGGCCGAAGGACACGCTGGCGTACTCGGCCTTGACCTGCTCACTCTCGGCAGCGGTCGCGCACCTGATCGACAAACCGCGGTAGTCGTCACGGATCTTCACCACCGCGGCGGGCTTGAACAGCAGGTCGATCGTTGTCTCGGGTTCGCCGGGTGTGCCGGGCTGGCCGATGCTCCGCATCAGGAGTTGGCCGTGGCTCGCCGCGTAGGCCAAGAGGTGAAACCTGCGCTCGCTGCGGAAGAGCTCCTTGCCGGGGATGAGCTGGTGATCGTTGTTGAGCCAGGTGCTGTCCATCATGCGCTCACGATCTCTGTCTCGCCCACGCTGGTCAATGTGATTGCTCAGCTGAGGAAGCCGGGTCCGTTCTCACCGTGCTCGGCCTGCCCCCGAAGGCGGTCGTCCTGCTTCTTCTTCTCGTTGATGTGCCGCAGGCTCTCCTTCAGGGCCGCGACCCCTCCCAGCTTCAGTGCCATGCACATCGCAGCCGCCCCGTCCGCTGGCCGGGCGCCGCAGTCAGGCGTGACTACGTGTCTCCGGCCCTGGTCAGGAGGTGAATGCCACCACGGCCTCATCCGTGTACACCAGGAAAGTCAAAGTCTGACGGAAGTACATCTCGATCTGGTTCGCATCGTAGGCGGTGTAGCCGATCGCGAGGTCCTCACCGAGGCGCAGTTCGAAGTCGCCGCCCCGGGTGGACAGAAGGAAGGCGCCGTCGATCGCGGGTGCCCAGACGGGCGGCCCGTCCAGCAAGCGACCGAGATGCTCGGCGATGGGATAGCCGTGGTCGGACGTCTCGCTCACCGCGGTGTACGCATCGGCGCCCAGCACCAGCGAGTAGGGGCCGGCGACCCCGGCCAGGCGCAGCGTCGTCAGAGCCCGGCTGACGGCATCCGGGTAATTGCGGGGCTCGGTCGGGAGGCTGACCACGGGATTGGAGGTGCGCCGCCGTAGCCCGTCGATGCCCGCTGCCGCGTATCCTTCGAAGACGGCCCGGTCCTCGGCGAAGGCCATGGCGCGCACCGCGTCCTTGACGGGCTGCCAGTCGGAGTCCTGAGCACCGCGCTCGACGTTGTCCACCGCGTCGCGGGTGACCTTGAAGGGGACGCGGAGTTCGACCAGAGGTTGCACCTGACGCAGTCGCGCGAAGACGCCCTGTGCGGGAGCATCGATGGCGGTGAGATGACCGGTGCCGGCTGCCGCCAGCGTGGGTCCATCGGGTCCGGTCACGTCCACGACCCGGCGGCCCCCGACGTTGCGCTGGAAGGTGCGACGGGCCTCGTCCTCGATCTGTGCCCACGCCTGGGGTGTGATGGGGGCGAGTTCGCGGTGGAGGTTGTTCATACCGGTGGACGTGGACATCTGATCAGACTCCTTTGAGGCTTCCGATACCCAGGCAGCCTTCGGCTGTGGTGACGCCCGTGGGCGGAGCGGGCAGATCGTCAAGGAAGTCGGCAGTGGGCACGCAGAAGAGGGATCCGGTGACCGCCGTGGAGAAGTCGAGGATACGGTCGTGGATGTGGGGCCGGTCACCGAGGAACATGTTCCGCAACATGTGCTCGATCACCTCGGGCGTGCGCGCGTAGCCGATGAAGTAGGTGCCGAACTCTCCGTCCCCGATACGGCCGAACGGCATGTTGTCGCGTACGATCTTACGCTCGGTTCCATTGGCGTCGGTGATTGTATTGAGGGCGACATGGGAGTCAGCGGGCTTGACGTCGTCAGGCAGTTCCACGTTGTCCAGCTTGGTCCGCCCGATGACCTTCTCCTGCTCTTCGATTGACAATGCCTTCCAGGCCGTGAGGTCGTGTAGGTATTTCTGGACGATGACATAACTGCCGCCTGCGAAGTTCCGGTCTTCGTTACCGATGAACACCGATTCGTCCGCGAGTGCGCCCTCCGGATTCTCCGTGCCGTCGACGAAACCGAGCAGATCACGCTCGTCGAAGGACTTAAAACCGTGGACCTCGTCGACCACGGTGGCCGCTCCATGGAGGCGTTCGCCGATCAGTTGGGCCAGTTCGAAACACAGGTCCATACGGCGGGCCCGCACATGGAAGAGCAGGTCACCAGGGGTAGACGGGGCACAGTGGCGGGAGCCCGCCAACGGGATGAAAGGATGCAGATCGCGAGGGCGCGGCCCGTTGAAGAGCCGGTCCCACGCGGCGGAGCCGATCCCGACCACACAGGTGAGCCCGACATCCGGAGACCGGAAACCGACCGACCTTTTCAGCCCTGGCACGTCTTGGAGCAGGTCACGAACGACGGCCTCACCACCCGGCGCGATGCTGCATACGAGAAATACGGCGGCCTTGGCCGGTGGGGCAAGCACCGACTGCGACTCGACCACGGAGTCTGCCTCCCAGTTGTCAGGGCTACGGCATTACACAAAACGTCGCGACGCAGCCGAAATACTAGCTTCCGGTCGACAGCGGCGCCGTTAGCCTCGCGCTTTCCCGAACGGGTTTAAGGGCCGTCCCACAGTCAAGGGTCCGGGTGTTGCGCTCCCGAACTCGTTCCAGAGCCGTCGGTACCTCTTCACTGGTCGCATGAGACCCGAAACGATCCGCAGCTCGGCACTTGGTGCCTTCCTCGATCCCGAGGAAGGCGTGGACTGCTCCAGCTTGTACGGCGAAACCGTCGGTCACGTGCCGCGCCAGACAGCGTGGGTACGGGCAAGGGGACGATCGGGCGTCACTGATACACCCCGCAGGGAGTGCCTCGACGTCGCAAAAGGCGGGCCCCGTGCTGTTGGCGGGGGCATCGACGTGGTCCACGGCGAGATCGGATGGGCGGTGTGCCACGAACGAGGGGTTCGAGAGCCTGGCTATCGTGGGTTTGACGGCAGAGACACCGATAGAGAGGCAGACCGGTCCGCTCCGCGATCGAGTGGATCTTCGATCGCTTCTTGCCGCGATCGACAGGATTCGGAATTGTCAGCTCCCCCCTTTTTGGCTCGCATGTTCACGGAGTCCCTCGCGCACCGCGACCAGTCCAGATCTCCCCGGATGCCGAGTTCGTCCAGCGCCAGGCGATGGAGCTTCGCCCGCACCCGTGCAGCGGAGGTCTCGGAGAATCGTCTGTGGGCGGTCTGTCACAACGTGCCGAAGACCGACCGCAACTGCCGCCAGGTACATCCCGAGGTGGCGACGAAGTCGTCGAGGTCGTCCTGACGATCGGCGAGGGCAAGCTCGATGAGCCCCATGCGGGCCGCAACACCGAAATCCGCGGGTTCAAGGAAACTGTCAGGGTAGCAGAATGTGGTCCGCGCCAGCGTTTTGGCCGTCAGCCGGAAGTGGGCAGAGCCGAACCGCGGTGCCCCGCTGGCGCGCTTGCGACGGAAGTTCAACGCCCCATAGACCGGCCGCTCATGAGCGGGCGCTTCGTCGTAGGCCCCGTCGAAGGTCCGGCTCTCCCAGCGCCACCGGTCACCGCCGGGATATGCGGTCAGGCCGCCGTTGCTGGTCCCCGTGACGAACTGCGAGCGGTAGACACCGTCCTCGGCCATGGCATCCGGGATCGGCTTGCCGTGCAGCAGTCGGTCTGGGGGGAAGTTGAGGGTCACCCGCAGCGTCGAGTCCACCGGACGGCCCGACGCCAGTTCCGCGACATGGCCAAGGGCCCCTTCCTGTGATGTCTGGGAGGCCGTGGATCTCATCCGCACAGTGTTCCTCAAGCTGATCAACCACTGGGCCGCCTCGACGGGCCTGGTGGTGGGAGCCGTCGATCACCGCCTGGGACCAGTCCAGCTTCCCGGCGATCCCGGTGTGCAGCACGAACAGGATGCCCTGCAGTCAACCACGGTCGTCCAGTGGCAGTCGGCCGGGTGGGGCGGACGCCTCTGCCTGACCGGCAGCAACGGCTCGATCCGCCCCTACAGGTCATCGGGCACCATCCACGGAGGACCGTCCCGCTTCCCCATGACTCGTTCAACGAGCCAGCCAGGAAGGGGATATGGCTACGGTCAGGCTTTCTATATGGTGCTCTGACTCCCGCAGCCGACGGCCTGGAAAATAGGGTGCGGTCGGCTGAGCCGGGGTGATAAGCAAGCGACGTGACAGAGAGTCTCGAGTATTCCGCCCTGCTGCAACTGATCGACGAGCGGTCGGCCGCGTTCCGGAGTGCGGTTGCCGCCGCGCCCAGCCTTGACGCGCCGGTGCCGTCCTGCCCCGAGTGGACGTTGTTCGATCTGGTGCAGCACCTGGGTAGGGGCCAGCGCTGGTGGGCCGCGATCGTCGCGGCCGGCCCGGCCGAGGCTCCGCCGGCCAAGGATGCCGCAGAGGTGCCGCGCGAGCTCGAGACGCTGCTGGCCTGGTACGCCGAGTCGAACGAACTGCTACTGAGTGCACTGCGCGATGCTGGCCCGGAGCGCGAGTGCTGGGCGTGGTGGGCCTCCGGCGTGTCGCCGGCGAATGCCTGGGGCGTTGCCCGGCGCCGGGTGCACGAGGTGCTGGTGCACACCTACGACGCCCAGCTCGCCGCAGGCGCCGTGCAGCCGATGCCGGCGGACGTCGCGATCGACGGCGTGGCCGAGTTTCTCGACACCTGCAACTCCACCCCGGCGGCCTGGCCGCACGAGGCCGCCACCATCCACTACCACGCCATCGAGGGCCGCTCCTGGCTCCTCGCGCTGGACGGCACCGGCGCCTGGCCCGCACCCCTCACGGACGACGCCGCACCCGCCTCCGCTTCGGCCACGGGCACGGCCGAGCAACTGCTCCTCTTCGTCTGGGGCCGCCTCACGCTGAGCGACCTGAAGATCAAGGGCGACCAGCAGGTGTTCGAGCAGCTGATCGCCTGGGAGCCCGAGGAGTAGCCTGTCAATACCGCCAGCGGACGGCCTCGATGACGTCCGCGTCGGTGAACATCGCGAACAGCTCCCGCCTCCGCACGGCGGACGGCCAGTACGGCCTCGTACAGCTCGGGCCCGAGTGCCTCCCGCAGCACTGCCGACTCAGCCACGAGTCGCTCGCCGATGGGCCGGTACGCATGAGGGCGGCGACGCCACACAGGTGACCTGCTAATTCCGATACGGTGGGATGCTCGGATAGCAGGGAAGGAAGACTTGAATGGCAGACGCGGGGGACGCTAGCTCGGCGCGATACCCACTGAGTCCAACGATGATCATGATCCTCCAGGGGCGTTCTTTGGAGGCACAGGTGGAGGACTCGCTGAAAGGCATCGGCCTGTCCTTGCGTCGACTTGGCCTCTTGGGGCACCTGCGACAGGACCCAGGCATCTCGTTCAGCGCACTGGCGCGGCGAGCAGGAATCAAGGTACAGAGCCTGCATCCGATCATCGAAGCGCTGATCTCCGAGGGATACGTCACCACGATCGGCGGTGTTGGGCAGGGCCGCGCAGCGGTCATCGAGCTGACGGACCGTGGCGTGAGGATGCTTGAGCGGGCAACGCAGTTGATCGCGGAGCACGACCAAGAGGTGTTCGCGGAGGAAGAGTGGAAGGACCTGGGTAGGGCGCTTACTCGTCTTGGGGAAGCGTTGTGTCGCGAGCGTAAGGACTCGTCATCGTAGGCGTTGAGTGATCGTTCCGGCAGCGACCATCGCGGTTGGGTTGCTTCCCACCCTTGCCATCGCTTGGAGAATCGGGAAGACCAATGCGGGTTGGATTGGTCATTTTGCCCGTCGTGACAGTGGAAAGCGCGCAAGGGAGTCAAGGACTCGACGACATCGGTGCCCGTTGTGGGGGCCAGGTCTTCGCAGCGAGCCTCAGAGTCTTAGGAGTGGATCGGCAGCTACTGCGGCGAACAACATTGCGAGATACACATTTGATGCTACAAACAGTCGCATTGGTCGAGGGGAGGCTGCCGCTCGACTGGCGACGGCCTGAAACCGAAGAGCCTCCCATACAAACCATCCCCCACCGGCTACAGCTATCGTTGAATAAATCCAACTCATTCCAGCAATGGGAATGAGGAGAATCGAGGTTATGACGGTCGCCACGGCGTATAGGGTTACCCTCTTTGCCACGTATTCGATTTTTCGGATTGCACCGAGCATTGGGACGTTGACACGACGGTAGTCCTCACCGTACTTGACGGACAGAGGCCAATAATGCGCCGGGGTCCAAAAGAAAATTACAGCAAAAAGCGTTACCGCCGGCCATGACACGGTCCCCGTCACTGCTGCCCAGCCAATGATCACAGGGAAACAGCCAGCGATTCCGCCCCACACGATGTTTTGCTCGGTGCGACGCTTGAGGATCATTGTGTACACGACGACATACCATAGAATCGCACAGACGGACAGTACTGCGGTCAGGTAATTCACCAGGCAACAGAACCAGATCGTCGAGGAGACCGCCAGGATCCAGGCGAAGACCAGACCAGACCGCGGTGTCACCTCTCCGGTTACCAAAGGACGGCCAGATGTGCGTTTCATCTGGGCATCCATGTCTCGGTCCAGGTACATATTGAAAGCCGAAGCGCTGCCCGAGCTTGCCGCTCCACCGATGAGCGTCACCACAACGAGCGACAAATTCAGCAATCACGCCATGAGCCAGAATCATGGTCGGCGCAGTCGCGACAAGCAGGAGCTCCATAACTCGCGACTTTGTCAAAACAATGTAGGCGCGAACACGTAGAAACATTCTAGATGTAATTGTGACCGACGCGTCGTGGGCGAGGTGGGATGCGAGCAATTTGCCCCGGTCTTCTACTTCTCGGACCTCCACCGGCACACCGTTCTTAGTCTCTCCGCCGCTCACAACGGCCTGCCTTTCCGGCGTAGGGCAGCAAGCCTCGCGGCTGCTTCCACATCGGCTCTCGATCTGCGCCACTTGCAGTCTAACTGCAAGCTTGAGGAGTCTTGAACAGGGGTCGGTGATCCGTACCGCTACGGCGGACAAGTAGAGCGCTGGTACAGGGGCGTTGCCACCACCCAGGCCCCGTCGGGCGTGCGGGACCGGGTACGGCCCCGACGGCTCTCGGCCGACCTCACGGTGGTGATCGCCGGCGGCGGCGAGGCGATCGCGGATCTGAGTGTCGGTTCTTGTGGATGGCTCATCTGCAATGGTCGGTCGTGAGTGACGAGACATACTGTCCGTCGTGACGACGTATGACCGCATCGGTGCGACGTACCATCACACACGACGACCCGACCACCGGATCGGCCTCAAGATCCACGAGGCGCTCGGCGACGCCGGCACCGTCATCAACGTCGGTGCTGGTACCGGCTCCTACGAACCGCCGCAAACGGTGCTGGCGGTTGAACCCAGTGCAGTGATGATCGCCCAACGTCCGGCCGGATCCGCGCGGGCCCTGCAGGCATCCGCGGAGTCGATCCCCATCGCCGACGACTCGGCTGATGCGGCGATGGCCCTGCTGACCGTGCACCACTGGACGAACCTGGAAGCCGGGATCGGGGAACTCCTCCGGATCGCCCGGCGGCGCGTCCTCATCTTCACGTGGGACCAGGCCATTTTCCGCAGGTTCTGGCTGCTGGACGAGTACCTGCCAGAGGTAGCCGCGTTCGACGACACACGCGCCATCCGGATCGACCGGCTGGTCGCGCTGCTCGGAAGCGCCCGCATCGAAAAGGTCCTGATCCCGCACGACTGCACCGACGGATTCGGTGCTGCCTTCTGGCGCCGACCCGAGGCATACCTCGATCCGGAGGTACGAGCCGGCATGTCGATGCTCGCCCAAACCGGCGAGGAGGCCCTCCGCCCGGGCCTGACCCGGCTGTCCAACGACCTGTCTTCCGGCCTCTGGCACGAACGCCATGCTGACCTGCTCGACCGCGAAACACTAGACGTCGGCTACCGACTTCTCGTGACAGACCTCGAGGAGCTTGCGGGCCTCCAGAGCAACCGCGTCAGAGCCCCCGCCCGGTAGGCGGTGGGCGGCCTTCGCCACTGCCACCACGTCTCATGGACGGGTGTGAAACGACCCACAGCACGGGCCTGCCCAGCGAGGTCACCCCCGGAATTCGAGCAGAGGATCGGTGTCTGTGAGTCGGCCGGACCTCGGGTGGACGCGGAAGAGGTTGACGGTGCTGCTCGCCTCGTTCGCCACGAACAGCCACCGACCGCTGGAGCGCAGGCACATGCTCCATGGGGTGACACCCCCGCAGAAGACGCGCTGGACCTCGGTGAGCAGGCCGGTCCTTCGGGCGGCCGAGAAGACGACCAGGGCGTTGTCGCCACGGTTGGAGGTGTAGACGTACCCGCCGTCGCGGGCGATGACCAGTTCGGCTGCACTGGTGGAGCCGGTGTGATCCGGTGCGTTCGTCGTCAGGAGCAAGCTGGCGGCCTGTCAGCATCCCATGGCGTACGTCCCAGTCAAGGACCTGGAGTTCTGCGGTCAGCTCGCTCTGACTGCGCCGTGGCGTCGAGACCGCCTGGGGCGAGCACCCCTCGGAACAGCCCCTCAGCCACCGTGAGATAAGGGCAACCTTCCCTCACTGTCTACATTTGCGTAGACTCCCCTACGGCCTGGCGCGTTGCATGCCCGCGCCGTCGGCCCGCGTGCGTGAATTGAGGCACCCATGTCCGCCAGACCCCGTCCGCTCACCGTCGCCGGCACCGCGATAGGCGTAGCCCTCACCCTGTCGGGCCGCACGTGGAAGGCGACGAGCGGGGACGGCGGGGGCACGGTGACGGCATCGAACTCGCAGTGCGAGGTCTCCCGGGCCGAACTCGTCGCGGAACTCAAGGCAGGCGACTACGAGATCGCGTGCAAGCCCGGTATGCAAGGCAACGGCATCCGGCAGAAGGTCATGGTCGCCGGGGCCCTCCCCATCACGGCCGGCGTCCTCCCAGCCGCCGCCTCCGACGCCCTGGTCCCCGGTCTCGTCCAGACCCGCACCGTCGGGCTGGTCACCCTGCCGGGGGCGTTCGTCGGCATGCTCCTGGGTGGCGCCGACGCGCTCACCGCGGGAGCCGTACAACTCTTCGTCCTCGTTGCCCTCATGGCCGTCCAGGCCCTCGCGGTCGCCGCCACCCTCGAACTGGTCGCCCGCTGTCGCCTCACGGCCCCCCGCCGCGGCACCCCACCGGCCATGGATTTTCTTGCGCACGCGACGCGACGGCGCATCGTCCAAAGGCCTCGTGTCATGACCGCCCGGCGGCTCCGGGCGCCGCTGGCCTCTACTCCGGGAGGGCGCTGATGTACGAAAGCCGCAGGCCCGAAGCCGACATGGTCGAACAGGCAGCGCCACAAGCCGAACGCGCCCTTACCTGGTTGACCGGCCGTGACGAGGCCGAACAAGCCTTCCGTGCCCCGTTGGATGGGCTGCCGAGCGAACGCGACGATCGCATGGCACGGATGGGCGACATACTTCAGGCCACCGCGCTCGGGCTCGGACTGCGGGCAGCCGCAGTGTGGGCAAGGGTTCCCGAACACCTCGTCCAGAAGTGGCTGGCGCAGGACAAGGACTTCGCCGCCGCCGTTCAGGCAGCCGCAACCCTGGCCGCAGCACACGGATTTGAGCCCGGCGGCGCAACAACACCAGCAGTGATCCGTGTCGTGATCCTTGCCATGAGCAGGGGCCACTCCTGGGAGGAGGCCACCCAGATCGCTGGCATCGGAAGCTCGAAACTCCGTCAGATGTGGCGGTCGTCTGCCGCGCTGGTGGCGCTGGTGGACGCTGCGCGGCGTGCAAGGCCACGCAGGCCCAAGACATACGTACCGCCGTCCTACCGGCCCGGCAAGCCCGGACGCGCTGCTTCGTCCAACAGGTACAGGCTCGTGCAGCGCGATGAGACTTGAGGCGCAGATCTCCGCGGCGGCGCCTACGGGCTCTGCCCGCGGGGAAGGCTGCTCGACCGCCCACCCCTCCCCATTGTCCACAATTACGTAGACGCATCGGGTGCCGCGGGGCGCGGGCGCTGCACCACCCCGATCCTCCAGACCAGCGTCCCGGCACGTGGCGCGTGAGCCGGCTCTGCTTCCGGGCTCCGGTGCGCGCTCGGCCTTCTCTCCCCGAGCCCGCACCGGTGCGTCCACGCCCACGCCGTCCGCGGCTGCTCGAACCGGTTGATGGGGTCAGTGACGGCATGCTGCGGCAGGAGGCCGTGGGCGAAGGTTCACGGCTGACGGACCGGCAGGTCCTGCAACGCCTGGCTGACGAGGCGGGGTTCGAAGCAGTGTCGCTGCCGACCACGCACGACTACGTCTGCAAGCGGCGGCCCCAGATCCAAGCAGAGCCGGCCTGGAAGCTGCAAAGGGTGGATGACCATGATCTCGGCCTGTGACCGACGGCCCGCGGGCGTCAGCGGTCGCTCGCGCCCAGGCCATGACGTCCACCGCGGCTAGGAAGCCGACATGCTCACCAGGTGCTGTCAGCCGGGCGGCATCGGCTGATCGTGGTCGTCGGCGAGGGTCTTGCCGGTGAACCGGCCGAGGATGACGGCAGTGGGCCCGTCGGCGGTGATCCTGCCGGCTTCCAGGAGGTGGACCGTGTCGGTGTAGCGGGCGACCAGGTGGTGTTCGTGGGACACCACGACCAGGGTCATCCGGTGTTCGGTGCGCAGGCGGGTGAGGAGGTCCATGATGCCGAAGGCCGTGTCGGCGTCGAGGGCGGAGGTGACCTCGTCGCAGAGCAGGATGTCCGGCCGGGCAGCGAGAGCACGGGCGATGGAGACCCGCTGGCGCTGGCCGCCGGACAGTTCTCCGGGATAGCGGTCGGCGTGGTCGGCGGGGAGGTCGACCTGCGCGAGGAGTTCGGTGACGCGTTCGGGGCGCGCGTGCTTGGGCAGGTCCCCGTGCAGGCGCAGGGGGCGGGTGAGCTGCTGGCCGACGGTGTGCCGGGGGTTGAGTGCGGCCAGCGGATTCTGCGGGACGAGCTGGATGCGGCGTTGCTGTTCCCGGGTGCGGCGCTGTACGCGGGGCGCCAGGCGGTGGCCGTCGAGAGTGAGATGCCCCGTGTGGGCGGGGTGGAGACCGGCCACCACGCGCAGCAGTGTGGTCTTGCCGGAGCCCGAGGGCCCGATGACGGCGGTCGCCGAACCGGGCGCTGCGGTCAACTCGACCCCGCTCAGGACGGCATGCTGCCGATGGCCGTTGCGGAAGAAGGCGTCGATTGCCCGGGCGGCGATGCCGTCACCTGCCGGAGGGCTGTCCGAGCCGCTTGCCACGCCGGTGGGCTCGCCTGCACGGGTACGCGGTACGGGGGGCGTCTTGGGGGTGAGGCGGATGGTGTGGTCGGCGCAGGTTTCGACCAACTGCGGGTCGTGCGTGGCGATGACGACGGCGAGATCGCGGCTGGTGGCGAGGTGGCGCAGCAGGTGGGCGATCTCGTCGCGCACCGTGTCGTCGAGTCCGGCGGTGGGCTCGTCCAGGAGCAGGATCCTGGGCGTGCGGGCGAGGGCGCGGGCGAGGGCGACGCGGCGTTGCTGGCCGCCGGACAGGGCGGTGGGCCTGCGGCCGGCGATCCCGGTGTCCACGGGCAGGCGGCACTCGGCCAGCAGCTCCAGGACCTTGTCCTCGCTGGAATCGGTGGCGAGTTCGGCGACCAGGCGGCGCGCGGTCATGCGCGGGTTGAGGGCGGAGCCGGGGTCCTGGCCGACGTAGGCGACCGTGGTGCGGCGCAGTGTGCGCAGTTCGTCGGCGGGCAGCCGGTGCGGGGTGCGGCCGAGGACGTCGAGGCTGCCGGTGACGGCGGCGCCTTGGGGAAGGTGGCCGATGAGTGCGCGCAGCAGGGTCGTCTTGCCGGAGCCGGATGCGCCCATGAGGGTGGTGACCTGTCCGGCGTGTATCTGTGCGGTGGTCTCGGGCAGGAGGACGGGGCCGTCGGGCAGTCGTATGTGAAGGCCGGACACGGCGATGAGGGGCGCCGAGGACACGGTCTTCGAGGTGGGGGCGGCGGGGTGGGCCGGGGCGAGGTCGCTCATGAGCGGGTCACCGCCTTCGCTGTGGTGCCGGGGGCCAGGGAGAGCGTGACCAGGTTGACGGTGATGGCCAGCAGGGCGATGGCCAGGCTGGGGGCGATCACGGCCCAGGGGTTGAGGAGGATGCCGGAGGCGTTCTCGCGGACCATCAACGACCAGTCCGAGGCGGGCGGCTGGGGTCCGATCTGGAGGAATCCGGCCATGGAGATGACGTAGACGGCCTCGACGAACCGGAGTCCGAACAGGGTGAGGACGGTGGCGCGGAGGTTGGGCAGGATCTCGCGCAGCGCGATGTAGGCGGTGGACTCCCCGCGGACCAGGGCTGCTTCGACGTAGCCGGCCGTGGCGAGGGGGGATGCGGCAGCGGCGACGACCCGCACCGCGTACGGGGTGCCGAGGACGATGGCGGCGGCGATCACCGCCCAGCGCCCGCCGCCGGGCCACGCGAGCGCGATGAGCATGATGCCCAGCAGGGGCGGCAGGAGGATCGCCACGTCCGCGCTGCGTTCGACCACGCGCCCCAGCACGGGGCGCAGCACGGCGAGGCAGCCGATGAGCGTGGCGCACGCGGTGGTGACGACGGCGACCAGCAGGGCGCCGGCTATCAGGAGGGTTCCACCGTGCAAGACGCGGCTCAGCACATCGCGGCCGAGTTGGTCTCCGCCCAGCAGGGCGCCGTCGCCGGAGGTGGCGAACGGTGCGGTGACGGGGGTGTCGACGGTGTGCGGGGCGATCAGCGGTCCGGCGAGCGCGAGCAGCAGCGGCAGGACGGCGACGAGCACAAGGGCGGTGGTCCTGGCCCGGCGGGAGGGCCGGCGTGCGGCCACGGGCAGGGCGGCGGTCATGCGCGGACTCCCAGGGTGGCGTGGCGGATGAGGTCGGCGGCCAGCAGCACGAGGCTGATGACGGCGCCCGCGCACATGACGACTCCGGCGATCAGCGGGGTGTCCCGTGCGGCGACCGCGCCGGCCAGGAGGCTACCGATGCCGGGGTAGTTGAACAGGGTCTCCACCACGACCGCCCCGCCGAAGAGCAGGCCGGTGGAGGTGGCGATACCGGTGGCGATGGCCGGGATCGCGCCGGGCAGCTGGTGGCGCAGCAGGATCCGGCGCGGCGGCAGTCCGTCGAAGTGCGCGGCTTCGACGTGCGGGGTGGATGCCTGGTCGGCCAGTGCGCCGCGCACGACGCGGCTGTTCCAGCCGGTCTGCGGGATGACCAGGGCGAGGACCGGCATGATCAGCATGGTCCAGGTCGCGGGCCTGCCGTCCCCTCCGGTCACGGTGACCGCGGGCAGCCAGCCCGTCCACAGGGACAGCACCAGCAGCAGCACGGCCGAGACCACGAATTCCGGCACCGCGAACGCGGCAGTCGAGGTGTGGGAGATGATGCGGTCGGTCAGGCGCCCGGGGCGTGAGGCGGCCCAGCACCCCAGGAGCAGGGACAGCACGACGGTGATCACGAAGGCGCTGACCGCGAGGACCAGGGTGTTGGGCAGCGGGTCGGCGAGCAGTTCGGTGACCTTCTGCCCGCGGGCGGAGGTGCCGAGGTCTCCGGCTGGCAGCGCGGTCATCCAGTGGGCGAACCGTGCCCACACCGGCCGGTCCAGGCCCAGCAGATGACGGCGCTCGGCGAGGTCGGCGGCGCTCTCCCCGCGTTCGGAGGAGGCGCTGGCCGCGTCGCCCGGCAGCAGCTCGACGGCCGCAAACACCAGTGCGAGCAACGCGATGAGCATCAGCGCCCGGCGCGCGACGGTCCCCACGACACGCCAGGCGATGTTCCCGGCCCGGCGCGCGGTGACCGCCCCCGCGCTGGGGGCGGTCACCGGGCCGGTCCTGGCCGTCTGGCTCAACGCAGCCACACGCCTTCGAGCTGGACGCGGCCGTAGCCGGGCAGCCTGGGCAGGTTCTGCACCTTGGCCGCTGCCAGGTCGATACCGTCGGCCATGCCCCACAGCAGGTATCCGGAGCGGTCGTGCTCGATCTGCTGGAGTTCCTTCAGCGCCGCGGCACGCTTCTTCGGGTCACTGCTGCCGATGACCTTGCGGTAGGCGGCGTCGAACCCGGCATCGTCCCATCCGGCCTCGTTCTGGCCCGCCTCGCTCACCATGGTCTTGGAGGCGAAGAACACGACCGAGTCGTTCGTCCCCCAGTAGGTGGTGTAGAAGTCGCCGGCCTTCCAGGTCTTCTCCCAGAACGCGCCGGACTCCTGCTTGACGACCTTGATCTTGATGCCGGCCTCGCGGGCCTGGTTGGCGAACAGGGTGGCGGAGTCGGCGAGCCCGGAGATGTCCTCGGTGGTGACCAGCTCGTAGGTCTTGGACAGGTCGAAGCCCGCGTCCCTCAGCAGTTGCTTGGCCTTGGTGAGGTCGCGCTTGCGCTGCGGAATGTCCTTGGCGTAGTCCGGGTCACCGGTGCCCAGGATGTCGTTGGCGACCGTGCCGTATCCGGACAGGACCTGCTTGACCATCGCCTCACGGTCCACGACCAGGCGCATCGCTTCTCGCACCCGCTCGTCCGCGAACGGGCTGCCCTTCGCGGTGCGCATGACAATCGGCATCGCCATGTCGTCGGGGCGGCGCAGCACCTGGACATCCTTGCGGGACTCGGCGGTGCGGGCGGCCACCGCGCCGGCGTTGGAGGCGAGGTCGATCTGCCCGGCCAGCAGGGCGTTCGTCATCGCCTGGGGGGTCTCGAACATCGTGACCTCGATCGCGTCGAGATGCACGTCGGGCCCGTACCACTTGTCGTTGCGCACCAGGCGGGCGTTGCCGCCCCGGAACCAGTCCAGTTTGAACGGGCCGGTGCCGGGCGCCTTGTCGATGTCCGCGTCTTTGGTGTCCTTCTTCATCACGAAGGAGGAGAAGCGGGTCATGAGGGGGAAGTCGGCGTTGGCGTAGTCGGAGACGACCACGACCGCGTCCGTGCCCTTGGCGCTGATGTTCTTGGCCTGGATGCCGGGCAGACGGGCAGCGCCGGAGGGAGTGTTGCGCAGCCGTTTGAGCGACCACACCACGTCGTCAGCCGTCACCGGTGTGCCGTCGTGGAACGCCGCGCCCTTGGCTATCTTGAACGTCCATGTCTTCAGGTCCGCCGACGGCTCCCATGAGGCGGCGAGCCGCGGAGCGGTGTTGGTCTCGGCGCCCGGGATCGTGAGGGTGTCGAAGAGGAGCGCGAGGATCAGATAGTCGCTCTCGTTGGCCTGGGTCCCGTGCGGGTCACGCGTGATCGCGCTCGCGTGCCCCAGTGCCCCGACACGCAGCGTGCCTCCGGTGCGCGGTTTGCCGGCCGCACCAGAGCCTCCGGTCGCCTCGGAGTCCTCACTGCCGCCGCTGCAGGCCGCGAGAAGCCCAGCCACTCCGATGCCGGTGCCGGCCCACAGCAGCTGTCGTCTGGTGACGCTCACGTCTGATCCTCGTCTCAGGTAAGCAGTTGGTCGTTCTTAGGGTTACCTAACCGAAGTCAGCCAGACTTCGCAAGCCACCCTCACCGTCTCCAAAGGCCGCCGGAACCGGCTGCGGCGTCCCCGATTTGCCTGGTCAGAGCCATACTTGACGGGCACTCAGGACATGGTGGGATCGCCTCAAAACGGGACTACGTTGATGTAGTCAATCACACTGGTTAGGGTTGCCTTACCAGAACGGCCTTGTTACGTTCCTGGTGTCCGGCGGCGCCCCGAGCCGCGCAGTGCCCGACCTTTTTGCGTTCGCTTCCCCCCGCTTCCCCCCCCCCCCCGCTTTCGAGCCGGTGCGGCGATGCCGCATGCCCGCGCTTCGATTCGTCATGCCCTGGAAGGTGCCACCGTGCCCACCTGCCCTGCCCCGGTACGCCCTCTCGACGATGCCGCCGCAGCCGAACTGACCACCACCGCAGCCAAGTTGCTGGCCGATCACAGCCGTGCGACCTCCCTCGAACTGCTCGCCGCCCTGCCCGAGGCGTGCGCACGGCTCTCCGACTCGGTGCGCCACGCACTGCGTCCGGTGGACACCCCCGACGGGCTGTTCGTCCTGCGTGGTCTGCACCCGGACGACGCCGCGCTCGGCCCGACGCCCGGCCACTGGTCGAGCGTCGGCGACGCCGGCGCCCTGTGGGACGTGGTCCTGCTGCTCGTCTCCTCGCTGATGGGCACCCCGATCGCCTGGGAGGGCCAGCAGGACGGCCGGTTCGTCCACAACATCGTTCCCTCGCCCGGCCATGAGAGCGAGCAGACCGGCGCCTCCAGCGACGTGCTGCTCACCCCGCACACCGAGGACGCCTTCCACCCGGGCCGCGCCCACCTGCTCCTGCTGTGCTGCATGCGCAACCACGACCACATCGCCACCACCGCGGCCAGCATCCGCCGCACCGCCCTCGCGCCGGCGGACGTGGAACAGCTCGAGCGGCCGGCCGTGCCGATCCTGCCCGACGACGCCTACGAGGAAGCGCAGCGGTACGCCGGCCGTCCCGCCCCGGTGCCGGCCCTGTTCGACACCCCCGAGGGTCTGACTCTGCGGTTCGACCCCGCCTACACCCCGCTGGCCGAGGCGGACGCCGAGTGGCGCGAGGCGTACCGGCGGCTGGAGGACGAGTTGGCCCGTGTCTCGGTGGCGGTGAGTCTGGAGCCGGGCGACGTCCTGGTCGTGGACAACGACATCGTCGTCCACGGGCGGGTTCCCTTCACGGCGCGCTACGACGGCACCGACCGCTGGCTCAAGCGCGCCTCCGTCCGCGTCGAGGACCGCCCGACCCGTCCATCGGCCGAGCGTGACGAGCACGGCTACGGGCAGACGGCTCTGACCGCCTGGACCGCCTCACCGGCCTGTTCCATCCGACGCTGAACCACTTTCGAAGGGGCCCTTCATGGACCGGGACGACACCACCCTGCGCGTACTGTCCACCAGCGATCTTGCCGGTCTGGACATCTCCCTGACCGACGTCGTCGACACCGTCGAGCAGGCTTACCGCACCCTGGCGGCAGGCAAGTCGGACAACCCACGCAAGCTCACCGTCAAGCCAGCCGACGGTCACTCCGTCGCGTACGCGATGCTCGGCCGCGACGGCGTCCGCGATGTTGTCGCGATCAAGACCTCGTACAAGCATGGGCTGCGCGAGAGCCGCGAACAGCAGCATTACTACACGACCCTGACCATCTACGACGACGTCACCGGCCTGCCGGTCGCGATGATGGACTGCTCCCGCATCGGTTCCCTGCGCACTCCCGCCGTCTCCGCGCTCCTGGCCCGCGAATGCGCCGCCCCGGATGCCTCGACCGCGCTGGTGATCGGCACCGGCACCCAGGGCCGTCTCGCGCTGCCGTTCCTGCTGACCACCCTGCCGAAGCTGGACCGCCTGCTGCTGTCCGGAACCCACCCCGACGGCATCGCAGCCGTCCGCGCCGAACTCGCCCGCCACTTCCCCGACCGGCAGGTGGAACTGGTCACCGACCTGAAGGCCGCCGCCCGTGACGCCGACGTGGTCGTCGCGACCGCCGGCGCGCACACGCTCGCCGCCGTCGAAGCCGACTGGCTGCGGCCCGGCGCGACGGCGATCCTCGTCGGCCACGGCCTGGCTCCCTCCACCCTGCACCACGCCGACCGGGTCATCGCCACCAGCGAGGCCCAGATGCAGGTCACCGGCACCGACATGGCGGACGCCGACGGCAAACTGCCCGCCGTGGACCTGGAGCTGCCGGCCGTCGTCTCCGGCGTCTCCAGGGCGCGCACCGCGGCCGATCAGCGCATCTTCGCCTACAACAGCGGCCTGGTCGTGACCGACATCGCCCTGGGGCACCGCTTCGCGCAGCTCGCCCTCGACCAGGGCCTGGGAACGGAGATATCGCTGTGGAAGTAGACACTGCCGCCTCCTGGCCGACGCTTCGCGCCCTGCCCAGCCCGGCCACGACTCCGGTCGTCGCCAGCGGACTTGCGGCCGAACTCGCCTACGCGCTGGGCGGCCCGTTCCACTTCCTGCTGCCCGACGCGTTCACCGCCAATCTCGTCGCGATGCAGGATGCCCTCACCCAGGCAGGGGTGGACGGGTTCGTCTATTACGCGAAGAAGGCCAACAAGGCCGCCGTCTTCGTCGAACGCGCCGCCGCCGGCGGAGCCGGCGTCGATGTCGCCTCCGTCGCCGAACTGCGTGAAGCCCTCGGCCACGGGGTACGCGGCGAACACCTCATGGTGACCGGCCCGGCCAAGGACCCCGCTCTGCTGCGCCTGGCCGTCACCCACAGCGCGACCATCGCCGTGGACGCTCTCGACGAGTTGGACCGGGTGATCTCCCTGGCCCTCACGGGCCGCGTGCGTCCGGCCCGCGTGCTGCTGCGCGTCCTGCCCGGCACCCAGCCGCACTCCCGGTTCGGGATGAACGAAGGCGAACTGACCACCGCCCTCAAGCGGTGCCTTCAGGCCGGGGACGCGATCCGCATGGAGGGCTTCAGCTTCCACCTGTCCGGCTACGACCTGCAGCCCCGCGCGGACCTCGCCGCCCGCCTCGTCGACCTGTGCCTGACCGCCCGGCTCCAAGGGCTGGAGGCCGGCCGGATCTCCATCGGCGGTGGCCTGCCCGTCAGTTACACCGACGCCGGCAGCTGGCACACCTTCCTCGCCGCCCAGCGTCCCGCCCACTACCACGCCCGCAAAACCTTCCGGACCGGCGACTTCTACCCGTATCACTCGCCCGTGTCCGGCGCGGACGCCCTGGCGGCCCTCCTGGCGAGCCACCCGGAGAACACCGACAGCACGCTGGCGGACCTGATCGGGGACGCGGGGATCGAGCTGCTCCTCGAACCCGGCCGCGCCCTGCTCGACCAGACCGGCGCCACCGTCTTCCGCGTCCAGGGCGTCAAGGACCGGGACAGCTACCGGATCGTGACCGTCGACGGCACCAGCCTGAGCCTGTCCGAGCAGTGGTTCAACAGCGAATACCTGCCCGACCCTCAGCTCATCCCCCAGGACCAGCCCGCCCCTGCGCCCGCCGGGGTGTTCCCGGCCAGCGTGGGCGCCGCGACCTGCCTGGAATCGGACATGCTCACCTGGCGCAAGATCGCCTTCCCGCACCCGCCACGCGTAGGGGACCTGCTGCTCTACCCGAACACGGCCGGCTACCAGATGGACTCCAACGAATCTCCCTTCCACGACCTGCCGCTGCCGCCCAAAGTCGTCATCGACCGCATCGACCGCCCCCGGCCACGCTGGCGCCTCGACCGCCACTTCACCTGACCACCGACACCGGCACACCCGTCGCTTCGCCGTCCCCCTCACAGGAGTCTTCTGATGCCCGGAGTCCTTCAGCGGCCCGCCGTGGTCTCCCGCATATCCGACCTGATCGGCTACACCCCCCTGCT
The DNA here is from genome assembly GCF_008704995.1 of Streptomyces nodosus. Classification (NCBI taxonomy): domain Bacteria; kingdom Bacillati; phylum Actinomycetota; class Actinomycetes; order Kitasatosporales; family Streptomycetaceae; genus Streptomyces; species Streptomyces nodosus. The sequence goes on from NZ_CP023747.1 coordinate 389,501, forward strand.
GGAACTGGCCACTACCGAGACCGGCAACCGCCTGCTGCTGAAGCTGGAGATGTTCAACCCCACCGGCACCGCGAAGATCCGCATGGCCCGCGCCATGATCGACGCCGCCGAAGCCGCCGGCGAACTGCGCTCCGGCGGACGGATCATCGAATCCACGTCCGGCAACACCGGACTCGGCCTGTCCGTCATCGCCGCCGAACGGGGCTACACCTTCACCGCCGTCGTCGACCACCATGCCGCCGCCGACAAGCTGCGCACCATGAAGGTTCTGGGCGCCGAACTCGTCTACGTCGACGACGACAGCCCGGGTGAGGAACTCCACACCGCGGCCCGCGAGGAACTCGCCGAGGACATGGCCCGGGATCAGGACAACACCATCTTCACCGAGCAGCACAACAACCCTGCCAACGGCGTCGGCTACTTCCCCGTCGCGCACGAACTGGCCGAAGCCCTCGACGGCCGTATCGACATCCTCATCGGCGCCGTCGGCACCGGTGGCGGCCTCTGCGGTACCGGCCGCGAACTCTCCAAGCTCATCACCGGCTTCACCACCATCGGCGTCGAACCCAAGGGATCGATCGCGTTCGGCGGGCCCGCCCACGACTACCACCAGTCCGGCACCGGCACTCCCGAAGGCGCCGAGATCGGCGCCCTGGTCGACTTCGACCTCATCGACGAAGGCGTCAAGGTCGGCGACATCGAAGCCTTCGCCACCTGCCGCGCCGTCGCCAGGACCGGGCTGCTCATCGGCGGCTCCGCCGGCGGCGTCGTCCACGAGGCCCTGACCCGCCTGCCCCTGCTGCCGCCGGGGGCCACTATGGTCGCCCTGATCAACGACGGAGGGGAGAAGTACATGGACACCGTCTTCAACGACAACTGGATGGCCGAGCGCAACCTCCTCGACCCCACCCTCGAACGCGAAGTCGAAGAACGGCTCACCAAGCTCCGCAGGAACCGGTAACCCCTGATGCTGACCACCCTCCTCCGTGACAGCCGCGCGCTCGGAGCCCTCGCCGTCCCCCTCATCCTCACCCAGCTCGCGCAGGTCGCCCTGACGACCACCGACACCGTGATGATGGGCCTGCTGGGCACCACCGAACTCGCCGCCGGCGGCCTCGCCATCGTGATCTTCAACCAGATCCGCACCATGGGCGTCGGCCTGGTCACCTCCGTCGGCAACCAGATCGCCGCGGCAGCCGCTCGAGCCGAACAAGCGACCACAAGCGCGGACGACGACAGCACGGAGGATGTCCGCAGCATCGTCCGCGCCGGCATGGCCGTCGCCACACTGGCCGGTGTCGCCGGGGCGCTCGTCATGGTCCTCATCGGGCAGGCCCTGCCCCTGCTCGGCCAGGACGCCGACGTCGTCGACCTCGCCCAGGCGATGCTCTACGCCCTCGCCCCCGGCCTGCTGCCCTGTCTGTGGTTCCAGGCGATCCGCCAGTTCACCGTCGGCATGCGCCGCCCCCAAGCGCTCCTCCAGATCACCCTCGCCTCCATCGCCGTGAACGCCGGACTCAACTGGGTCCTCATCCACGGCACCTTCGGCCTGCCCCACCTCGGCCTGACCGGCGTCGGCATCGCCACCTCCAGCGTCTACCTGCTGTCCTTCCTCGCCCTCCACCTGGCCGCGAAGCGCGACGGCGAACTGGCGCCGCTCCTCACCCTGGACATCACCCGCGCCGAGGCCGCCACCGTCAAACGCCTCCTGAGCCTGGGCATCCCCATCGCGGCCACCTACGGCTCCGAAGCCGGGTTCTTCTCCGTCACCGCGCTCATGGCCGGCTCCTTCGGCCCCGACGCGCTCGCCGCGCACACCGCCGTCAACCAACTCGTCTACATCGTCTTCCAGGTCGCCGTCGGACTCTCCCACGCCGCCTCCATCAACGTCAGCCGCGAACTCGCCCTCGGCAACCAAGACGGTGCCCGCCGCATCAAGAACACCGCCCTGGCCTGCGCCGGAACCGTCATGACGCTGGTCGGCATCGTGTACCTGACGCTGCCTCGTCTCGTCTTGGCCCCGTTCATGGAATCCGGCTCCGCCGAAGCCCTCAGCATCGCCACCCACCTGCTCATGGTCACCGCGTTCCTGCAGTTCTTCGACTGCAGCCAGAACATCGGCGTCGGCCTCCTGCGCGGACTGGACGACACCAAGAGCGGCTTCCGCATCACCCTGATCGGCTACTGGGCCATCGGGCTGCCCGCCGCCTGGCTCTTCGCCTACGCCCTCGGCCTCGACACCGTCGGCATCTGGCTCGGCCTCCTCACCGGCCTCGCCGCCACCGCGCTGCTTCTCCTCCGCCGCTACGACACCGCGCTCGCCGCCACCCGGACTCAGCCGTCCCACGCAACAGCCTGATCACCAAGTGCCATGGCCCCTTCCACAACCCGCCACCACAAACGGGCCGAGGAAGGGGCCACGAACACTAGGAAGCACCGGTCCCCAGCAACCCGTACAACGCGTCCCAGAAACTCGAGCGCTCAGGTGCGCCGATCAGATGCCGTGCCGCGTACTCCACGTACTCGTGCAGCCCGTACGCCAGCGCGAGAGCCGCCACCGCCGCGACGACCACCGTCCCCGCCAGCGCAGTGACACCCGCGCGCCGGGCACCACCGTGGGGAGCCGCCGGCTCAGGCAGAAGGAGAGCCTCGACGCGCTGCGGCACCGGCCCGCTCATCGCCGACAGCAGCGGGTATCCGGCGGCACGCCCGTGAGACGCCCCGGCCAGCGCCGCCCGGGCGATAGCCGCAGCCGCTACCCGCCGATTCCCCACGGCCCTGGCCGCGTCCTCATCCGCCCACCGCTCCAAGTGGAAGATCAATGCCTCCCGCAGGCTCCGAAGCGCAGGGTGCACCACTACAGCAAGATCGGCCACCGCCGAGAGCACATGATGCCGTCCTGCCAGGTGCGCCCGCTCGTGCGCCAGGAGGACCTCACGCTCGCCTTCCCCCAGCGACCGCACCATCCCAGACGTCACCACGACCCGGCCGCTGCGCCCCCGGTAAGGGGGAAGCGCGAAAGCATCCACATCGCTTCCCGGGACCACCAGCACGTCCCCGTCCCCCGTGCCCTCGTCCGCCGACAGCCAAGCGCGCTTGAGCAGCGAACGGTGCTGAACCCATCGCCACACCAGCAACACCAGTTGCACCGACATCACCGCACCGGCCACACAGGCGAACGGGACAGCCGCCGGCCACACCTCCAGCACCTGTCTCAAAGACAGTTGCTCCAGCGAGGCAAGGAAGGGCACATGAAACAGGGCGACCAACGCGGCGACCGTGCCGCCGGCCAGGAGGACTGCCGCGCCCGTCAGCACCCGGCACGCCCAGCGAGGAGGGAGCACACGAGCGAGGCGTCTAGCGATCGCCGCCCCGCCCCACGGGAAAGCGAGGGCCAGAACGACCATCATCAGCGCGTACGTCACTCAGGGCCGTCCTCAGCCTCACGAAGAAGACTCCGCAGCGTTTCCTCGTCGCTCTCCGACAAGGACGACACAAATCGCTTCAGAACCAGATCCCGCCGAGGGTCGCTCTCCAACTCACGGCGCATCCGGCTCGCCACGAGCCCAGCAGCGTCCTCCATCGGCTCGTAGGCGAAACCGCGTAGCACCGGAACCCGGCGCAGCGTGCCCTTCTCGTAGAGCCGGCTCAGGATGGTGGCCACCGTTGTCCTGGCCAGCCCCCTGTCGAGCGCGGCGTTCACCTGCTGCGCCGTCATCGGCTCATCGGACTCCCACAACACAGCCAGCACATCAGCGACAAGCTCGCCGTGCTGTCGCCGCTCATCACGACGTTCACTTGGCACTTCTCCGTGTCTCCCTATCCACGTCAGGTCCAGAGAAGCGTAGACGGGACCGGCTGTCGGCCGTCCGCCCGGCCTCCATGAGCCTCGGTACCGGGGCGGAGGTTCGCTGCGGTACGGCCGGACCCGATAGGGCCGCCGGGGTCAGCCGCGCACTTCGCTGATCTGATCCGGTCCTGCCTGCCTCCGGGCGCCAAACCTCCCGCGGAGTCCGACGACTTGTTCCGACTCCACGCGGTGCTGCTGAAAGCCAAGGGGGAACAGGTCTCCGAGGAGGACGTCCACGACGCGTGGTCCGCGTGGATGCAGACGATCGACAGCTCGCACGACGGCCTGGTCCCCTGCGCCGACCTCAGCCCGGAGACGCTCGCCGCGGACGCGCCGTACGCCGAGGCCATCCGCGAGGCGGCTCGCCAAGCGGCCCGCTCCCGTGGCTGACAGCCACAGACGGGGGTCTTCGTCCTGAACAACGGCAGTCGGCGGGCACGTTGAGTGAAGAACCCCCCACTCCATGCACAGGGAAACGGGGAACAGCTCACCCACGGACCCCCGACGGTTCCGGGCCGCCTGACGCAGCGCCCGCAGCGCCGGATGCCACTTGGACGAGAGTCCAGATCGACGCGGTCGAGGAAGAGGAACAGCAGGAGTAGGCGGCGGCTGCGTTTGCCCGGCCTCTTGACGCGTACCTGCCCTGTGTTTATGGTCCGGACCAATGTAAGTGTTCATGTAAGCGTTCATCGTTCCCGTACGAGAACGGATTGCCTTCGCATGACAACCCCCCTCATTCGCCGTCGCCTCCCCCGCCTCACGCTGCTTGTCCTGCTCACCACTGTGCTGGTGGGCGCCACCGTGATCCTGCGCCCCGTCGCGAACCAGGCCCAGGCAGCACCCGCAAAGTTCGCGCACCCCGGAGTCACCGTCTCCCAGGCTCAGTTGGACTTCGCGCGCACCAAGGTCAATGCCGGCGCCCAGCCCTGGAAGGGCGCTTACGACCAGATGATCGCGAGCAAGTACGCCGACCTGAACCGGACTCCCAAGCCCCGGGCGACCGTGGAGTGCGGCTCGTACTCCGACCCCAACTACGGCTGTACCGACGAGCGCGAAGACGCGATCGCCGCATACACCGACGCACTTGCCTGGTACATGACTCGGGACTCACGCTACGCCCAGAAGGCGATCCAGATCATGGACGCCTGGTCCGGCACGATCACCAGTCACACCAACAGCAACGCGCCCCTCCAGACCGGCTGGGCCGGCTCTTCCTGGCCCAAGGCCGCCGAGATCATCAAGTACACGTACACGGGCGCCTGGGCGAACTCCGGCCGCTTCGCCACCATGCTGCGCAACGTCTACCTCCCCGTCGTGATCAAGGGCTCCAACTCCAACGGCAATTGGGAGCTGTCGATGATGGAGGCCGCCGTCGGCATCTCCGTCTTCCTGGAGGACAAGACGTCCTACGACACCGCGATGGCCAAGTTCCGCACCCGCACGGCTGCCTATGTCTACCTGGACTCCGACGGCTCGATGCCCAAGACCGTGCCCAGTCAGAACCTGGACACCACCGCCAAGATCGTCTCCTACTGGCAGGGGCAGTCCACCTTCGTCACCGGCCTTACCCAGGAGACCTGCCGGGACTTCACCCACACCGGCTACGGCATCTCCGCGATCTCTCATGTCGCCGAGACCAGCCGCATCCAGGGCCAGGACCTCTACGGAACCGACGTCGGCGAACGGCTGCGGCAGGCGCTCGGCTTCCAGTCCAAGTACCAGTTGGGCACGGCCGTCCCCAGCTGGCTGTGCGGTGGCAGCCTCAACCTGGGTCTCGGCCCGGTCACCGAGGTCGGCTACAACGCCTTGCACAACCGCCTCGGCATCGCCATGAGCAACACCCAGACGCTGACCCAGCAGCAGCGCCCGGCCGGCAGTAACAACCTGTTCGTGGCCTGGGAGACCCTCACCCACGGCGACAACCCGAACTGACGCCATGACTCCGGCCCCCCAAGGATTGACGGGAGAGCGACTGTTGCGGCCCGCCGGACGGCTACTACGCATCGCAGACTCAGGGCAGCAAGTACCATGAGCGGGTTGGTCCCACGTCGTCGAGTTACAACGGCACGTCCCGAACCGCCACTTCCACCTTCACCTCAGAAGTGACCGGTGAAGGCGGGGTCAGCGTCTCGGCCGGCTGGCAGGTGAGCGTCAGCACGCTGGCACGCTGCTCGCCAAGAACGACGGCAAGTTCGACGTGAACGTGTCCGCGAAGCTCAGTCGGCTGGTACCTCTGGGAGGGTTGATGCCCACAACTGCCCGATCGCCCCATCGCTCGAGTTTCGTTGTGATCTGCACGGTTCTGGGCGGCTTCGCGCTCACTGGCTGCTCAGGAAGCAATCAGGCGGACAGCGCCGACAGAAGCGCCGCGCCTGCTACGACGATGTCCGCGGCATCAGGGACGAGCTCCGGTCAGACTGAACACATCGCGGGAGAAAGTGTCACCAATCCCCCCAAGCTGCCGTCTGGGGTCGCCTTGGCTCAAGCAGCATCCGTCAAGGGTAATGGCGAACTTGAACTGGGGCACATCACCGCCCAGCCACTGTCCGTGTTGGTGAACTGTCAGGGCAAGGGCACTCTGACGGTCGAGGTTCGACCGATGGGGCTCCGCTTCCCATTGGAGTGCGTGGCGAGCAAGGTCAACACCACATACAACGAACTGCATCTCAAGCAGCCCAGAGAGCAGGGCGTTGTGTCCGTGACCGCGCCGTCATCTGTCCGCTGGTCGCTTACGGTGGGCCAGTAGGCGCCGAGTCAAGCAAGATCACTGAGTCCCCTACCGCGCCGGCGCGGTAGGGGACTCACGTTGCACGTGGACACCTGGCGCAGAGGACGTCGGGCGTCGGCGACCTGGTGCGCCATCTCGCCGGGGAACGGGAGAAGACCCGTGGGGCGGCGCCGACGGCGAACTCCTCACCGACTCGCGCCTGCCGCGCCTGAGACGAGCTTGGCCGGGCCCCGCTGGTGAAGAACTCCGGGGCGCCGCACTCATCGGTGTGATGCGGCTGTCGCGGTGGCACAGCATGCTGCCCCAGGGCGAGGTGAGGGCGGCCAGGCTCAGGGCGTTGGCCACGAACCTGGTGGAGACGGGCGAGACTTCGATGTCGCGATCGACGGTCTCGGCGAAGCGGGCATAAACACGGCTCGTGTGGCGTTCGGCGCGGTCGTGGCGGGTCTTGGTCGGCGGGCGCGGCGGTGACGGTCTGAACGTTCTCAGGCTAGGAGCGTGTCTCAGTAACCGGCGACCTGCACAACGTTTCGAGAACCGGGTGCGTTGTCACACCTCATTCCCGGTGAGAGCCAGACGGACGCCGAGGCCGACCATCACCGCCCCGGACGCTGTGCCAATCGCGGACAGGCGGCGGGGCGACCCGCGGAACCAGCCACGCGCCGTCCCAGCGAGGAGCCCCCAGGCCGAGTCGGAAACCAGAGCGACAGCGGCGCAGACGATGCCGAGGATCAGAAGTTGCAGCGTCACCTGCCCCGCCGAGCGGTTGACGAACTGGGGCAGCACCGCCGAGAAGATCAGGAAGCCCTTCGGGTTACTCACCCCGACAACGAAACCCTGCCGGACGATGCGCCGCACGTTCGCGGGTGGCCGCTGCTGCACGTCCGTAACGGCCAGTTTCCCGCGATGCCGCCACGTCTGGACGCCGAGGTGGACCAGATACAGCGCGCCCGCCAACTTCAGCACCGAAAACACCACGATCGACTGCGCGACCACGGTTCCCAACCCGAAGGCCACCAAGACGGCCTGGATCAGCACCCCGCCGTTGTTGCCGACCGCCGTGGCCAGCGCCGCCCGGCGTCCAAGCGCCACCCCGCGCCCGACCACGAACACCACGCTCGGCCCCGGAACAGCGATCAACACAGCGACCACGGCGAGGAAAGCCCAGAAGTGCCCGATACCCAACATGCCGTCAGGTTAGGAGCGGAGGTCAGTACGCGACAACCCTGGTGGGTATGGTGATCATTCGTGCGGGATGGTCTCGGTATGCGTGATCGGGATGGACTGTTCGAGATCGAGCCGACCGGGAAGAAGCAGCCGAGGTTCGTCCGGCGGCGGTGGACAAGACGTTCCGGGCGTTCGACCCGCACCAGGTCCTGCTGCTGCCGCCGCCGCTGGACGACTGGCTGCCCGAGGACCATCTGGCCTGGTTGGTAGCCGACCTGGTCGACGAGGTGCTCGACCTGTCGCCGATCCTGACTGATTGGTCGGCGGCCAGGAACCGGAGATCGCCGCCCTGGAGACCACGGCCCGGTCGCTGCTGGACGACGCCGAAGCGGTCGATAAGGCCGAAGATGCCCGGTTCGGCGTGGACGGCAAAGAGGCCGACCTGCCCGCCGAGCTGGACCGGCGTGAGAAGCGCCTGGCCAGGCTGCAGGCCGCTCGCGCGCAGATAGAGGCTGAGGCCGCAGACAAGGCCCGTGCTCACGCCGAGGACAAGGAACGCCGCCGCCAGGAGCGCGTTGGGATCAGCGACGAGCAAGCCGTCGCCGAGGCGGGCGAGCATGCAGCAGTCAAGGCCCGGCCCAAGCCGAAGGCCCGGGCCAACTTCACCGACCCCGACTCGCGGATCATGAAGAACAGCGACGGCGCCTACATCCAGGCATACAACGCCTAAGCCGTCGTCGACGAAAAGTACCAGGTCATCACAGCCGCCGACATCACCACCAACGCCTCGGACGCACTGAACTACACGCCGATGCTCGACCAGTCCGCGCAGAACACCGGCGCCCACCCCCAGCAGGCCCTCGTCGACGCCGGCTACTGCTCCGAGACCAATCTGGAGGCCGCTCAAGAGCGCCAACTCGCCTGCGGCACCGTCACGTTCATGGTCACCGGCCTACTCGGCCACGACGAACAGGACTCGCCCGCACCCCGCGGACGCATCCCCGTCAGAGCCACCCTCAAGGAGTGCTTGGCCCGCAAACTGCGGACCAAGCCCGGCAAGGCCGCCTACCGCCGCCGCAAAGCCATCGTCAAACCCGTCTTCGGCCAGATCATGACCTGCCAGAACGGCCGCCGGCTTCTCCCGCGCGGCGAGGACGGAGCCCGAGGAGAGTGGCGGCTGCTGGCCGCCTGCCACGACTTTCGCAAAGCCTTCCGGCACGCCGGAACCGCAGGACTCGCCGCGGCGATTGCCTGACCGGCGCCACCGGCCCTGTCCGGGCCGATCTCCAGACCGGCAGGACCGGCCACCGATCGCCGCGGGACACCGGCCAGCGACCGCGAGCGGTCCCGCCGATCACGACCACCCGGTCAGTTGCCGGTTACTGAGACGCGCTCCTAGGAGCCGAATATTCGCTGGGTGCCGGGCACGGGGTGGGGCGGTGGTGCTCATGTTCAGGGGTGTCTTTCAGCTGATGATGGGGGAGGCGATGACGACGGTGACATCGGCCGCTTCGGGGCCGGTGCGGTAGATGTGCGGGGCGTCTCCGGCGAAGGCGAGCAGGTCACCGGGGTGCAGGTCGGTGGGGGCGTCGGTGGGTCCGGCGGTGAGGTGGCCGGACGAGACGAGCAGGTGCTCGATGGTGCCGGTGGCGTGCGGCACGCCGTCCAGATGGGTGCCGGGGGGCATGCGCAGCCGCCAGATCTCCAGGCTGTTGCCGCTGCTGATGCGGCGCAGCAGTTCGCGTCCCACTTCTCCGTCGGCCAGGTCGGTGCCGGGCACGAACACCGGTCCCGGGTCGATGTCGCGGGCGAGGAGGTCGGTCAGTGGGATGCGCAGGGCGATCGCGAGGGCGTCGAGGGTCTCGATGGTCGGGTTGCCCCGCCCGGCCTCCAGCTGCGAAAGCGTCGCTTTGCTCAGGCCCGCCCGGCGGGCCAGCTCGGCACTGCTCATGCCGCGCTGTTCCCGCCGCCGGCGGATCTGCGCGCCGACCGCGATCGCGGTGCTGCTGGCAGGCCGGCGCTCCCCCGGCGGTGTCATGACTTCTCCCGGTGGGCGGCACTGTAGGAGACGCGGATCCGCCCCTTCTTGACCTTCAGCGTCGGCAGCACGACGTCGGCGAGGTCGCCGAGACTGCGCACGTGGGTCCCCCCGCACGGCGCCGAGTGCAGATCGGACAGATGCACGATGCGCCGCCCCTCGGCATCGTTCTCCCAGGTCACCGGCCAATCCTGCGCGATGGCCTCGGCAACCTCGACTCGGAGCGCCTCGGTGGCCTCCTCCCGGCCCTCGGGGGTGTCCAGGCGGGCGTCGGGCGTCGGCGCGGTGAACTCGATCCGTGCCTGGCCGGGGAAGTGGTTGTTCGCGGCCAGGACCCAGCCCTGGGCCCGTCCGGCCGCCTCGATCAGGTGGCCGGCCGTGTGCAGCGCGGCATGCGCGGTACGCAGCGGCAGGTCGATGCGGACCTCGACCGGCTGTCCCAGCGAAAGTTCAGGCAGCGTGTCTCCGCTGCAGGCCATGGCCACGACGAGCCCGGAGTCGTGATCGCGTACGGGGGTGATCTCGTGGCCGTCCACCCACCCACGGTCGGCGGGCTGCCCGCCGCCCTGCGGATGAAACAGACAGTGCTCGACCGCCACCCACGGTGCGCCGTCACGCTCGCCTATGGCGGCCACTCGGGTCTGGGCCTGTGCCTCATACGTATCTGCGTAGTAGGCGGAAACCTGCATGACACCCTCACCAGGAAAGCTGAATGAATGAACTGTAGGTTCACTATAACGAACGATCGCCGACTTGAAGCTCAAGTGCCAGTTCGCGGGGTCCCGCACACGCCGCGCGGCCGCGAGCGGGCATGCCGCTCGGGGATCCAGGTCTGGCGCCGGGGTGGGAGGAACTCGACCGCCGTGAAGCGGTCCTGTTCAAGGTTGTCCTCGCCCACTACGGCGGCTCACTGCCGGCGCTCTCCAGCCGGCTCGGGCTGCTCGGCGCGGAATCCTGGGCGCCCAACCCCCTGGGCATCACCGCTGAAGAGATCCGCGCCGACCTCGCGAGGCTCTACCTCGACACCGCCGCGACCGGCACCGACGCCAACCTGGCCTCGGCAGTGACCATGGTGCCGCGTGACCACCTCGTCTACGGCGGCGATGCCGAAGTGCCCTGCTCGAACGAGGACAGCATGGGCCGCAGACATCCGGAGTCTCCAGGACTCGGGCGTTCTCGCGCGCCACGAGGTCGAGGCTCTGGGTCAGCGCGCCTTCGACCTTTTCCCGGCAGCTTCCCGACGTCGCCGCGAGACTGCCGGCACAGTCGTCTGAACGTCCAAGGAGTGGGCCCGCCATGGTTCTCCAGCCGCATTCGGCAGCACGCTCCGTCAGATTACGCGGCCCCGCCTACGCGGCAACGGCAGTGCCGTGTTCCCGCCCGCGACTCAGGCCAGTACGCTCCGGGGCCGATTCGCCGAGCGCCGGGGCGCGGACCACCGCTCGGCCCGGCACCACCATGCCACCGTCCACCACCGCCGGCCTGGCGCCCGTCGTCCTCACCCGTCACGACCCGGAACGGGCGGTGAGGGCGGAGCAATGCGTGCTCGCCCTCACCGGAGCCGTCTCACGCGGCAGACCTGCTCAGGAGCGGCCGACCTTGATGGTCTTCCAGGTCGTGTGGGCGCAAGCGAGCTGTCGTCCGCGCAGGCGCGCATCGAGTCGCTCCGGCCGAGCACAGGGCGCCCATGCATATACGTCGACCACTCCGCCGATGGTGAGATTTGACGTCCTATAGTGTTTTCGCCGGGCAGTTTTGGGTTCTGGCTCACTTTCCATGAACCGGTCACGGTGGGTCATGCGACGTAGTTCAAAGGCTGTGGTTCTGGTGCGTTTCTGTGGCGAGAAAGTCTCGCGCCGAGGCGGTGACCTGGTCGCGGATGCGCTGCTGGTCCAGTTGATCGTTCCGTAGGTCGAGTGCTCTCGCCAGATCAACGATGGGTTGCAGCGCGTCGGGGTAGTCGAGTTCGGCTGCAGACTCCTGATAGATCAGCTTGGCTCCCTGTACGGGATCGAGCTGGCACGCCACGATCTGGTCGGCCCACCAGCGGGCCGCGGTCCATCGCGCCTTGGCAAGATCTTCCGAGGCCAGCGGCAGCAGACCCGACTCTTCCAGCACAAGGTCGAACAGCTCGCGGGCCTGGGGGTACTCACCGCGCGCGAGTCCAGCCAGCAGGGGAAGCGAGGGAGCCTCGATGTCGGCCATCAGGGCGTCCAGGCCCAACTGGACCAGATAAGCGTCCGAGGGGCGCTGCCAGGGGGCCATGGTCAAGTCTGCAGCGGCCATGCGGATCAGGCTGACCGCTACTACTGCGTCCACGCTGTCACCCCCTCATCATCTTTCTGTAGAGGGAAGTCCTATCACCGTGAGCCGGGCGGTTGATCAGGTGGCCAGCAATACGCGCTTGCGTAGCAGGTTGAAACCGGCGCGGCCGAACATCTGGCGCTTGAGCATCATGATCCGATTGGCTGCTCCTTCGACCGGGCCGGAGTTCCAGTCAGTGGTCAGCCCTGCGGTCACCGCGTCGAGATCGTTGTTCAGTCCGGAGGCGAAGCTGCCGATGCCAGCCAGGTTGGTGCCCATGGCCTCGGTGATCCAGTCGGGCAGGCAGTCACCGCTGAGAGTGGTGAGCATCTCTGCAAACGAGCTGGTCAGCTCTGCGGCAGACGCAAGTTCCGGGCAGCGGTCGAGCACGGCCGTGCGGTGCAGATTCTCCTCTTCGGTCAGGGTGGCGGGGTGGCGGGTGAGCCAGCCGGTCACCTGCCGAACCGACGGCGGTGGCGGTGCGGGTCTGAAGCCTTCCCGCTGCGGCAGGTCGCGCCGGATCCAGTCGCGCACGGTGGAGGAGCGGCCGTGGAATCCACGTTCAATGATCTCCCGGTGGAGATCGAGAACGGTCATGTTCCCTTCGGTCTCGGCCCAGCGGTGGGCCAGGTAGGTCTTGAACGGGTGTATTTTGCTGGGGAGTTGTCGCTTGCGGCCCGTGACCAGATCTTGCCAGCGGGCGGCGCGGGCGTATCTCTGCACGGTGTGCCGTCCCCAGCCCAGGTAGTGGGCAACGCCCCGCAGACTCATGCCCTGGGCGAGGAGGTCGTGGACAAGGGCGTGGTGGGCGCGGGCCCGTTCGGCGAACTTGCCGGTCGGGTCATCCAGCTCGGCCTCGTGACCGGGTGCCGCCCCGGCGGGCGTCTCCCATACGGGCTCGGGTTCTGGGGTGAGCGGCGGCAGGTCTCACAGGCAGGAGCGATGGTCAGCGACGGTCTTCTCGACCGCAGAGGCAAGGTTCTGCCAGAGATGGAATCGGTCGGCGACCTGCAGGGCCTGGGGGGCGGCGGTGTCGGCGGCCTCGGCATAGGCGCCGGCGCGGTCGGGGCAGATGACCTCGATTTCGGGGTGGGCCACGAGCCACGGGGGAGGGTGGCGGCGTCACGCTCGGGCAGCAGGTCGAGGACCTGGTGGGTCTCGGCGTCGATCACGACCGTTCCGTAGACGTGGCCGCGCCGGAGCGCGAAGTCGTCCACGCCGACGGCGCGGGGCTGCGTCGCTGCCGGGTCGGGCAGGTCCATCACCCGCCGCAGCAGCGTGGTGCGGCTGGTCGCCATGCCCATGACCCGCGCGAGGCGGGCACCGGCCCGGCCCGCCAGGGCCAGCCCGATCTCACTCATCGCCCGGCGCAGCCGCTCGGTGACCCGGCCGTGGCGGCGGGTCAGTCCCGACGCCTGCTCCACGAACGTCCGTCGGCCGCAGGCCGAGGCCGTGCAGAAGAATCACCGAACCCGCAACGCGAGCTGTGCCCATCGGACGGCAGCAGGCAGATCTGCCGGAAACCGCACGTAGGAGCTGTGGACCCGTTCCGTCCAGTGGGCGCAGTCGGAACAGGCGGCCCCGCGGGCGTGCACCGGCCTCGACGCGTATCACCTCGCCCCATGCACGTCTACAGCCACGACGGCGACCCCGGGGACCGACGGGAACAACAACTCCCAGGACAACACCTCGTTCACAGCCAGCGAATGTCGGCCGTGCCACCCGCACGAGGGACGATTTCAAGGCGATTCCCACACCCACTGAAAGAAGATCAACAACTACAACGGGTGACTGGCTCACGGAACTTGTGCCAGACCCCAGTTTTGGCCCCACTGCGCCGAGTTGTTTTGGCCCCGCCCTCGATCGGGTGACGTTTCGCGGGTGTCCTGGGCCGGAGTGGTGCACAGGTGTGGACCGTGGTCCGCGGCGGCCGCAAGCGTGTGGCCCGCGGAGCCCGCCCGGCTGCTTCCCCTGACAGGAATGCGGACGGGCGGGCGCCTTATTCCCCCTTGTCCGACGATGGTCGAGTTAGAAGTCGTCTCATTTGGTGAGTCTGCGGTAGCAAATGAGGGTGCAGGCGATCGCGGTGAAGGCCAGGAAGTGCTCCGCTTTGCGCTCGTAGCGGCGGTGCAGGCGACGGCAGCCGGCGAGCCAGGACATGGTGCGTTCGATCGTCCAACGGTGCCGGCCGAGTCGTGTGGAGGACTCGATGCCTCTGCGGGCGATGCGGTGCCGGATACCGCGCATGCGGAGCCATCGGCGCAGGTGGTCGTAGTCGTACCCCTTGTCCGCGTGGAGCTTGGCGGGCCGTCGCCTGCGCGGGCCGCGGCGGGAGCGGATCGGCGGGATCCCGCGTACGAGGGGCTCGAGCGCCTGGCTGTCGTGGAGGTTCGCACCGGAGATGCCGATGGACAGGGGCAATCCGGTCCGCTCGGCGTTCAAGTGGATCTTCGAGCCCTTCTTGCCTCGGTCTACAGGATTCGGACCTGTCAGCTCCCCCCTTTCAGGGCCCGCATGTTCACCGAGTCGATCGCGCAACGGGACCAGTCCAAGTCGCCGCGTGAGCCCAACTCGTCGAGGACCAGCCGGTGCAGCTTGGCCCACACCCGAGCCGCGGACCACTCGGTGAAACGCCGGTGCGCGGTCGGTCCCGACGGGCCGAAGACCGGCGGCAACTGCCGCCAGGTGCAACCCGTCGTGGCGACGAAGATGATCGCCGCGAGGACCTCACGGTCACCGTGCCGTCGCCGACCCCCGCCCTGTGGGCGTGTGGGGACGGGAGGCACCACACGCTGGAAGAGGTCGTACAACTCGTCCGGCACCAAGCGCTCCACGATCAGCACAAGCCCAGACTACCGATCACCCCAAATGAGACGACGTCTGAGCCGCCGGCGACGTCCCCGTCCGCACCGACACCGACGCCGACGGTGGAAACGTCGAAGCCGAAGCCGACTCCTACGGAGGCGCCGCCCAGCCACGCGCCGAGGCCGTCGCCGTCGCGTACGGCGGCCGCGGGGTCTGCGTTGTTCCCGGGGCACACGGTGAGGCAGGGCAATGGGAGTGTGATCGCTACGCGGGCGTCGTGGGGCAAGGGCTGGCCGTGGAGGACCAGCGATGTGGTGATGGCGTGCAGCGATGCGCTCAACGGGGGTGAGTACCTCGCCGCGGCGGACGGTGAGAACTACCTGTTGACGGGGACAATCGCGCGGCTGGGGTTCGTGAAGGGCAACGCGGGCCTCTTGTTGTGAGACATGAAGGATGCGGGCGCGTACGGGGAGTGGCTGGACGCGGGACAGAAGCTCTGCCCTGAGGGGTGAGGTTGGGGGTGCCGCCCGGATGGTCAGGCATCCGGGCGGCGTCCTCCCCGCCACCCTGCCACAGGTGGTCTGTGGGCCCGCTGCGCCCTCGTCGGGCAGCGGGGGTTACTGGGTGCCGATGCCGACCAGGCGCAGAGCGCGGCCGCGGGTGGCTTTCTCGGCTTGGGCAAGGTCGGCGAGGGCGTACAGCGGGCGACCGTTTTCGTCGAGACCCGCGACGGGGAGATGGCCGCGGGCGCGCCACTTGCAGACGGCGGAGCGGGTGACAGCGGCAGCGTCGGCGCTGAGCATGCGGCGCCATCGGGTGGCGAGTTCGGCGGCCTGGGTGCCGTTGTAGAGGGTGCCGTTGGCCATGCGCGACACCTCCCTGTTTGGAGATCGGGGAGCGCCGCCGTTCCGGAGTCGAACCGGCGCTGGCCAGGCTTAGACAAGAGCCCTTGTCTGCCGGCGGCGTCCCTGGCGGTGGGCACGCGTGTGCGGTCTTGTCTGCCTTGCGGCGCATCCGTACGTTCGGGGCGTGACTGATGTGAACGTTCAGGCAATTCCCCGGGCAGAAGTTCACGTAATTCCCCAAGCGCCCGGTGTGGTCCAGGCGTCTCGGGCCGTTGACGCCGCTCGTTAGAGTGCCCGCGTGTCGAAGACGAGCGTGAGCAACGAGACAGGCAGCCTGCTCTGCCTCTGGGTGGAGCCGTGGGGAACTGATCACTGGATGCGTCCGGGTGAGGAGTTCACCGTCGTGACCGAGGCGGAGCCCGAGGAGTCGCCGTTCAACGTCGTCGTTCATGATCAGGGCATCACGGTGTGGGTGAACTCGGGAAGTGACGCCGAGGTTTTCGACAAGAACGGCGATCCGGCGCCGTGCGGGCATCAGCGGCCTGCCGATGCCGGATCCTGACCGGTCGGGTCGTCAGGTGAGTGGCTTGACGGGCTTGCCGGTGGGTTCTTGGGCCGCTTGTTCGGGCGGTAGCTGGGGCCGTTCATGATGACCTGATGGCTGGTGTTGATGAGCCGGTCGAGGAGCGACTCGGCGACAACGGGGTTAGGGAAGAGGGGATACCAGTCGTTGGGCGCCCGGTTGCTGGTGATGATCAGAGACCTGCCCTGCCGCTCGGAGACGAGTTCGTAGAGGTCATCGGCCTGGGCTGCGGACATCTGGCGCATCGCGAAGTCGCCGAGGATGAGGACGTCGGGGCGGACGAGCTCGCGGATCCGTTTCTCCCAGGTGCGGTCCGCATGGCCGCCGGCAAGATCCGCGAGGACGCAGCTGGTCTTGGCGAAGCGGACGTGTGCGCCCTGGCGTCATGCGGTCTGACGGGAACTTCTACACCGTGGCGTAGCCATGATTCCCGGTGGTGGTCCAGTCAGTGGGCACACGTCTGGTACTGGCCTCATGTTGACGCTAAGTGGCGATCTTGTCCAGCAGGAACACGAACTGTCCAGCAGGAACAGGAACGGCCCCCCGCGACAAGGGCGCGGTGGGCCGTTCGTGCGTGAAGCGTCCCGACTCGGGATGTGATCGCGTAGGCCAGTGTGGCACGAATGTACGACAGTCCCGCTAGGCGGCTGCAGCGAGTCGGGAGCGCGCCGTGGCGGCGATCTGCTCAGAGCCCTCGATGCCGATGAAGGGACGACCGGAGGCGAGCGCGGCGATGCCGGTCGAGCCGGATCCGTCAACTCCGACCGGTTGCGCCGTCGTCACGACGGTCTGCCGGCCGACCCGCCGCAGCTCCAGCAAGACCGACCCTGGCCACCACCACTCCGGCAGTCAGCCCCCACAGATCGGTCTGCTTCATTTGGTTCTGAGGGGCTGTCCGGCTGCGTCGTACACCTTCCCTGTCAGGGCGTTCACGTGGTACATCTCAACCGGTGCCTGCTCCTGCGGATCATCGCTCTTTCCGCTAATGGGCCACGTCACGTTCACAAGCCAGTTCGGCTGCCAATCACCGTCTTGCTCGACCGCTTTTACAGTAACTGCTTTGCTATGAAATTCTGCGCCAGTGTTTCCATTGCCTTGGAGTTGTACCGCTACCGCCTTGTTTACTTCCTTTTCGGCTTGACCCGCGTCAACCTTGGCTTCGGGAAGCTTCACCCGGGTCGGACCAAGGGTGACGTCAATCTGAGACACACGCCCGGCCCTGTCTACCTGGACGTCCAGCATCCTGGGCATCAGAACGTCGTTTTGAATCCACCTCCAGCTCGTAATCCAGCCAAGTTCGGCCTTTGCGCCCACAGCGGACGTTTCACTCATGGTCGCACCCATTGCCCACGGATACCGTCGCTGGGCGTACGACTTCGCAATTCCAGAGGCTGCTGTATCGGTAGACGGGGCTTTCACGCCTCCCACTGGGTATCCCATGACAGTGGGCCGATCACTGTCCTCCAGCAGTACGTTCAGGTGCTTCTTGTCCGGCCAGGAAAGGCTACCGGAACCGAAGTCTTCGGAGTGCCCCTTTTCACGGCTGTGCAGGATGAAGATGATGTTGGTGCAGGGGGCACCCGCGCACGGCTGCGCGTACTGCCGGCCGATCTTGTAGCGGTCACCGAACGCCTCCTTGACGGCGGCCTCAACGGCCTGCGTCTGGCCGGAACTTGCGTCGGAGAGGCCGGTGCCATCCACATTCGTGAAGGCGAGCATCGGACGCGCCACTCCCGAGCCCAGGAGGAGCAGCGCCGCGAAAGTGATCAGGGCGCCCTTGCTGCTCGCCTGCCAGGCGAGCGAGTGGCGAATTGTGAGCACAACCGCGACAACGGAGAGCCCGATCAACCCGCCGATGATGTTCATCTGGGCGTCCGAGCTGTCACACACGCGCCCCAGGCCGTTGACGGTGGCCTGGGTGAATTCGATGGCCAGGGGCAGCGCGATGACGCCGACGAGGACAGGCAGCGGGCGGCGGATGGCCAGGAGTGCACAGGCGCCGACGGGCACCATCATGGCGAGGTTCCACAACCCTTGCGTGGTGTGGAAGGGCTCGGCGAATTGATGGTTGAGGACGCACACGCCGCTGGCCGGGCCACCGTCCATGAATGTGACGCCGAGCACGCCGGTGAGAGTGAAGGCGAGACCGGCCCACCATGCCCCGTGAGGCTTTCCCCGCTTGCGGACGAGCGTCCAGGCTGCGCCGCCGAGGATGAGGCCGATCAGTGTGCACACGGCCAGATAGCCGACATGGTGTTGAAAGATGGCGGAAAACACGGCGCGGTTCCTTGTGTGGTTATGTCGAGGAGAGCAGGTCCGGGAGAGGGAAGGCCCCGCCTTGGTAGGCGGGGCCTTTGGGGCTGTGGTTCAGCAGTGCGAGGCAGGCGTCTGGTACGAGCCGCCGGTGTACTTAAGCAGGCCGATTGTGCTCGTGCAGTAGGCGCTCTCCGCCAGCGCCCAGGTGTGGCTCTTATTCTGGCCCGAACTGATGGAGACGGCACTGACGTAGTGGCTGGTCCCCCCGCGCGAGTAACCAAGCTGGGCGGATATAGCACTTCCGCCCGTCTTGTCGTACCCGGTGGTGACGTTGCCGTTGCCAGCCTGGTGAACGTACAGAATGCCGTTGTCCAGCTCGGTGCACCGCGACATGGGCTCGCCGGTGGCGGTGTAGCCACCATTGCTGCAGTACGTGGCGGCCGACGCAGCAGGTGTGCTGAACATGATGGATCCTGCCGCGATGGTCACGCCCGGCACGAACACGTCGCGTCCACGAAGGAGACGACGCCTCAGCCAAGGCCGCCTCCAACCCACTCCTCATCTCTGGCACGACCAGACAGTCTCATGCCCCACGAAGAAGATCGAACCTCGGGCCGAAGCTGCCCACACGCTTAATGAAGAACATAGAGGCACCCCCCTTGGAATCGATCATCTAGTGTTGCGGGACAGCCTTTAGGCTGCCCAGGGCCTTCGGTATCGGCCTGGACGACCCGCAGGATCGCTCACACCCGCCGCGATCATCCACGCCTCCTATGAAACCGGCCCGGCTGCCGCCGCGCGCACGCCCCTCTACCGACTGCGCTCCTGCGAGGACTGTGATCCGCTGGCCACTGCGTGGGAAAATCCTTTAACGGTGGGTTCGCGTACGGCAGCCGACGGCACCCGGCTGGAGATCCGGCTCATCCCGAGCTGTCAGGCCGGGTGGGTACGCACCTGGCCCACACATGGGGGTTTCGGTATCGAGGTCACCAGCCCCGACGGCCGGAGAGACGGCCACGACCACCATGATCGCCGCAGCGCACGCCACGGGTCTGCAGTGCTGTTACTGCACGCCTCGGCCGGCCTACCGGGCCGGTAGTGACGGCCAGGTTGGAGCGCTCCAGCCAGCGGCAGCGGCCCCCCGCCGGCCCGGGGCGGCGCAGGGCCGTGCCGTTTCCTTCTCCCACCGCTCACGGGCAACAGCCCGAGCCGCCCGTGCGGGATGGTGTGCCATGGAGGTTGTCGTCGTGTCCGGCGGTGATCCGTGGCCATTGGGCGGTCGGTCGTCCGTTCTTGCGGAACTGCTGGCCGCGTGTCTCGTACGGATGTGGCCAGCCGGGTGGGGAGTCTTCCCAGGTCTCCTGCCGTCCGCGGACGGTCATGTCGAGGATGCCGTAGGAGGGTGCCATGGGTTCGACGCCTCGTCCGGTGGTCCAGTACGTCTCGAAGACGCGGTCCCCGTCGCGGAGGTAGGCCGCTTTCATGCCGAAGTGGCGGCCGGCGAGGAGCCGTTCGTGCGACTCGGCGGGCACGGAGTACCAGGGCATGTCCCAGCCCATGAAACGGCGGTAGCGGTCGGACTCCTCGAAGGGGCCCTGACAAAAGACGGCGAAGGTGACGTCACGCTGGTGCAGATAGGACAGCTCGCGGACCTGGCCGGTGAAGAAGGTGCAGCCCTCGCACTGGCCGGCGGCGGGTTGGCCGTCGTGCCACATGTGATACGACACGAACAACTGGGTACGGCCCTCGAAGACGTCGATCAGCGGGACCTCTCCGTCGCCTCCCACGAGCGGAGTCGACGGGTCCACCTCGGTCATGGGCAGTCGTCTGCGGGCGGCGGCGATCGCATCGCCCTCCCGGGTGTGCGCCTTCTCCCGGACGCGCAGGGTGTCGATGGCGGCCAGCCACTCCCGGCGGGAGACGACCGGCGGCGTGTTCGGTGCAGTCATGTCTCTACTGACCCGACAGCCCGCAAGAACTCATCGGTGCGGCCTGAGACGAGCACCGAACTGCCGGGGTCCGCCCACATCGCAGCAGTCGTCAGCGGCCCTGGCCCCCTGCGACAGCCGGGCCACCTCACGGTGGGTTCGAGGGGCGGGCAGGCAGGCTCTCGCCAGCCGCGGCGAGTCGAGCCGCCTGCTCTCCCGGGGTCCGCGCGGTCACCTCTGCCGGTCGCCGTAACGGGCCCATCCGACGGCGGCCGTCAGGACCGGCAGAGCGAGAGCGATCGCGAACGGCCACAGGGTGGCATCGAGAGCGACAGCGGTAGCGAAGGCGACGGCGGCTGCAAGGGTCATGGCCTTTCCGACCAGAGCCTGCACCTGCAATCGCTGCTGGGCCTGGCGCTCGTCCGGCTCGCGGCGGATCAGGGCGGCGCGGTCGGTGTCCCGCCCGCCGACGAACCAGTAACCGATGGCCGCGAGCCCGACGGTGGCAGCGAGGTGACCACCGGAGTGGTCGCCCAGCCGCGCACGGTGACGTCCGCGAGGCCCGTGGCGAGGCAGGCGCCGATGATGACGAGGGGCGCGCGCAGGCGCGGGGGAACGGGGCCGGTCATGATGTCAGCTCCTCGCTGTCAGGGTCGAACATGGCGTCCACGGTCTGCCCGAAGAACCGTGCGATGCGGAACGCGAGCGGAAGCGACGGCAGATGGCGCTCCCTCTCGACGTCAAGCTAGTGCTCTGACCGGGAAGGTTCACCGTGTTGTAGGAGGCGGGCAGCTTCCGCGGAAATCCGTTTCAGGGATTGCTGGGGTGCCTCTACTGTGGCGCGGTGATGACTGAGGTGATCGTTCTCAACGGTGGTTCCAGCTCGGGGAAGTCCGGGATCGCCCGGTGTCTGCAGACGGTTCTGCCGGATCCGTGGCTGGCTCTCGGGACCGACACGCTGGTTGACGCGATGCCCGCGTCCATGCAGGTGTCAGATGCGGGAATCGAGTTCGCTCCGGACGGAGCGGTGATCGTCGGTCCGGAGTTCCGGACGCTGGAAGCGGCATGGATCGAGGGGGTCGCCGCGATGGCCCGTGCGGGCGCCCGGGTCATCGTCGATGAGGTCTTCCTCGGCGGAGCGGACTCGCAGCAGCGGTGGCAGAAGGCCTTGGGTGGCCTGCGGGTGCTGTGGGTCGGCGTCCGGTGTGACAGTGCGGTGGCCGCAGGCCGTGAGGTCGCGCGAGGCGATCGGACCATCGGGATGGCCGCCTCCCAGGCGGAAGTGGTCCACCGGGGCGTGGTCTATGACCTGGAGGTGGACACCACGCATACCGAGGCGATGGAGTGCGCGCGGGCCATCGCCGCGCAGGTCGGGTGATCGACGGCCTGGCTGTCTGCCGCTGTGACCACAACGCCGGGACGAGTCAGGCCGCTGCTGCCGGGGGCCGTCCGCCCCAGCGGATGCCCTTCTCGCTGCGGATCCGGGCGCGTTCGCGGCGTTGGGCGGCCAGCACGTCGCGGTGGCGGGCGTTGGTGTTGCGCCAGCGCAGGTAACGGTGCAGCTCACGGGTCTGGACGGTGTGGTTGGGGTGGCGGGAGTTGGCGAGGGTGAACTGCCGCAGCGGCCCGAAGTGCGCCTCGATCGCATTGGCCCAGGAGGCGTTGGTCGGGGTGAAACACAGCTCGACCTTGTTCTTCTTCGCCCAGCGGCGGATCTTGTCGCCCGTGTGGGCAGAGAGGTTGTCCAAGATGATGTAGATCGGAGCGCCGTCGGGACGGGCGGCCCGGATCGACTTCAGGGCCGCCAGGGTGTTGGCCGTGCCTTTGCGGCGGCGGTTGACGCCTCACAGGGTGTCGTCGCCGACGGAGTAGCAGCCGTGGAAGTAGGTGACGGCCGTGGGGGCGGTGGTAGGTCGCCGGCAGCTGGCCGGGGCGACCCTGCTCGGCCCAGCAGGATCCTGCGGTGGGCCGGATGCCCAGCGGGCGGAACTCGTCGAAGGCGAATGCGCGGTCCGCGAAGTGCTCCAGGACGTGCTCGATCCGGTCGAGCTTGGCGTCGCGGTCGGGGTCGGTGGACTCCTTCCACGTCTTGGTGCGCTGGAAGGTGACCCCACGGCGGGCCAGCAGCATCCGCAGGGCCTCACGGCCGATGTGGATCACCCTGCCGTGGACTTTGCGTAGAAAGGCGGCGAGTTTGCGGATGGACCAGCGGGTGAAGGGCTGCCCGAGCTTGGTGGGACGGGTGGTGGCCGTCTGGATGACGAAGTCCTCGTCGTCAGGGCTGAGCAGGCGGGGACGGCCTCCCGCCCACTGAGGGTCCAGGCGGGCCAGGCCGATCTCGTTGAACCGATGGATCACATCGCGGACGGTGTCCTCGTCGGCCTGGACCAGCCGGGCGATCACCGGCACACGGTCGCCTCCGGCCGATGCCAGGATCATCATCGCCCGCCGGTAGCGCACCGCGCTGGTGCTGCCCCGGCGCACGATCTGCTGCAGCCGCTGTCCCTCCTGGTCGGTCAGTCTGCGGACCTTGACCGGCTCTGCCATCGCGCCTCCCCGCACAGATTGGATGTCGGCACATCCAACCGCGCGCAAGGCCCGAACCGCGAACGGCAACTCGGTGAACCTTCCCGGTCAGAGCACTAGCTTTACATCTCGCGATCCCTTCTCTCGGCGTGCGCGCGCCCCCGTGAGCGGCTGTGCGTGCTGTCAGCGTGCGAACTTTTCGATGGCTGCCGGGGTGACGGGGGTGAAGAAGTTGACGAGGTTGCCATCGGGGTCGCGGAACAGCAGCGACCGGTTGCCCCAGGGCATCGTGGTGGGCCCGTTGACGAAGTCGGTGACGAAACCGGTCAGGTTCTGGTGAACGCGGTCCACGTCGTCGACGAGGAACTCGGTGATCACGCTGTGGTTGTCCGCCGGGCGGGCGGAGCCCGGGGCGAACAGCGGGACGGTGCGGGTGCCGGCGATCGCGAGGGTGGCGCCCGGGGTCCTGAGTTCGGCGAAGTCCTCGGTGGCCCACGTCGCCCGCGCCCCGGTGGCTCGCTCGTAGAACTCGACGAGGCGTGCGACGTCGCCGGTGATGATGCGGATCGAGACGAACTCCATGGAAATCTCCTTGGCTGTGCTGGAGGCGTGCACGTCGCAGGCTAGGAGAAATAGTGGACAGAATCGGTCCGGTATTCGCGTTAGGCTGCGGAACATGCCTCGACCCACTGCCCGCGTGCTGACGCTCCTGGAGCTGCTGCAGTCGGGCGGCACCCGGACGGTGGCCGAACTCGCCGACAGGCTCGGCGTCGAGGGGCGCACCGTGCGGCGGTATGTGGACCAGCTGATCGACCTGGACGTGCCCGTGGAATCGGTGCGCGGCCGCTACGGCGGGTACCGGCTCGCCCCCGGGTACCGCTTGCCTCCGCTCATGCTCAGCGAGGACGAGGCGCTGGCCGTGCTGCTCGGTCTGGCAGCCGGCCGCCGAGCGGGCTTGACGACGACGGAGCACACGGCGGGTGAGACGGCATCGGCGAAGATCCGGCGGGTGCTGCCCCGGCACGTCGCCCGTCGGCTCGACACGCTCCTGGAAGCTCTCGCCTTCACGGATCAGCCCGGCGAGTTCGACACCCCGGACGCTGAGATCCTGCTCACCGTCGCCGATGCGGTGCGTCACCGCCGACCGCTCTCGATCCGCTACACCGACCGCGACGGACGGCGCAGCGAACGCACGCTGCACGCGTACGGGATCGTCGCCCATGCGGGCCGTTGGTACGTCACCGGCAAGGACGCCCGGATCGGCGAGGACCGGACCTTCCGGCTCGATCGCATCGCAGACGCGAGGCCCCTGCCCGGCTCGTTCGAAGCGCCGACGGGTCCCGGTCCGGCACAGCGCGTGCTGTCGGGGTTCGCCACGGCCGAGTACCGGCATGAGGTGATCTTGCGGATCCATGGGACGGTCGAGCAGATCCGCGCCCGCCTTCCCGCCGGCGTCGCGAGCCTGGAGGAGCACGAGCCCGCGGCAGGCGAGGACCGGGCGGCCGAGCGCTGGCTGCGCGTCGAACTGCGGGTGGAGCGGCTCGACTGGTTGCCTCCGGTACTCGCCTCACTCGACCGGCCGTTCGTCGTCGAGCGCCCCGATGAACTGCGCGACCTCGTCACCGCGCTCGCCGATCGCCTCGCGTCCCACGCCCGCCGAGCCTGACGGCGGGGAACCGATGCGGGACCGCTGGAGCGTGGAAGGGCTCCCACAGGTTCGTGCCGCGTTCGAGGGATCAGTCGATCACGGCGGCCCGCCAGGTCTTCTCATCGGCGTCCAGGAGCGCCGTGATCAGGGAGGGTTCCGGTAGCGGGGCGTGGTCCGCGGTGGTCCTCAGGGCCGAGGCCGCGGTCAGATGGCCCAGCCGCAGGGCGCGGTCCATGGGCAGCCGGCGCAGCAGTCCGCCGAGGAATCCGGCGGCGAACGCGTCCCCGGCGCCGACCGGTTCGGTGACGGGCACGGTCAGGGCGGGCACGCGGTGGGCTGTGGCGCCGACGAAGGCGGTCGCGGCGCGGCCCCCGTCCTTCACCACGAGGACGCGCGGGCCGGGCAGGAGGTCGCGGACGCGTTCGGCGTCGGTGATCCCGTCCCCCCACAGGGTCTGGGCCTCGTCGAGACCCACGAGGGCGATGTCGGCCCGGTCGGCGAGCGGCCGCAGTACGTGGGCGGCGGAGCGGCCGGCCCACAGGGCGGGGCGGTGGTTGACGTCGAAGCTGACGGGCCATGGGCGGTCGGGGCGCAGCGCGTGTTCGACGAGGGCGTGGCAGTGCGGGGACAGGGCGGGGGTGATGCCGCTGAGGTGGACGAGTGCGGCACCCTTCACCGCCGGATCGTCGAGCACCTCGGGGGTGAGGGCCGAGGCGGCCGATCCGGCCCGGTGGTAGTGGACGCGGGTGCCGTGCGGGCCCGGGTCCTTGAGCAGGAGTCCGGTGGGACGTTCCGGGTCGGTGCGTACGCCGCTGATGTCGACGCCGCCCGCGGCGATCCGGGCGCGGACACGGCGGCCGAAGGGGTCGTCGCCGACGGCGGAGACCCAGCGGGCGGGGATGCCGTGGTCGGCGAGGTAGAGGGCGACGTTGGACTCGGCGCCCGCGATGTCGACGCGCAGCAGGTCGGTGTCGTCCAGGGGGCCGAGGGGATCGGGGGCGAGGGCGGCCATGGTCTCGCCGACGCAGACCACGGGGCCCGGGCGCAGTGGCCGGTGGAGGCTCATGGTGGGGGTCCTAGGGTGTGTCGGCGCGGTCGGTCGGCGCCGGGGCGGAGGGGACCGTCGGGCGGTAGGGGGAGGCGGGGGTGCCGGGCACGTCCACGCGGACGGCGAAGACGGCGCCGTCGAAGGGCCCCGGGGCGGGCAGGCCGATGTGTGCGCTGGTGACGAGGAGCGTGCGGCCGTCGGTGCCGCCGAGGCAGAGTCCGGCGGGCTGTGCGGCGGGCAGGTCGATGATCCGGTCGAGGGCGCCGTCGGGGTGGTAGCGGTGGACCTGTCCGAGGCCCCAGACGGCGGTCCACAGCCCGCCCTCGGTGTCGGTGGTCATCCCGTCGGGGCTGCCGGAGGCGAGGGTGACGAAGGGCTCGGGTGTGCCCAGGTCGCCGCTCGCGGGGTCGACCCGGTAGCGCCGGATGACGCCCCGGGCGCTGTCCGCGAGATACATGAGGGTGCCGTCGGCGGTGAAGGCCGGGCCGTTGGGGACCGTGATGTCCCGCAGCACGCGGGTGACGCGGCCGTCGCGGTCCAGGCGGTAGAGGGAGCCCGCGTCCCCGGTCGCGTCATGGGCCATGCTGCCCGCCCAGAAGCGACCTTGGGGGTCGGCGACGCCGTCGTTCATCCGCATCGGTACCGGGGCGTCGTCCTCGGGGCGCGCGATCCATTCGGCTCGGCCGGCGGGGTCGACGCGGCAGACGCCGGTGCCCGCGGCGGCGATCCAGTGGCCGGGGCGGCCCTCGACCGGTGCCACCGCGCCCAGCGGACAGGGCAGTCGGGCGATCGGGGTGTGTGGCGCGGTGGGGTCGTCGGGAGCGGCGAGGAGCCGGCCGCTGAGGATGTCGGTCAGCACGGCGTGGTCGTCCGTCCAGCGGATGCCTTCGCCGAGTTCGAGGCGGTCGGTGCCGAGAACCATGGGGGTCGAGGTCGCGGTCATGAGTGGTCCTCCGCGCGGACGACGTCCAGGAAGGTGCGGGCCCGTCGGCGCAGGGCGGTGCCGCTGCCGCCGTCGGCGGCGTCCCCGATCAGAGGCGATCCGACGCCGACGGCGATGGCGCCGCCATGGAGATATGCGGCGGCGGCCTGGGCGTCCACTCCTCCGACGGGCACGAAGGGCAGATCGGGGAAGGGGCCGCGCAGGTCCCGCAGATAGCCGGGGCCACCGGCGCTGCCGGCCGGGAAGAGCTTGAGGGCGTCGGCGCCGAGGCGCAGTGCCTGGAGGATGTCGGTGGGGGTCATCACCCCGGCGAGCACCGGGAGTCCGAGTTCCCGCCCGGTGGCGATGCCGTCGCTGACCGCCGGGGTGACGAGGAAGGCCGCCCCGGCGTTGTGGGCGGCTCGTGCGTCGTCGGCGCTGAGGACGGTTCCGGCTCCGAGCGTCGCGTCCGGGCCGAGCGCGGCGCGGGCCCGCGCGATGACGTCCAGCGCGTCGCGTCCGCTGAGGGAGACCTCGACGAGGGTGACGCCTTCCTCGGCGAGGGCGAGCACGGTGGTCAGCGCGGCGTCCGGGTCGCTGCCGCGAACGATGGCGAGCAGTCGCTGGGCGCGCAGCGCGGCGAGCAGGTCCATCGGCTTCCTCTCTGGTGGCGGGGTTCAGGGGCGGCGGGTCGCGGTCACGGTGAGCCGCCAGGTGACCTCGCCGGAGGGCGGGACGACAGCCGTGTCGCCGTCGTCCGCCCCCGTGCGGTCGAAGACGCGGCCGAGCATCGGCTCCACGCCGATCGAGCGGTACGGGGCGTGGCAGGGGAAGCCGCCCAGGTTGCGCCACAGGGCGACCGCGACGGGCTGTCCGGTGGCCTCGACGGACAGATGCAGCGTGTCGGGTCCGTCGTGCACGGCGGCCACCGGGGTGAGGACGATCGCGCCGACGGCGGTCCCGTCGTCCGGGCCCAGCCGGTCGAGCGGTATGCCCTGGACGCGCGGCCAGTCGCCGGTGACCCGGTGCGCGCCCTCGTCCGGGTGGAGCCGGGTCTTCGCGGGTGTGTCGATGGCGATCCGCGCGGCCGGGGAGAGGTCGAGCAGGGCGTGGGCGGCCCAGAGGAAGCGGTAGCCGGGCTCCGCGGTGAGCGTGTAGTCGGCGACGGCGGCTCCGGACTCCGCACGAAGGCGCCGGGTCAGGCGGAAGTCGGGGCACTGTACGACGTCCTCCTCCCCGTCCCTGAGCCAGGGCCGTGACCAGGCGTCCCCGTGATCGGGCAGCCCGCGCACCGTGGGTACGCACTCCTCGAGGCCGCCGGCGTCGGCGAAGGGGTCGCCGGGCCCGGCCAGGGGGCGGCGGGGCTCGTCGCGGTGCCACAGCCATTCGCGGCCGCCCGCGGTCAGCGAGGTCCAGCGTCCGCCGTGGTCCGGATCGGTGACCACGCGGACCGGGAGCCGGGTGCCGGTCACCATTCGGCGAAGGAGCCGTCGGCGTGCCGCCACACGGGGTTGCGCCAGGCGTGTCCGGACCGGTCGGCGGCGCGAACGGCGCTCTCGTCGACGGCGATGCCGAGTCCGGGCAGTGCGGTGCGGTGCGCCTGGCCGTCGGCGAAGCGGAAGGGCTCGGTGTCGACCAGGTACGACAGCAGGTCGGCGTCCTTGTTGTAGTGGATGCCCCGGCTCTGCTCCTGGATCAGGAAGTTGGGTGTGGCGAAGGCGACCTGGAGGCTGGCGGCCAGCGCGATGGGGCCGAGCGGGCAGTGCGGCGCCAGATGGGCCCCGAAGGTCTCGGCGAGCGAGGCGATCCGGGTGACCTCCGATATCCCGCCGGCGTGCGACAGGTCCGGCTGGGCCACGGCGATGCCCGCGGTCAGCACCGGGAGGAAGTCGGCACGCCCGTACAGCCGTTCGCCGGTGGCCAGCGGCACCGACGAGGTGGCGACCAGCCCTGGCAGCAGGTGTGCCTGCTCGGGCAGCACGGGTTCCTCGGCGAACAGCGGGTGCAGCGGGGCTATTTCATGGAGCACGCGCCGGGTGTTGGCGGCGCTGAAGCGGCCGTGGAAGTCGACGGCGACATCGCGGTGCGGGCCCAGGGCCTCGCGGGCGGCGGCCACCCGCTCGACGACCGCGGCCGTCTCGGCGGGGCTGCCGATCGGCGGGGTGCGCCCGGCGGCGTTCATCTTGACGGCGCTGAAGCCGGCCTCCACCTGGGCGGTGACCTCCTCCTTGAGCCGCTCGGGTTCGTCGCCGCCGACCCAGGCGTACACGCGTACGGTGTCGCGGACCGGACCGCCGAGCAGGGTGTGCACCGGCACCCCGAGCGCACGGCCCGTGATGTCCCACAGGGCCTGGTCGATGCCGGCGACGGCGCTGGAGAGGACCGGGCCGCCCCGGTAGAAGCCGCCCTTGCTGAGCACCTGCCAGTGGTCCTGGATGCGCAGGGGGTCCTTTCCCACCAGATACTCCGCCAGCACCTCGACGGCTGATCTGACCACCTCGGCCCGGCCCTCCACCACGGGTTCGCCCCAGCCGACGACGCCGTCGTCGGTCTCGATGCGGCAGAACAGCCAGCGGGGCGGGACGAGGAAGGTCTCGACACGCGCGATCTTCACTGTGACGGTCCGTCCTTCTTCTCGGCCGTGCGGTCCGCTCCCCCGGGCGCGGAGGGGTCGCTGAGCTTGTCGAGGTCGCGCGTCGCCTGGTCGAGCAGGGCGCGCATGGCGTGTTCCGCGGCGTCGGGGTCCCGGTCGCGCACGGCGTCGAGGACGGCCCGGTGGCTGGGGACGGGATCCTCGCTGTGGGGGGCGCTGTGCACGAGCCGGTCGCGATGGGCCAGGCCCGACTCGATGACCATCTCCATACGTTCCAGCAGTTCGTTGTGGGTGGCCGCGAGGAGAGCCCGGTGGAAGGTGAGGTCGGCCTTGACGGCGTCGCCGGCGCCGCCCTCCTGGCCCATCGCGGTCAGTGCCGCCTGAAGTGCCTCGAGGTCGGCGTCGGTGCGGCGGGTCGCGGCCAGCCGCACGGCGGCGGGTTCGATGATGTCGCGGACCTCGCCCAGGTTGCGGAGCAGTGCGGCGTCGGCGTCGGTGCCGCTCGGCTCGGAGAACTGCCAGCGCAGCACGTCGGCGTCGAGCAGGTTCCAGTCGGAGCGGGGCCGGACGAAGGTGCCGCGTTTCTGCCGGGCGTCGACCATGCCCTTGGCCGCGAGCACCTTGAGCGATTCACGCAGGGCCGTCAGGCTGACGTCCAGTTCGCTCTGCAGGGCCGCCATGTCGAGTGTCGCTCCCTCGGGGATCTCGCCGCTGAGCACCCGGCGGGCGAGGGTCTCCACGGTCTGGCCGTGCACTCCGCGGCGCGCGTAGGGCGTCATGTGTGTGCCTTTCTTGCTGGTCGGTCGGGGCGGGAGTGGTCGGTTCCGTCAGGCGGAGTCCTTGGAGACGCTCCAGCCGCCGTCCACGAGCAGACTCGATCCGGTGATGTAGGAGGCTTCGTCGGCGGCGAGGAAGGCGACGGCGGCGGCGACCTCCTCGGGAGTGCCGAAGCGGCGGGCGGCGGTCCCTGCGACGCTGAGGTCGCGGTCGGCCTGCGGTACCCGGTCCCAGGCGGCGGTCAGGACGGGTCCCGGCAGCACCGCGTTGACGCGGACGAGCGGCCCGTACTCGACGGCGAGCTGGCCGCACAGCGACAGCAGGGCCCCCTTGCTGGCCGCGTACGCCGGGTGGCCGGGGATGCCCCGGTGGGCGTGGACGGAGGAGACCAGCACCACGGCGCCCTGCTGCTCGCGCAGGTCGGGAAGTGTCGCCCGGACGCCCAGGAAGGCGCCGGTGAGGTTGACGGAGAGCTGCCGTTCCCAGGCCGGGAGGCTGGTCTCGTGGGCCGGGGCGACGGCCACCGTGTACGCGTTGCTGACCAGGACGCCCACGGGCCCGAAGCGGTGGGCGGCGGTGATCACGCGCCGCCAGTCGTCCTCGCTCGCGACGTCGGCGGCGACGAACAGGGCGCGGGCCCCGTCCTCGCGCAGCCCTTCGGCGGTCACCTCGCCGTGTTCGGCGTCGATGTCGGCGAGGACGACGGCCGCGCCCTCCGCGGCGAGGCGTGCTGCGGTGGCCGCGCCGATGCCCGATGCGGCGCCGGTGACGACGGCGACGCGGTTGGTGAAGCGGGCGGCTGGGTTCATGGGGTGGATCGTCTCCTGTCCGGGGGTGGGAATGTCCGAGGGCAGCGGGGTGCGGGGGCGGCCGCCGGTGTCACTGCCGGGCCAGGACGGTCAGCTCCGCGTCCCGTTCGGCGGTCCAGGCGAACGGCAGCCCGGAGTGCAGCAGATGGGCGCCGCTGTAGCGGATGCCGGTGGCGGTGTCGGCGTAGACGGCGTCCGGCCGCAGTCCGCGCAGACGCAGCCGGGCGGCCCGGCCGGGCACCAGGGGCGCGCCGTCGAGCGGGCCGGTGTTCCATGCGGCCACCACCAGGCGGGCGCTGCCCGGTTCCTCGTACTGGATGCCGCACGTCGGGTCTTCGGGGCTGCCCAGCAGATGGACCTCGCCGTGGTGGACGACGTCGCGGATCTCCTTGTAGCGGGCGATCCAGCGTGCCGCCTCGGCGCGCTGCTCCGGCGTCCAGCGGCGGATGTCGGCGCCGATGCCGAGGACGCCGGTGAGGGAGCTGACGAAGCGGAAGGCCAGCGAGCGGGGCCGGGGGTCGAAGATGCCGGGGGCGTCGGTGACCCAGGAGCTCATGGTGTGCGGGGCATGGGCGTGGAGGTAGCCGTACTGGATGCGCAGCCGGTCCAGGGGCGCGGTGTTGTCGCTGGGCCACACCACGTCGGTGCGGGCGAGGGTGGCGTGTTCGACGCGGGCGCCGCCGCCGGCGCAGCCCTCGACGGTGACGTGCGGGTGGGCGGTGCGCAGATGGTCCAGGACGCGGAGGTAGCCGGCGACATGGGCGGCGTCGAGGTCGTGGAGTTCGGGGTCGGGCCCGGCCGGGTGGCCGGGGCGGCCGCGCTCGGTGGGCGGCCGGTTCATGTCCCACTTGAGGTAGCTGACGGCATGGGAGTCCAGCAGCCGGTCGAGGGTGCCGGTCACGAAGTCCTGGACGTCCTCGCGGCCGAGGTCGAGCAGGAGCTGGTTGCGGACCAGCGTGGCGGGGCGGCCGTCGATCCGGTACACCCACTCGGGGTGCTCGGCGTAGAGCCCGGAGCGGGGGCTGATGCCCTCGGGTTCCACCCACAGGCCGAAGTCCAGGCCGAGGGCGCGGACGTCCTCGACGAACCGGTCGAAGCCGCCGGGGAATTCGGCCGGGTCCGGGTCCCAGTCGCCGAGCCCTCCGCGGTCGTCGGGGCGTCCGGTGAACCAGCCGTCGTCGACGACGAAGAGCTCGGCGCCCAGTTCTGCGGCGGTCCTGGCGAGCTCCAGTTGGCCGGCGGCGTCCACGTCGAAGCCGGTGGCCTCCCATGAGTTGTAGAGGACCTTGCGGGGCCGGTCGATGCGCGCGCCGGTGAGGTGCCGCTCGTAGCGGTGCCACACTCGGGCCAGCCCGCCGAGCCCGTCGGGGCTGAAGGCGCAGGCGAGCCGGGGGGTGACGAGGGTGGCTCCGGGGGCGAGGCGGACCGCGCCCTCATGGGGTACGCGGCCGGCGCGCACCCGTACGGAGCCGCCGGGCTCGGCGTCGGCGGTGATCCGCCAGTTGCCGGACCATTCCAGGGCGATCCCGTAGGTGGGGGTGGCGCCCTCGGCGGGGGCGGCGGCGTCCTGGATCGCGAGCCAGGGGTGATAGGCGTGCCCGGCCGAGCCCTGGGTGCTCTCCGTCTCGAAGCGGCCACGCTCCAGGCGCACGTCCTTGAGCTGGAACTCCTGCGACCACTGTCCGGCCAGGTAGGTCAGCCGCGCGCCGCCCTGGACGGGGACGTTGACGGCCGCGGAGTCGAAGCGTTCCAGGCGCACCTCGGTTTCGCCGGTGCAGGTGAGCTCCGTCCAGCGCAGGACGACATCGGTGCCGGGCACCGTCCGGTAGTGGAGGGTCGTGCGCAGGCCGAGGAGGTCGTCGGTGAACTCCAGGCGCAGTGCCCGGTCCTGGTCCTGTGCGGCCCCGGTGAAGCGCCACCAGCTGCCGCGGTCGCCGCCGGGACGGGAGGCGATCAGGTCGGCGCCGGTGAACGGTCGCAGCCCGTAGGGGATGTACTCGGCCGGGGCGGTGTCCGCGGGGGTGATGAAGTGGGTGCGGCGGGACCGTTCCAGGGGCGAGGGCCCGTCCTCGGCGCCGTGCGGCCCCCAGGCGGCGAGCTCGGCCCAGCGGCCGTCGCCGCCGAGGGTGACGGCGTAGGTGGTGGTGTCGGTGCGCAGCAGCCACCGGTCGTCGTGCGCGGTCACTTGACGGCTCCGAGGTTGAGTCCGGCCACGAAGTGGCGCTGGAAGCGGAGGAAGACGGCCACCGTCGGGGCGGCGGCGATCACCGAGCCGGCCGCGATGACGTTCCACATGGACACGTACTGGCCCTGGAGTCCGATCAGCGAGGCGGTGACGGGCATCCGGTCCTCGGTGCGCAGCACCGTGATGGCCCACAGCAGGTCGTTGAAGATCCAGGTGAACGACAGCGCGCTCAGCGCGGCCAGCGCCGGGCGGGCCAGCGGCAGAACGACCCGCCGGTAGATCTGCCACGGGTTCGCGCCGTCGATGACGGCGGCCTGCTGGATCTCTGCGGGGATGGCCCTCATGAACCCGTGCAGGACGAAGACGTAGAAGCCTACGCCGAAGCCGACCTGCACGCCGATCAGGGCGTACAACCGGTCGTAGATGCCGAGCAGTTCGCTGAGTTTGGAGACCGGGATCAGCAGGATCTGCGGGGGCAGCAGATTGCCGCCGAGCATGAGCAGCAGCAGGACGCGCCGGAAGGGCAGGGCGTAGCGGCTGAGCGCGAAGGCCGCCATGGAGGCAAGGCCGAGCGAGAGCAGCACGGTGGGGACGGTGACCAGCATGCTGTTGATGAGGGCGCGCTGTTGGCCGCCGTCCACCCACGCCTGCCGGAAGCCGTCGAGGGTGAACGAGTGCGGCCGGCTGCCGACACCGTGTGCGGCGATGTCGTCGAACGTGCGGGTGCTGGTGAGGAGCACCAGGACGATCGGCAGCAGCCACAGCGCGGACAGCAGTCCGGCGGTCAGATGGAAGCCGGTGGTGCGCAGGGCGCGGCCGCGGGGCGCGGGGCGGTGGGGTGCCGCGGCCTCGGTGGTCTCGATGTGCGCCGTGGTGCGGGTGGCGGTCATCAGTCGGCCTCCCGGAAGGCGCGCACGAGGTAGCTCACGATGACGCCGAAGGCCAGCACGAAGATGACGACGGCGAGCGCGGAGCCGTATCCCAGGCGCAGCGACTGGAACGCGGTGGAGTACATATAGGTGCTCAGCAGTTCGGAGGAGTGGTACGGGCCGCCGCGGGTGAGCGCCCACACCACGTCGAACGAGCGCAGCGAGTCGATGACAATGACCGACAGGACGACCGCGTTGACGCTGCGCAGCTGCGGCAGTGTGATGTGCCGGAACTGCTGGACGCGGGTGGCGCCGTCGACCTTGGCCGCCTCGTACAGTACGGGGTCGATGCCCTTGAGGCCGGCCAGATACAGCACCATGACATAGCCGACCTGGCGCCACAGCGCGGGCACGATGACCGCGTAGAAGGCGGTGTCCTGGTCGGCGAGCCAGGCGTGCTTCCAGCCGCCGAGACCGACGGCCTGGAGCACATGGTTGATCAGGCCGTCCGGCTGGTACATGGCCTGCCACACCAGCGCGGTGGCGACCAGTGAGAAGACCACGGGCAGGAAGAGCGCCGCCCGGTAGAACCCGATGCCGCGCCGCTCCTGCTGGAGCAGCAGCGCGGCGCCGAGGCCGAGGGCGGCGGAGAGCCCGCCGAAGAGCAGCAGCCACAGCACCGTGTTGATCGCGGCGGTGCGGAAGACCGTGTCGTGCAGCATCTCGCTGAAGTTGCCGAGGCCGACGAAGGTCGGTGCCGACAGGCCGTCCCAGGACGTCAGGGAGAGGGAGAAGCCCTGGAGGGCCGGCCAGAACACCCAGAACGCCTCGGCGAGCAGCGGGACGAGGACGAAGGCCAGGACCACCGGGGGCACCCGGGTGGCTCCGGGCCGTCGTGCGGAGCCGGTCGGCGCCATCGTCACCGGCTCCAGATCTTCTGCGCGCCGCGCTGCCAGGTGGTGAGGATCGAGCCGATCTCCTTGGGCTTGGCCAGGTAGTGCACCAGCGCCGTGTCGGCGGTCGGCTGGAGGGCGTCGCTGGAGTCGCGGTTGAAGAACTGGGTGAGGTCGGCGGCGCCCTCGATGAGCTTTCGGCCCTTGAGGACCAGTGGGGTGCCGGCGTCCTTGGCGTCGGGGTGCGTGGGCAGCGTGGTGCCGGAGGAGCTCTTGAGGTAGAGCTCCTGTGCCTCGGCGGTGGCCAGGTAACGCAGCAGTTCCTTGGCGTCGTCGGCGCGCTTGGTGCGGGCGCTGGCGAAGTAGCCGTCGGTGGGGGCCTCTTCGGCGACCGGCACCTTCGGGTCGATGATGGGGAACTGGAAGAAGTCCAGGTCGTCCAGGGCGTTCTTGGGGGCGGCGTCGGCGAAGAAGGTGCCGATGAGCATCATGCCGGTGCGGCCCTGGAGCAGGGCGGTGGTGGCGTCCTGGAAGGGGATGGCCGTGCCGTCGGGGTCGAAGTAGGGCCGGACCTCGTCCCACTTGTCGAAGACCTTGCGGATCTCGGGGTCGTCGAAACGGTGCTTGCCTGCGAGGAGTTCGCGGTGGTAGGTGGCGCCGTTGACGCGGATGTCGAGGTAGTCGAACCAGGCGGAGGCGACCCACGGGGTGTCGCCTCCGGCACCGAGGCCGATCGGGGCGACGCCCTTGCTCTTGAGCTTGTCGCACAGGTCGAGGAACTCGTCCCAGGTCCTGGGCTCCCGCACGTCCCACTTCGCGAAGTTGGACTTCCGGTAGAACATGCCCCACCAGTAGTAACTGGTGGGCACGAAGACCTTCTTGCTGCTGGAGGGCGAGGTGCACAGGGTCTTCAGCGCGTCGGAGTAACCGGAGAGCTCCGGCTTCTCCCAGATGTCGTCGAGGCCGAGCAACAGGTCCTTCTCGGCGTAGGACTCGGCGACGGAGCCGGGGTACCAGGTGTAGACGTCCGGGGGGTTGGCGGAGGTGAGGTAGGTCGGCAGCTGGGTGCGGAACGTCTCCGAGGCGACGGTGTTGAGCTCCGCCCTGGCGTCGCCGCGCTTGTCGAAGGCGGCGACGATCGCCTGCATCGCGGTCTTCGCCTGCGGGGAGGAGAGGTTGGACTGGAGGGTCACCGGCCCGCCGGACTTTCCTGCGGAGGCGGACGGGGTCTGGGTGACGCAGCCGCTGAGCAGCGCGCCGGCGCCGATTGCGCCCGCCCCGGTGAGGAATCCGCGGCGGGTGGCGTTGAAGGCGGTCATCTGTGCGCTCCCTAAGTGCCCATGGAACGGAGCTGAGGCCCCCTGACGGCCCGGCTCCGGGCTGCGGCAGGCACAGCCTGCCGCAGGGTCCGGACACCGTCAAGAATAATTACTAATTTATTTCCGGAAGGTGAGTCTCTGGCCCGGCCAGGCCCGGAGGCGCACCCGTCGATGCCGGGTGGAACGAGGTGATCGCGCGGGCTCAGAACCCGGTCTGGTGGACGCGGCCGTCCACCCCGCGGAAGGCGACGAGTACACCGCCGTCTGGTGCCGCGACGCCGCCGAGAGCGCCGTCGAAGGCACCGCTGGCGAAGTCGCCGTTCCTGCTCCAGCCGGCCCAGTCGCCGGACGCGGTCCATCTGCGCGTCCAGAGCGTGTAGTCACCGGCGCGGGCGTACAGATGCACCGTGCCGCCGGAGGCCACCAGCGTCGGGCTGCCGCTGACCGTGCCGCCCAGGGCCGTCCACCGCGACCATCCGCCGGAGGTGTCGCGGAACCGCCACCACACCGCGTCGTCGGCGGTGCGCACGGCCACATGCAGCCGCCCGGCGTCGTCCACGACCGCCGAAGGGCGCCCGTGGAACGGGCGGTCCTGCGGCGCGCCCAGCGAGCTCCAGCCGGTGGCCGGGCCGCGGGACCGCAGCGTGCCGTCCGCGCCGCGTGCGAACAGCGTCCAGTCGTCCGGCCCCGCGAAGGCCGCGGTCGGCGCGTCCGTCAGCGTGCCGCCGAGGCTCTGCCAGCGGCCCCAGCGCCCGTTCGCGTACACACGCCGGTAGGCGGTGTCGTCGGTGCCGCGGACGAAGACGTCGATCCGGCCGCCGGCAGAGGCGTACGCGGCGGGCTGGCCGAGGACACGGCCCCGCGTCGGGCCGCCCAGGTCGGTGGTCCGGGCCCTGGACCAGTCACCGCCGTGTGCGGTCACCGCGCGCAGGGTCCCGTCCGTGCCGCGGGTGAAGACGGTCAGGGTGTCACCGTCCCGTACCAGCGCGGGGCTTGCCGACGAGCGGCCGGGCAGCCGGGCGCCCGGGGCGTCGTCGGTGCCGGTCAGCTCCAGGAGGGCGGTGCCGTGCGCCGGGACGCTTACCGAGTACGAGCCGCTGAAGGTGCCGCGCGAGGTGCGGGCCCTCAGGTCGCGCACCGCGACCTCGCCGGTCAGCCCGGCGTCGGCGAAGGTCACCGTGCGCTGCCGCGCCTGGTCGGAGCGGTTGAGGAGGACGACCGCCCGCCTGCCCGCGCCCTGGAGCACCTTGCTGTAGACGTCGCCGGTGGAGTCCGTCGCCACGCGGACGCCCTGGATGCCCAGGGGGTCCTGGTCGACGGCGATGATCTCGGGGTTGCGCAGGGTGTCGATCATCGACTGCGGAAGGGTGCGCGGGTCGCTGCCGAGCATCAGCGGCGAAGCCATCTCGGCCCACATCACGAACTGCGTGGTGGACTCCTCCTGCGTCAGCTCATGGCCGCCCTCGGCGAGCTTGCGCATGGGGATGAGGTAGTCCGGGTCGTTCCAGTGGCCGGGGCCCTGCGCCTCGGGGTGCCAGGCGTTGGCGTCCATGTTGCGCAGGACGTTCGGCCACTCCCCCGCCGTCGGGGTGCCCCAGGCGATGTCGGTGCCGGTGCGCCAGGAGTCGGCGGTGGTCGGGCCGTGGACATAGGTGTTGTGTGCGTCCTGCTCGGGGGTGTGCGGCATGCCCCAGTCGTCGGTGAGCGGATTGCACAGGTTGAGCAGCATCTTCCGCCCCGACCTGGCGACGGCGTCGCTGAACTCCTTGAAGGCCGGGCCCGGGTCGAGCCCGGCGCCGATGCCGCACAGGAAGTCCACCTTGATGGCGTCGACCTTCCACCCGGCGAACTGGCGGGCGTCCTGCTCGTAGTGGCCGCGGCTGCCCAGGCCGCACCAGGTGCCGCCGTCGTACTCACCCGCGTCGGTGTAGATACCGGCCTTGAGGCCGCGCCGGTGAAGGTACGTCACCAGGGCGGGGATGCCGGACGGGAAGCGTGTGGGGTGGGCGACCAGCTGGCCCGTCCTCGGGTCGCGCGGCTGGTCCGCCTGCCAGCCGCCGTCCAGCCAGACGATGTCGTAACCGCTGTCGCGCAGCCCGCTGCTGACGAGGTGGTCGGCGACCTTCTTGACCTGGTCCTCCGTCGGGGCGCCGAGCCCGTAGTAGGTGTTCCATCCCATGTACGGCGTGGGGGCGAGGCCGCTGTCGTAGTACTGCGGCGCGCCCTGGTCGTCCGCGGCGTGTGCCGCCGGGACCATCGACCCGACCAGTACCACGGCGCCGAGCGCCACCGCGGTCCGCCGCACTCGCGCCATCCCTGCACGATGCGAAGCCACTGAGTTCTCCCGGGAGTTGGGGGTAGGGGGCACCTCGCTCCGGTCGGCCGGGCGCTGGTGCCACGGCGGAAACTGTGCCCAGACCCCTCAGACCTGTCAATATTAATTGCTAATTAACTTAAAAACGGGATCACGCGGTGATGCGGCAACGGCACGTCACTCTGCGACAGCACTCCCTCGAACTCCCTCTCCCCCGTCGACCTCGCCAACTGCCGGAAGGCGGGCAAGCGAGGCGTGGAGATCGCCCTCACCCGGCCCGACTCCGAGCTGTTCGGAGTTGCGTCCGTGAGCCCGCCGTCCGCCGCCGTCGGGGGCGCGCCCGACCTTCTTGGCGTCCAGGTGGACCACGTGACCCGGACAGCGGGGCACGATCCGTTTCGTCGGGTGCCGATGGGCAGAGCCGTCGGGGTCGAGGAACCGGCGGTGATCGATGCCCAGGCGCGCCAGCCACCGGCCTCGGACCGCCGTCGGCGACCCTCCTCCGGCCTCACGCCTCCGCAACAGCGCCACCAACGTCATGGCCAGCGACAGCTAGCACTCCGAGGCGTATACCTCCCGCAGGAAGTCCAGGAGGATCCGGGTGAATTCCTCCGGCTGCTCCATAGTCGTGTAGTGGGCGGCACCGTCCAGCCGCGTGCTGCGACCGTCAGGGACGGTCTCCATCAGGGCAGTGACGGTGCTGAGGCAACCGCGTGCGTCCAGGGCGCCGTTGACGGCCAGGACCGGGACGGTGATGTCTCTGGCGCGGGAAGCCACGTCTTCGACCGGAAGGCAGTGGTTCGGCTCGTCCGGAGTGTGCTTCATAAGAGTGCGCATCGCCATCTCCCGTACGTGACGCACGATTTCGGGGTCGACGTCGTGGAGCGTGCGGGAGGGGCCCGGTACCCACTGGGTGACGCTCGCCAGCCAGCCGGGGATGTCGCCCGCGGCAAGGGCGTTGGCCTGGGCCTCCTGGTGTGCGGCACACCACGGGTCGCTGATGTCGGGTTCGCCGACGCCGCGGCCGCTGACGACAAGAGCTCGGACAAGTCCGGGGTGCTCGATCGCGGTGTCGATGGCGATGAGCCCGCCCATGGAGACGCCGACCAGGGTTGCCGGAGTGCCGCGACCGAGGTGCCGCAGCAGCGCGGCAAGGTCGTCGGCCTGCCGGAAGGGTCTGCTCGCGTTCGCGGAGAAGCCATGGCCGCGGGCGTCGGGGGCGATGACCCGGAAGCCCGCGGCCGCCAGGCCGGGGATCAGGTTCTCGAACTGTGTGTGGTCCGCGAAGCCGCTGTGCAGCAGCACCACCGGCCGGCCGTCGCGAGGGCCGACGTCCCGATAGGCGAGGGGGCCGTCCTCTGACGCGTAGGTGTCGAACATGGACGTGGAGGCGGTGGCCGACGGGGATATCGACATCTCACTCATGACAACCAAGGTGTCACATCTGTCGCCAGTATGGCAACCGGGGTGTCATCATGGTTCAGTGACCGAGACCGACCGCGCCCTCTCTCCCGAAGAGCTCCCGGAACGGCTGATGGAGGTCTTCGCCCTCGTCGGACCGCTCTACCGTCGCGTCCAGCGAAAGATCGAGCTGGACGCCACCCAGGGGCTCTCCGTCGGCGTACGCGCCGTGCTGGACCTGCTGCGCGAGCACGGGCCCATGACCGTCCCCCAGATGGGCCGAGCCCAGTCGCTGAGCCGCCAGTTCGTGCAGCGGATGGTCAATGACGCCGCCGCGAGGAAGCTCGTCGAGAGCATCCCGAACCCCGCGCATCAGCGTTCCTCGCTGATCCGGCTGACTGACGACGGCCACGCGGCGATCACGGCCATAGCCGCCCGCGAGCACGCCCTGCTGCGCCGGGCGGCCGGCGACCTCACCGACACGGATGTCGCCGCCTGCCTCCGGGTGCTGGGTCGGATGCTGGCGCTCTTCGACGACGTCGATGTCTCGAACACTGAGCCGCCCCACTAGCAAGCGTCCTTTTCAGTGGCGCACTTCGCCGCGCCCGCCTGGCGCCGTGACCCGAAAAGCAGTGGCCGCGCGGGCTTGAGGCCACATATGTTCGCCTCCATGGTTGACGCAGCTTTCGGGCATCCGCGCCTCGCCGCCCTCTACGACCCACTCGACCCGGACCGCAGCGACCTCGACGCGTACCTCGCGATGGCGGAGGAGTTCGGGGCACGGTCCGTGCTGGACATCGGGTGCGGTACGGGCGTGTTCGCGCTGCTGCTCGCCGAGCGCGGGATCACGGTCACCGGGATCGATCCCGCGCGGGCGTCCGTCGACGTCGCGCGCGGCAAGCCGGGCGCGGAGCGGGTGCGCTGGCTCGACGGCGACGCGGGGGACCTGCCGCCCCTGCAGATCGACCTGGTGACGATGACCGGGAACGTCGCCCAGGCGATCGCCGATCCGCAGGCGTGGCGCACGACGCTGCGCGGCGCGTACCAGGCACTGCGGCCCGGCGGGCGGCTTGTCTTCGAGACACGCGATCCGGCGCGGCGCGTGTGGGAGGAATGGGCGGAGTGGACACGCGAGACCACGTACCGCATGACGGACATCCCGGGCGTCGGCCACGTCGAGACCTGGGCCGAGCTGACGGACGTCAGCCTGCCGCTGGTGAGCTTCCGCGGTACGCACGTGTTCGCTGCGGACGGGGACGTACTGATCTCGGAATCGACACTGCGCTTCCGCGAACGTACAGAGATCGAGCGGGACTTGCACGAGCACGGCTTCGTCGTCGAGGACGTACGCGACGCACCCGACCGGCCGGGCAGGGAGTTCGTGTTCGTGGCACGGCGCGCTACCGCAGGCGGCGCGTGACCATGTGACGATCGTTCCACGTGATCACTACCACCCACATGAGCTGGGGGGTCAGTGGCTGGTGTCGGCGGCCTCCCCGGGCTTGGACGCGTGGGCGCGGCGGAGGACGCGGCGTTCGGTGTGGGCGAGCAGGATGGCCGGGATGGCGGCGGCGATCGTGATCGCGAGCGCCCGGAGGAACGTGATCCCGAATCGGCCGACCTCCCCGGCGGGCGTGGGACGGTGGCGGAGTTGATCGTCGAGGACGACGGTGAGCACGGCGGTGCCGATCGCTCCGTCAACGCGTTGGAGGGCGTTGAGTTGCGGGGTGGCGTCGGGGATCTTGTTCGGTGGCAGCGCACGGTAGGCGGCGGTCATTGCCGGGATGATCGACAGGCCGAACCCGACGCCCCTGCCCGGCGCCGGCACATCGCCCCGCCGGACTCGCGCATCGTGGCCCTCACCGCTTCTCCGGCGGCCATAATGGACTCATGTCCTCCAGCACTCAGCACGCCGCACCCACGCCGGACCTCGCGGGCCCGGTCGCCGAGGACCTCGCGCTGTACCGGCAGAAGTTCCGACTGCGTCTGCCGGAGTCGCTGGACGAGCTGCACGGCCCCACCCAGGGGGTCGTCGAGCTGCCCCTGCACATGGCCTGGTCGGGGATGACCTCGTACGACCTGGGCAATCCTCGCCAGCGCATGGGCCTGTACCGCACCGTCCTGCACGAGGGCCTGCGCGACGACCTGCCCCGCTACCTCAACCAGGACCTGCTCCTCCAGCTGTGGCCGGTACTGCGCACCCTCGTCGGCCGCACCGTGCGCGCCGTGTGGGAGGACGCCTTCCCCCAGCTCGCCTCCCGCACCCGGGCAGCCGCGTGACGGACATGCCGGAGCTGCACACGCGGCTCCTGGCGGATGTGATCGCGCTCGGCTCCCCGTATCCCCTGGTTCTCACCGGCGGGTACGCCGTACGGGCGCACCGCCTCGTGAACCGCCCGAGCCAGGACCTCGATGTCGCCACCGAGAACCCGGCACCCATGACCGACATCGCTGCCGTGGTCCGCGCCGGCCTGGAGGCCCGCGGCTGGAACGTGCAGGCGCTGGAGACCGCCCCCTTGTCCGCCCGCTTCACAGTGTCCGACCCGGCCACCGGGCAGGAGTGCGAGGTCGACATCCTCAAGGAGGTCTTCTGGCGGCCGGTCGCCCAGAGCCGATACGGGCCCGTCCTGGCGGAGGAAGATGTGATCGGGACCAAGGTACGTGCGCTTGCCGACCGTGGAGCGCCGCGCGACCTCATCGATGTGTTCGCGGCGTCCCGCCGCTGGAACACCACCGATCTCGAAGAATTCGGCCGCAGGCACGCCCGCGGCCGCTTCGAGCTCGAAGATCTGCAGGCGAACCTCGCCGGAGCCGAGTGGACCGACGACGAAGCCTTCGCCGCCTACGGTCTCGACGACGCCGCGATCTCCGCTCTCCGAGCATGGGCCCTGGAATGGTCCGACGATCTCGCAGCCCGGCTACTCGATGAATCCGACGAACCGGACGCCTACTGACAGGAATGCCTGTTCAAGCCAGTCCCCCACACACACGCCGAAGTACCGGTGCGGGGTCGGGGCGGTGGCGATGCGCGGGCCGGCCGTGTCCGGGTGGTGCGGCCGGCCCGACGGGGCGGGTTCAGCTCGCGGGGACCGTGTCCTCGAAAGCGGTGCCGGCCGACCGGTAGGCGGCGACCTTGGCGCTGACCTGTGCGGGGGTGAGTACCTGGTCCTTGGCGTGCAGGACGTAGTCGACCTGCTCCTGGTAGGCCCGCGGGGTGGTGGACGTCTGGCCGTCCAGGTCGATCAGCCACTGGTTGAAGTTGATCGACATCGGGCGCTCGGGCAGGTATGCGGCGTCGTGCGTGCCGAACAGCTGCCCGTCGACGTAGTACGTGATGGCGCGGTTGTCGATGGTCAGCATCAGATCGTGCCAGCCGTCGTAGCTCTGCCGGCCCTCGGTGTGCTGGTTGACCGCCACCCACGGGTCGGGGTTGTAGGTCTCCCAGGAGGTGGTGTACAGGATGCTGGACGGCTCGCCCCAGCCGCCGTTGGGCAGATACTCGAAGTCGTACTCGGAGTAGTCGTCGGCCATCGGCGCCTTGAGGTCGTTGATGGTGAAGAACGTCTGGACCAGGTGGTCGCCGTCGGGGCCGGAGGTGGGGGCGTCGGCGAACTTGACGCGGGCCGCGTAGGTGCCGTTCTTGAACTTGGTGGCCTTGGTGAGCACCTCGGTCTGCTTGGTGCCGGAGGCGGTGCCGTTGGTGGAGGTCTTCAGGTTCATGACGGTGGTGCCGCCGCTGCTCGGGAAGGTGACGTCGGCCGGATCCCAGGTGGCGCCGGGGACTCCGGGTCCGCCGGA
Organism: Streptomyces nodosus; assembly: GCF_008704995.1. Lineage (NCBI taxonomy): Bacteria > Bacillati > Actinomycetota > Actinomycetes > Kitasatosporales > Streptomycetaceae > Streptomyces > Streptomyces nodosus. The sequence continues at coordinate 433,107 of NZ_CP023747.1, forward strand.
GTTGGAGCGGACCGACCAGCCGTGGGCGGAGATCGCGGGGTCGGTGTAGGAGCCGTAGCTGAAGTCGTCCCACAGGGTGCCCGAGCCGCCCGGCGGGTCGGTGGGCGGCTCGGTGGTCGGCGGGTCGGTGGGCGTGTTGCCTGCGGGGGCGTCGCCCCAGACCAGGGAGCCGGAGCGGGTGGCGGTGACCTTGGTCCAGTCGCCGTAGGAGGTCTGGGTGGCGCTGAAGGAGTAGTCGTCGCTCTGCCGCAGGGGCTGCCAGCTGGACTGGTAGAAGCGCAGCTGCATGTCTCCGGTGTCGGTGCCGGGGGCGAGGGATCCTGCGCCGGAGGTGAAGCCGATCTCCAGGTAGCGGTCGGCGGTGTCGGTGGGGTTGGCGAGGGTGCCGAAGGTGCCGGTGATGTTGGCGCAGCCCTTCACCGCCCAGGAACAGGCGTAGGTGTAGGAGGCGGCGGCCGAGTCGGACTTGAAGTAGTAGCGCAGTCTGATCTCGCTGAGCGGCAGGGCGGCGGGGCCGGTGTTCTTCACCTTCAGCCAGGGTTCGCTCTGGTCGGCGGTGGCTCCGGTGGCGCTGGTGCGGTACTGCACCGTCAGTTCGCCGGCGGCGCCGGCGGTGCCGGGCAGGGTGGCCAGGGCGGTGGCGCCGAGGAGGGTGGCGACGGCGGCCGCGGCGGTGCGCAGCCGGGCGCGGCGTGGTCCGGTCGGCCGGTTCTCGTTGCTGGTCACGGGGATCCTCTCCGGGTGCGATCGGGTGGATGTCATACGGAGGGTCGTGCGGGGGGTCGTGCGGAGGGCGCTGTACCGGCGGGCGCCGCCGTCGTGCGCGGCGTGGTGAGGGGGTGGTGGCGGACGCCGAGGGCGGCCAGCCGGGCGAGGTGCGCGGTGAGCCGGGTGGTGAAGTCCGGCCAGTCGGTGGGTCCGGTCCAGGCGCGGTCGGCCAGGGCGCACAGCCGTGGGTAGGCGAGCCGGTCCAGGTCGGCGGCGGTGGGGGCGAACTCCGTCCAGATCTGCGCCTGGGTGCCGAGGATCCGGCCGCCGTTCATGGCGGGCGGCTCCGGTGCGGGGTCGCCGCGGTGGACGGCACGCAGGTCGACGACGGGGCCCGGCTGGGCGGGCGGTCCGTCGGGGGCGTCGTCCTGGGCGTAGTCGAGGTAGGTGGTGCGGTGGTGGGTGAGGACGACGTCGTGGCCGCGGCGCAGGGCGTCGTTGGCGTGGGCGGGGTCGCGCCAGCTCATCGCCGTGAAGCCGGGCGGCAGGGACGTTCCCTCCTCGGCCCAGGCGACGGGGCGCCGGCCGTGCCGGCTGAGGAAGGCGCCGGCCTGGCCCAGCAGCCAGCCGTGGAGTGCGGCGGGGCCGGGCAGCCCTTCCGCGGCGGCGCGGGCACGGGCGGCGGGGCTGTGCTCCCATTCGGTGGTGGGGCACTCGTCCCCGCCGAGGTGGATATAGGGCGAGGGGAAGACCTCCATCACCTCGGCGAGTACGGCCCGGCAGAAGTCGAGCACTTCGTCGTGGACGCCGAGGACGCTGTCGCACACCCCCCAGCGGGTCCACACGTCGAGGGTGCGGTCGGGGTGGTTGCCGAGGTGCGGGTAGGCGGCGAGGGCGGCGCGGACATGGCCGGGCATCTCTATCTCCGGGACCACGCAGACTCCGCGCCGGGCCGCGTAGGCGACGAGGCCGGTGAGTTCGGCGCGGGTGTACGCGCCGCCGTGGGGGCGGCCGTCGAAGCCGGTGGAGACATCGGGCCCGTTGACCGTCTCGGCGCGGTGGGCGCCGACGGTGGTGAGGCGGGGGTGGGAGGCGACGGGCATCCGCCAGCCCTGGTCGTCGGTGAGGTGCAGATGGAGGACGTTGAGCTTGTGCAGGGCGAGCAGGTCGACGTGGCGGCGCAGGGTGGCGGCGTCGTGGAAGTGGCGGGCCACATCGATCATGAGGCCGCGCCAGGAGTGGCGGGGTACGTCGGTGATCTCCACGCAGGGCAGTTCCCAGTACTCCCGGCGGACGGCGGCCGGATCGAGCACCTCGGCCGGCAGGAGCTGGCGCAGGGTCTGCACGCCGTGCAGCAGTCCCGCGGGGGTGGCGGCGCGCAGCAGCACGCAGTGCGGGGAGACGGTCAGTCCGTACCCCTCCGCTCCGAGGCCGGCGAGGGTCGGGTCGACGGAGAGGGTGATGGCGCCGGACGGCGAGGGGGCCAGGGGCAGGCCGGTGGTGGGGGTCAGCAGGGTGCGCAGCAGGTCGGCGGCGCCCTCGGCCTCGCCGGGGGCGCGCACGGTGGTACGGGCGTCGAGGGCGAAGTGGCCGGAGCGCGGGGCGATCCGGGTGGGCCGGGGCAGGAGAGCCTGTTCACGACGGGATGAGGGCACGGGTGAGCGGCCTTCCGGGAGGGAGGGGGCGCGGGCGGGTGCGGTGCACGGGCGGGTCCCCGGCCGGCGGGAGGGCGTGGCCGACGGGGTGGCGCGGGGCGCTCAGCCCTTGACGGCGCCGGAGGCGAGGCCGGAGGTGACGTGGCGCTGGAGGGCCAGGAAGATGACGAGGGCGGGCAGGGCGAAGAGGGTGGAGGCGGCCATGGTGGCGCCCCAGTCGGTGCCGAAGGTGTCCTGGAAGGAGGAGAGCCAGACGGGCAGGGTGCGCTGGTCCTGGTTCTTGATGATGAGGAAGTTGGCGTAGGCGAACTCGTTCCAGGCGGTGATGAATCCGAAGAGGGAGGTGGCCATCAGTCCTGGGGCGAGCAGGGGGAAGGCGATGCGCCGGAACGCCTGGAACCGGTTGCAGCCGTCGACCTGGGCGGCCTCCTCCAGTTCCGGCGGGATGGTGGTCATGAAGCCGCGCAGCACGATGACGGTGAACGGCAGCGTGATCATGAAGTAGACCAGGGTGAGGGTGAGGAGCCGGTCGAGCATGCCGGTGTCGCGGGCGATGATGTAGATCGGGATGATCAGCGATTCCCACGGCGCCATCTGGGCGATGAAGACGGCCAGGACGAACTGCCGGCGTCCGCGCCAGCGCATACGGGCGACGGCGAACGCCGCGGCCAGGGCGACGACCAGAGAGAGCAGGACCGCGCCGGCGGTGACCAGGAGGCTGTTGCGCCAGAACTGGGCGAAGCCGTCGGCCTGGACGGCGGTGCGGAAGTGCTCCAGTGTCCAGGTGCGCGGGAGGAACTGCGGGTCGGTGGACTGGATGTCGCGGGACGGTTTGAAGGCGGTGGTGACCATCCAGTAGACGGGGAACAGACAGATCGCCACGGTGAGCGCGGCGCCCGCGTGGAGCGGCAGGCGGCGCAGCCGGCGGGTGGCTTCGCGGCGGGGCGCCGCACCGGGGCGGCCGACGGCACTCACAGCTCGTCCTCCTGGCGGAACATCTGGCGGAGGTACAGGGCCAGGACGCCCGACATGAGGATGACGGTGACCATCGAGGCCGCCGAGCCGAGGTCGTAGCGCTGGCTGGACAGGGCGGTCTGTACCGCGTAGACGGGCAGGATGGTGGTGGCGTCGCCGGGTCCGCCCCGGGTCATCACCCAGATCTGCACGAACGCCTTGAAGGTCCAGATCACCTCCAGGCACAGGACGAGCATCACGATCGGCCGGATCATCGGGAGGGTGACCGACCTGAGGACGCGGAAGGCGCCGGCGCCGTCGATGCGGGCGGACTCGTGCAGTTCGGCGGGGACGGTGGTGAGCGCCGAGTACAGGGTGATGGCGGCGAACGGCACCGACTGCCACACCACGAGCAGGACGAGGATGGCGAAGGCCGCCGTGCCGTGGGCGAACCACGGGTACCGCTCGAAGGAGCCGAAACCCAGGGAGGTCAGTGCCCAGTTGACGACGCCGAACTCGGAGTGGAAGAGCCACTGGAAGACAGTGGTGGCCGCGACCACGGGCATCGCCCAGGCCAGGACGAGCGAGCTGAGTACGGCCACGCGCCACAGGCGGCCGAGCCGCTGGGTCATCAGCGCGACGAGCAGGCCGATCACCATGATGAGGACGACGTTGACGGCCATGAAGAGGAACGTGCGGCGCACCACCGTCCAGAAGCGCGGATCGGTCAGCAGTGTCCGGTAGTTGGCGAAGCCGACGAACTCGGCGTCGCCCATGATGAGCTGGCGCAGGCGGAAGTCCTGGAAGGAGATCAGCACGGCCCGGGCGAGCGGGTAGACCAGCAGATAGAGCATACCGAGGACGGCGGGTGCCACCAGCAGGTAGGGCCAGGGGCCGCCGCGCTCGCGGGCGGCGCGGCGGGCGGCCGGCGGTCGGCCGTCCGCCCGGGGCCGGTGGGGCCGGGCGGACCGGGGAACGGCACGTTCTCGAACGGCTGACACGGCTCCTCCTCTCGTACGGGCCGGGCGGCGCCGAGGGCCGGGCGGCGGGCGGCGGGCGGGGTCAGGAGGCGCTGTTCATCGCCCGGGTCATCTCCTCGGACGCCTTCGTCGCCTCCCGCTTCATGTCGTGGCCGGTGAGGGTGGCGGTCATGTAGTCCTTGACGGGGTTCTCGGCCTCGACGGCGGCCCAGCCAGGCGTGTTGGGCGTGGCGTGGCCCTCGGCGGCGCCCACGGCCATGGCGGCGGCGCCGGGGTCGGAGGCCACGGCGGAGGCGAGGGAGGTCTTGTTCGGCACATAGCTCATGGCGAGGGCGAGCTTCTTCTGCCAGGTGTCGCCGGTCAGTTCCTTCACGAAGGTGTAGGCGGCGTCCTGGTGCCGGGAGGCGACCGGGACGACGAGGTCGGAGCCGCCGGTGAAGACCGCGCCGGGCTTGTCGGCAGTCTTGCCCGGGATCGGGAAGAAGCCGAGCTTGCCCTTGAGCGCGGGGTTCTGCTCGACGACGACCTTGGCGTTGCCGGGGACGGCGACGATCTGGGCGACCTTGCCCTTGGCCATGACCTCGGCCTGCGGCGGGTTGGCCTCGTCGGCATCCTTGGGACCCTTGCCGAGCGCCTGGAGCTTCTTGTAGAACTCCATCCCGGCCAGTGCCTGCGGGGTGTCGAGGGCACCCTTCCACTTGTCGCCGTCCCGCACCGCCAGGTCGCCGCCCTCGTCCCAGATGAACCCGGCCAGGGCGTACCAGGTCTGACCGGTGAGGTAGATGCCCTGCTGGTCGCCCTTGTCCAGCTTCCGCGTCGCGGCGATCCACTGGTCCCGGGTCCTGATCGCGGCCGGGTCGATGCCGGCCTGCTGGAAGAGGTCCTTGCGGTACACCACCACGCGGTTGGCCGCGTAGTACGGGATGCCGTACTGCCTGCCCTCCCAGGAGCCGGGCTCGGCCAGTCCCTTGAGCCAGGTGCCGCCGTCCAGGTCGGTCTTCTTCTCGGTGAGGTCGGCCAGCCCACCGCTCTGGGCGTACTGGGCGACCTGGGTGTTGCCGACCTCGATGACATCGGGTGCGTCGTTGCTGGCCAGAGCGGCGGTGACCTTCTGGCCGATGCCGTCCCACTCCTGGATCTGGATCTTCAGGGCGATGTCGGGATGGGCCGCGGCGAACGCGGTGGTGAACTCCTTCTGGAAGGCGGCGGAGACGCTGTCGCGCATCAGCCAGACGGTCAGCTCGGACTTGCCGTCGCCGGACGCGTCGTCGGAGCCGCCGGAGCAGCCGCTGAGGGCGAGGGCAGCGGTGAGGACGGACGCACCGGCCAGCAAGCGGAACTTCACGGTTCACCTCGGAGGACTCGTGGAGGGCATGGAGCAGGGAACCAACCAGCCTGGCGGGCTCATAACCAGTTGACAACTGGACAGGTCACCTCTTGGTGATGAAAAGTTGGCATGGCCCGGTCGGGCCGTCAAGTCCCCTGCAAACAAAGGAGTTTCCGGCGATGAGCGGGCCGCAGCCCCGTCCATCACTTGACCAGTGGACGTAAAATCGTCTTGACCAGTGCGATGTTGGGAGCGGCATAACGGCAACTGGTCATCTGCGAGCGCCGCATGGGCGGCCGGAAGGGGGACGACGCGATGGGCGACAGAGAACCGTCCGGCGGTGTGCTCAAGCGGGAGCGGGTCCGCGACGCCGTACTGGAGATGGTCGAGGAACGCCGACCGGGGGACGCGATCCCCTCGGAGCGGACCCTGTGCGCGCAACTCGAGGTGTCCCGGCCCACCCTGCGGGCCGCAGTGGACGAACTGGTCACCGCCGGTGTCCTCGTCCGGGAGCACGGGCGCGGTGTGTTCGTCGCCCCGGACAAGATCACCCAGGAACTGGTGCCGGGCCACCACTCGCTGAGCGTGCCGCAGGCCGCGGGCGCCTGGTCGAGCCGGCTGCTGGAGTTCACGACGGTGCCGGCGGGAGCCCGGGTGGGCCGCAGGCTGCGCCTCTCCCCCGCCGCGGAGATCGTCTATGTGGCCCGGCTGCGCCTGGTGGACGGCTCCCCGATGGCGATCGAGCATCTGCACATCCCGGCTGCCCTGGTCCCCGGTCTCACCGCCCGGGAACTGGAGAACGGCGACCTGTACGAGCATCTGCGCAGCCACCACGGAGTCCATGTGAGCGAGGCGACCCAGGCGATCGAGCCCACGGTGGTGACCCGCGCCGAGGCGGAGGTGCTCGATGTGCCGGAGCTCTCCCCCGCGCTGCTCTTCGAGCGTCTGACCACCGATACGCACGGACGTCCGGTGGAATACGTCCACTCGCTCTACCGCGGCGACCGCTACCGGATCGTCTCCCGTCTCACGCTCGGGGCCGACTCGGCACCGGCCCCGCCGCCCGACGCGCACCACCCGGGCATTCCGCCGGGCGACTTCGCCCACGGCGACACGGTCGCCGCGTCCACGCTCGGGGACGTGCAGGGCGAGCGCTGAGACAGACGCGCGCGCTGCCGCATCGTGCGCGCGGGCCTGCGCGGGTAATGCGGGCCTGCGCGGGCGCCGACCGCCCGACGGGGGCGCGGCCGTCGACGGCTCCCGCCGCGCGCGTGGATTCTCCACGGGAACTCGGCGCTCCGGCTTCCACGATGCCCGCACGTCACCTAATCTAGGTAGACCGACCTACCTAGTTTGGAGTGTGGCGGTGGCACTGACGTGAGCGCTCTGGAGAGTGGACGGCGGCGGCCTGCCAGGGAACGGCTCCTGGCGGCGGCGGCCCGGCGCTTCTACGCCGACGGTGTGGCAGCGACCGGTATCGACACGATCACGGCCGAGGCCGGCGTGGCGAAGATGAGCCTGTACAACAACTTCTCCTCCAAGGCCGACCTCGTCCGGGCCTACCTGGACGCCCGGCACGAGGAGTGGCTCGGCCTGTACCGGGCGCGCCTGGAGTCCGCCGACGGCCCGCGCGAGGGTGTGCTGGCGGTGTTCGACGCGTACGCCGATCATGCGGCCTTCGCGTACGAGCACGGCTTCCGCGGCTGCGGGCTGCTCAACGCCGCCGCCGAGCTTCCCGCCGGGGACGAGGGCCGCGCCGTGGTTCGCGCGCACAAGGAGCAGGTGGAGCACCTGATCGTCGGCCACCTGGAACAACTGCTGCCCGGCCGGCCCGACAAGGCCCGCGCGACGGCCGAGCATCTCTCCTTCCTGCTCGAGGGCGCGATGGCCCGTGCCGGCCTGGAAGGCGACGGCGAGCGCCTTCAGCACGCCCGCTCGATGGCCGCGGTCCTGCTGGACCGACTGTGACGGGCACCACTCGCGGCAAATCCACGGGAACGGGGGCCCTGTGCGTGCTGGCCGCCTCTGTGCTCTGGGGCACGACCGGTACGGCCGCCACCTTCGCCCCGGACGTCGGCCCGCTCGCGATCGGGGCCGTCGCCATGGGCCTCGGTGGACTGCTCCAGGCCCTGATCGCCGCCCCTCAGATCCGCCATCACGCCTCCCGGTTGCGGGACCGGCGCGGCACGGTGCTGCTCGGTGCCGTCTCGGTGGCGGTCTACCCCCTGGCCTTCTACAGCTCCATGCGCCTGGCCGGAGTCGCCGTCGGCACGGTTGTATCCATCGGCACCGCCCCGCTGGCCTCGGCCCTGATCGAGCGCGTCGTGGACGGCCGCCGGCTCACGCCCCGGTGGCTGCTAGCTGCCGCCCTCGGCCTGCTCGGCACGGCCCTGCTCTGCGTCGCCGAAGCCGCCCAGGCTACCGATGGCACCAGCCACAGCTCCACGACCGGCACGCTGCTGGGCATCGGCCTCGGCCTGGTCGCAGCAGCGACGTACGCCCTCTACTCCTGGGCCGCCCACCGGCTCATCACCCGCGAGATCGCCTCCCGGGCCGCGATGGGCGCAGTCTTCGGACTCGGCGGACTGCTCCTTTCTCCCGTCCTCCTCGTCACGGGCGCACCGCTCCTCTCCTCCTGGGCCAACACCTCCGTCGGCCTCTACATGGCGCTCGTCCCCATGTTCGCCGGCTACCTCCTCTTCGGCTGGGGCCTCGCCCACGTACCTGCCAGCACCGCCACCACCCTGTCGCTGCTCGAACCGGCCGTCGCGGCCGTCCTCGCCGTCCTGGTCGTCGGGGAACGCCTCCCCACCGTCGGCTGGTTGGGCATCGCCCTCGTCGTCGCCTGCCTCGCCGCCCTCACGACCCCCGCACCCAACCGCCGCGCACGCGGACGACAGCCGCACTCCGCGGACCATATCGACAGCCCTTCCACGGAGCGGCGGACACTGTCCCCACCTCGTGAACGAAAACCGACGTCAGCGAACCTCAGACATGGCCTGTAGGGCCCGGCGCCGTCGGTGCGGGCGAGGCCCGGGTCGGTGGGTTGATCGGTCGGGGAGTCTTGATCGCTTCTGAGCCTGCTCGTTAGGTTGGCCGGCATGACCGACCACCGAGCCCTCGCCTGGCCACCTGCTCCGATCAAGACCGAGCGGCTCGTACTCCGCGAGTCCGAGGCCCGGGACCGCGCGGCGGTCATCGAGCTGAACGCTTCGCCAGAGGTGAACACCTATCTTGGCGGCCCTCGACCGCGCGCCGAGCTTGAACGCACGGTGCCCGAGGTGCCTGGGCAGCGCCGTGGCTGGTTCGTGGTCGAGCTCGACGGAGCAATGATCGGCACGGTCCAGCTCAAACCGCACACCCCCGAGCGCCCGAGTAACCGCCTGCCGGAGGCCGGGGAAACCGAACTCGGCTACCTGTTCCTGCCCGAGACGTGGGGACACGGCTACGCAACCGAGGCGTGCACAGCGGCACTGGACTGGTTTGCCGGCGCGCTGCCCGGTGAGCCGGTGGTGCTCTACACCCAGACCGCGAACGCCCGCTCGATGCGCCTCGCGGCCAAGCTGGGGTTCACCGAGCTGGAACGGTTCGAGGCGTGGGGCGCCGAGCAGTGGTTCGGGATGTGGTCTTCACTCACGCCGTCCGGCTGATCGGCTCCGCGGACGGGTCTCGTTGTCAAGTCAATGGCTGCGCCGAGATGAACGGCCCTGCTACCGCTCACGCGACTTACGTGAGGCCCTGGCCGCAGCCGGGATCACCCCCAACCCCTCAGGCGCGTACGGCTGAAGTCGCCCAAGGATTCTCCGTACTTTCGGCCGGTGCACACCACTCCCCCGGCTTCCTAGCCTGAACGGCATGAAGGCAACGGGAGCCCCGTCATGCTGATCCAGACACAAGCCACCCAGGTCATCGCACGCCGTGACCCGGCCGGGGTGCCGGAGTCGCTCCCAGCAACATCAACAACGTCCGTCTGAAGCTCAAGCGGCACACCACCTCAGCTGCCACCCCCTGGGGGCGCTCGGTCGCGCCGATGAGCGGACACGTCTGCCGGCCCGCCGGGAAAACCCGTTGCGAGTGACCCGCATCGGATGTCTGATTGGTCGGCCACCGACCAGGGAGGGAACATGAGGGCGTCGCTGCCCACCCCCTCGTTGCGCACCGCTCGTCTTCGACTGCGTGCCTTCGAAGACGCGGATGCGAACGGCCTCTTCGCACTGCAGAGCAGCGCCCACATCCTGCGCTACTGGGACTCGCCACCATGGACCGAACGCTCGCGCGCCGAGGTGTTCATCACCGCTTGCCGGCGGATGGAACAGGAGGGCACCGGGGCACGGTTGGCCGTGGATCGTATCTCCGACGGGGCATTCATCGGCTGGTGCACCCTGAACAGTTGGAATCCGGACTTCCGCAGTGCGTCACTCGGCTACTGCTACGACGATGCAGCGTGGGGCCAGGGCTACGCGACCGAGGCCGCGCGCGCTCTGCTGGGGTGGGCGTTCGACACGCTGGACCTGAATCGCGTCCAAGCCGAGGCCGATACGCGCAATGTGGCTTCTGCCCGCGTGCTGGAGAAGCTCGGCTTCGTGCGTGAGGGGACGTTGCGGGAGGACTGCGTCGTCAACGGCGACGTCTCCGACTCGTGGGTCTACGGGCTGCTCAGGCGGGAGTGGCAGCCGTCGTCCGAGCCGGTTTCCACCCACTGAGTTCCGTCGCTCGGCACCCGACGCATTCCGCCACCGGGCGGGATCCATGCTGTGACGATCGAGTTCCGCAGCCTCGGAGAAGACGTCCAGGACGCGGTGGACAGCCTTGCGCAGGTCATCCGCTCCAAGGAGCGTCAGCGCGCGGGACTTCAGCAGCGTGCCGCCATCGTAGGCGGGATCTCCCACACACCCCTTGGGATCGACAGCCAGCCTCGGCAGCCGCTGCGCGGGCGGGCGTTCGTTGCGTGGGGCGGGTGCGATGCTGTGCTGCTGCATGGGCGCGATGACGAGCGGTTCGCGATGCTGCTGGAGCGGGTTCAGCCGTCGACTCTGGCGGAGGTCGGGGACGGCGACGAGGTGGTGGCGGTAGCCGAGCGGCTCGGTCGGCACCTGGCCGTCCCCGCGCCGCCCAGGCACGGCACCGGATCTCCCCTGGTCCGCGCCGACACCCGGATGACCTCGCCCTCGTCCGCCAGGGGCATCCATCACATCGCGGCCATTGCGCGAAAAGTTGCATAGTGGATGGAGAGCTGTCCGGGAGGAGCCCCCATGCGCCATCCCGAGAAATTCGACGAGGCGGCCGCCCCGGCGCAGGTGTGCCCGAGTGGTTCGCAGCCGGACGAACTGCCGGTAGCCGGAATGCAGCTGGACGCCTTGGGCCGCATCGTCCGCTGGGATGCGGCGGCCGAGGCCCTGCTCGGCTACCCGGCGTCGGAGGTGCTGGGCAGCCGGGGTGAGCTGCTCGTCCGAGCGGAAGGCGGCTCCGGGGCCGCGTCGCTGCTGGAGCGGGTCGCCGTCGGCGGTGCCACGACGGGGCGGTGTACGGCGCGGCACCGGGACGGGCATCTGGTGGAGCTCGCGGTGTGGACCTACCGGGTCCCGGACAGCGGCGACGTACTCGCGTTCCTTGTGGACGTCTCCGCGGTGTTGAGGACGCGGGTGCCCCACGCCGTCCTGGACGGGTTGTTCCGCCACTCGCCGATCGGACTGTCCGCCTTCGACAGCGAACTGCGCTATCTGCATGTCAACACCGCCCTGGAGACGATCAACGGCGTGCCCGAGGTCAGGCACCTCGGTCGGCGGCTGTCCGAGGTGCTGCCCGAGGTGAACGGCGCCGAGGTGGAGTCCGTGATGGAGCGGGTGCTGGACACCGGCGAGCCCGTGGTCGACTTCCGCGCGACGGGCCGCACCCCGGCGACCCCGTACGAGGACCGGATGTGGTCCTGCTCCTACTTCCGTCTGGAGGACGCTTGGGGGCACCCCTTCGGCGTCGGCGCCTCGGTTGTCGACATCACCGCACGGCTCCGGGCCGAGCAGGCGGCCGCAGCGAGCCGCCGGCGACTCGACCTGCTCAACGAGGCCAGCACCCGCGTCGGCACCACCCTGGACATGCGACAGACCGCACAGGAGCTGGCCGACGTGGTGCTGCGCGGGCTCGCCGACATCGCCACCGTGGACCTGATAGCGGGTGTCGTCGACGACGCCACCGCGGAATCCGACAGGGACCTGACCGGCGGCATCGTGGTGCAGCGGCTCGGCAAGGCCCCGGCCCGGGGCTCGCCTGCGGCCCGGGCCCTCGCCCCGCTGGGCGCGATCCTGCACTATCCGGCGGATGCACCGTACGCGCAGGCCGTAGCGCGTCGGGAACCCTTCGTGGTCGCCGAGGTGGACGAGCACACCATCACCGCCCCCTCCTGCCACACCTCCGCGGTCCGGCAGCTTCGCGAGCTGGGGGTGTACTCCCTGTTGATGGTGCCGCTGCTCGCCCGCGGCAGGGTACTGGGGGTGACCACGCTCTTCCGGGAGTTCCCGGCCAGGCGTTTCTCGTCCGATGACGTGACGCTCGCCCGCGACATAGCGTCCCGCGCGGCAGTCCACCTCGACAACGCCCACCTGTACGCCCGCGAACACGAGACGGCGGTGACGCTGCAGCGCAGCCTGCTGCCGCAACAGCTGACTCCCCCGCCCGGGATCGAGGTCGCCCACTGCTACCGGCCCGCGAGCGACGTCAACGAAGTCGGCGGCGACTGGTACGACGTCGTGGCGATGCCCGAAGGCCGGGCCGCCCTGGCTGTCGGAGACGTCATGGGACACGGGATCGCAGCCGCGGCCACGATGGGTCAGCTGCGCAGCGCGATGCAGGCGCTCGCCCGTCTTGCCCTGCCCCCTGGACAGTTGCTGCGGCAGCTCGACACCGGTCTGGCGGACCTTCCCGACGCGGCCCTGGCCACCTGCACCTACGCGGTCTGCGACCCGGCGGCCGGCTCCTGCTCGATCACTCGGGCAGGTCATCTGCCACCGGCCGTCGTCCGGGACGACGGCACCGCCGAACTGCTGGAACTGCCGGCCGGGGCGCCGCTGGGAGTCGGCGGCATCGACTTCGTCCCGACCGAGCTGACGCTGCCCCCGGGCAGCATGCTCGTTCTCTACACCGACGGCCTCGTCGAGGCCCGCTGCGCGGACATCGACCAGCGTCTGACCCAGCTCCTGGACGTGCTGAGCGCCAACGCCGGGCTGCCGCTGGACGGCCTCAGCCAGGCCGTGATGGACGGGCTCGCCCCCGCGCCCGACGACGACGTGGCCCTGTTGCTCGCCCGGATCTGCCCCCCGAAGCCCGGGAGCGAGTGAACTCGCGTACCGAGCTGTCGCCGGTCGACCCGACTCCGGTTCGCTCCTGACCATGACGTGATCGTGTGATCGGCGTGGACGGAGGTGCAGCTCCCCTCCATCGGCAACCTGTGAAGTGAACGCCGGACGGCGGGCCATGTCCGCGGTGAGGCCACTGACGTGACCGCGCCGGCGGCAGTCCTCAGGGCCGTCCCCGGTACGCATGACACTCCACGCTCCTGCGCATGGACACGCGGTGCTGATGACGCTTCCGGGCCATGGTCACGGCGCTCCGTTCTCGGGATGCCGGTGACAGGCGCGGGCGGGTTCAATGAAAGGAGACCACCACCTGTGCAGGGGGTGAGGCGTACGAGTACGAAGCCTGTGCCCGATGTGGCCGGGCGGCCACCGGACGACGGCGCGGCGCTGATGCTGGACAGCTACGGGACGGTGCTGGCGTGCACGCCGGGCGTCGGTGAGCTGCTCGGCGCGCAGGGCAAGGATCTGATCGGCAGGCCGCTCACCGACTTTCTCGCCGCCGGGTCGGGCCGCGGGATGCTCTCGCGCGACGGCCGGGCGATGCTTCGCCGCAGTGGCGGCCCGGCGGTGAAAGTGCGCCTGAAGGTGCTGCCGCTGGGCGGCGGTCTGGGGGCTCAGTGTCTGGTGTGGGCGGTGCCGGAGGCGGTGGCCACGGAGCGGGAGCAGGACCAGGAGCTGGTGCGCGCACTGTCCGGGCAGACCGCGATCGGGCTGGTGCTGCACGACCCGGATCTGCGGATCGTGCGAAGCAACCACCCTCCGGGTGCCGTCGGTCGGCCCGCCGACGCCGGCGCCGGACCGCCGGGGGCCGCCCTGGACGAGGTGCTGGTCCCGCAGGACGCCGGGGCCGTCGAGAAGCAGTTGCGGTGGGTCGCGCAGACCGGGGTGCCGGTGACCGACCAGGTGCTCCGGGCCCGCTACCGCACGGCTCCCGAGCAGGAGCGCATCATCTCCCTGTCGGCGCTGCGGCTGGAGGACCGCGACGGCCGCTGCACCGGCGTCGCGGTCCTCTTCCGTGACGTCACCGAACGCCACCAGGCGCAACGCCGGCAGGCTCTGGTCGACGGGGCCGAGAAGCTGCTGCTGGGTCCGCTGGACATCGTCGCCACCGCCGAGGGGCTGGCCAGGGTGCTGGTACCCGAGTACGGGGATCTGGCGGCGATCGACCTGGCGGAGGCGGCGCTGCTGGGTGAGGAACCCGGTGACTTCACCCTCGGGGAGCCGCTGCGGCGGGCCGCAGTGGCCGGTTCCTGGCCGGCCGAGCTGCTGCCGGCCGGGGCCTTGCTGCGGGTCCGGGGTCCGGGGCGCGAGCCGGTCTACCATCGCCACGCGGTGGCCGTGCCGGATCTGTCCGAGCTGCGGGCCGCGCTGGCCGACGACGCCGAGGGATGTCGCCAGGTGCTGCCGGACGCGGCGACATCGCTGCTGATCATGCCACTGCAGGCTCGCGGGCGGCTGCTGGGCGCGGCGGTGCTGTGGCGGTGTGGCACCCGGGCGCGTTTCGGCCGGGACGATGCGACGCTGGGGGCCCAGATCGGCGCCCGGGCCGCGTTCAGTCTGGACAACGCCAGGCGTTACACCCGCGAGCGCCGTACTGCCGAGATCCTGCAGCGGAGCCTGCTGCCGCAAGCAGACGTCCAGGTCAGCGCGGCGGACGCGGCCGGGACCTATGTGCCGGCCAACACCGCGACGGGGATCGGCGGGACCTGGTTCGACGTGATCCCACTGTCCTCGTGCCGGGTGGCGTTCGTGGTGGGCGACGTGCCGGGGCACGGCGTGGAGGCGGCGGCGGCCATGGGGCAGTTGCGCACCGCCATACAGACCCTGTCCGACATGGACCTGCCTCCTGACGAACTGCTGACCCACCTCGACGACCTGGTCACCCGGCTGTCGCAGGCAGGGCGGGCGGCGTCGGTCCCGCCCGCGGGGCGCAGGCTCGGCAGCGTCCTCGGCGCCACCTGCGTCTACGCGGTGCACGACCCGATCACCGGACTGTGCACGATCGCCAGCGCCGGTCACCCGCCGCCGGTGCTGTCCGTCCCCGGACAGCCGGCCTGCTTCGCGCAGGTCAAGCCGGGACCGCCGCTGGGGGTGGGCGGCCCGCCGTTCGAGTCGGTGGAACAGGTGATGGAGCCGGGGATGCTGCTGGCCTTCTACACCGACAAGCTGCTGGCCCATCGCGAGGACGGCACCGAGGAGCGAATGCGGCAGCTCCGCGACCAGGTGCAGGCCGCCGCGCGTGAGGACCGGTCACCGGCGCAGACCGGGCACGCTGTGCTGCGGCAACTGCTGCCCCAGGCAGCCGAGCACGAGGTGGCCCTGCTGGTCGCCCGGCTGTACGGCCTGCCCCTGGGGTCCACCGCCGCCTGGGAGTTCCCGGCCGACCCGGAGGCGGTGAGCCGAGCGAGGGACGCGGTCACCATCCAGCTGGCCGCCTGGCAGCTGGACGAACTCGCGTTCACCACCGAGCTGGTCGTCAGCGAGCTGGTGACCAACTCCATCCGCTACGCGGGCGGCCCGGTGGGCCTGCGGCTGATCAGGGACAAGACGCTGATCTGCGAGATCTCCGACCCGAGCCAGACTCAGCCGCGGCTGCGCAGGGCCCTGCTGACCGACGAAGGAGGCCGCGGGCTGTTCCTCGTCGCACAACTCGCACAGCGCTGGGGAAGTCGCTACACCAGCCACGGCAAGGCCATCTGGGCAGAGCAGCAGCTGCCCGCCCGCTGACTCCAGCCCCGCTTCAGGGCGGTGAGTACGTGCTCCAACTCATTTGGCATGACGCCGATGAGGACAACGCCTTCAGACGAGGTGCACTCAACGATCGTGGACCGACCGTTGATCTCGTGACCAATGCCCAGTCAATGTCCGTGGTCGCTGAGGAGTTGCACGCCTACGATCCACTCCATGCGCAGTGTGTTCGTGTTCCCTGCGGGTGAGCGTGCCGAGGCCGTCGCGTCGCTCGATCGGCATCTGCCCGGGCAGCGCGATCCCTGGACTCTGGAGGGCGACCTCTACCTCGAGGTCGACGATGAGCAGACCGGCCGCCTCTTCTCCGACTGGGATCCCGACGACGTGACGGCCCTCGAAGCGGCCGTCGGGCATCGCCCCGCCTGGGCAGTGCAGATTGACATCTCCGGACGGATCGACGGCACCACAGAGGTTCACCAACTGGTCGAGCTGTTGCTAGAGCACGGAGGCGTGGCGACCGACGACTGTTCCGGCCACCCCTGGACCTTGCAAGAGATCAGGTCTGGAGCACTCGACAACGGCCTACGCTTCTTCGACTTTCGCGCGTACCACGAGCTCAACCGCGAGTAAGAACGGCGGTCAGGATGGCTGGACTTGGTCGAAGAGGGCGAGGGCTTCGGCGGGGTCCGGGCTCACCAGGCGTTCCAGGCCGGCCATCGTCATCTTCGCCCATTGGCCGGCCCGTGCCCACATCTGTTCCTCGAAGGCGAGGACGGCCTCGTCCAGATCTCCAGGGCCGGTGGCGATGGACTCGGCGAGTTCGGCGCCTTCCAGCATCGCGAGGTTCGCGCCCGCCCCCAACGGGGGCATCAGATGGGCGGCGTCGCCCAGGAGCGTCACCCCGGGGACGTGGGTCCAGGTGTGGGACACGGGCAACACGAAGAGGGGGCGGTGGACGAAGGCGGTGCCGTGCCGGAGGAGGCCGAGGACGGGGGCAGCCCAGCCGTCGAACCGAGCCAGCAGGCTCGAGCGCACGGCCTCGACGTCGGTCAGATCCAGGTTCGTGTGCCAGTCCAGCGGCGCGCGGAGCTGAACGTACACCTTGACGTGGCCGCCGCTGTTGCGCTGGGCGACAAGAGCTCGGTTCACGCCGTACACGGCCATGGAACCGTCGCCGATCAACCGGGCGAGGTCAGGGTGGCGGGTGTCGACATCGTCGAGGGAGGTCTCGACCAAGGTGACGCCGGTGTAGTGCGGCGTCACCGACGAGACCGCAGGGCGGACCCGGGACCAGGCGCCGTCCGCGCCGACCACGAGGTCGAAGGCCTCCTGCCGCCCGTCCGCGAAATGGACCAGTGCGCCGTCCCGGGTCCCCGGTAGCACCTGTGCCACTCCCCGACCCCACTGGACATCGAGGGGGCCGAGCAGCAGGTCACGGAGTTGCCCGCGGTCGATCTCGGGATGGGCCCGGTCGTCCGGACGGGGTCGCCAGTCGCGAAGGACGGTCCCGTGCGGGTCCAGGATGCGCATGGCCTGCCCCTCGGGGCGGGACAGCGCCTGGAACTCCGCCAGCAGCCCCGCCTTGTCCAGCGCGCGTTGGCCCAGCCCTTCGTGCAGGTCCAGCGTGCCGCCAGGGGGGCGGGCGTCAGGAGCGGGATCGCGTTCGAGGACGGTGACGGGGTAGCCATGGCGGTGCAGGACACGGGCGAGGGTAAGGCCCGCAGGGCCGCTTCCGACCACGGCGATACGATGTCTCATGTCGATACACTGTATTTGCTCAATACGATGCATCGCAACAGAACGGTGTGACCGTAACGGTGTGGGACCGGCGCGAGCCGGCTGTCGGCTCACTGAGCCCGCAGGCCAGGGCCGACTTGCCGCGGCGACCGTATTTCTCGGTCAGGCCCGCTACATGAAGCGTCGGCGGGAGGTCTTCGTCCGGCATGTCCCCAGCCTGGAGTTCCACGCTGTTCCCGGCACCGGCCCGAAGCAAGGTCCGCGCAGTCCGTGACCGTACTTCCGACCGGTTTCCCGACCCCGGGACCGCCGCGAAGCCCGCAGCGTCGACGGCGTATGCGCGACGCTGCGGTCCCCGCCCTCCGGCCTCAGGCCATGCCGCGCTCACTCGGTGCCGGGGCGACAGCTGGGCCGAGGTGACTGAGGCGTCGCGCGTCGCGTTCGTGGCGCCCGGTCATCCCTCCCCGTCCGCGCCCTTCAGACGCAGTGCGGAGATCAGAAAGAAGACGCCACCCAGGAACGCATAGCCCGCGAGGCCCCCCAGGGAGGCGTTCTCCTTGCCGGCCTGGACGACGAACGACGTGCCCGCCACGGCAGAGATGGCCCCGCTGGCAATCATCGGCCACTGCCCTCCCAGTCGGCGGCGGACCGCCCCTACGGCCAGTTGCACGAGTCCAGCGGTGATCGCCCACAGTCCCCACACCCGCAGGACGGCCGGGATACCGGACGTGACGGCGACCGCCAGGCCTATGCCCGCCAGCGAGCTGATCACGATGTTGGTGTACAGGCCGGTGACCGCGCCGCCCTTCGTCCTTGCGGTACGGACATCGACGATGGCGGCGGTCACATCGAACAGGGGGTAGATCACCAGAAGCGCCACGCTCGGCGGACGCAGCGCCGAGGCCGTCGCGAACAGCAGGGCCGCCCATACGGCGGCGAAGGCGAAGCGGGCGAAGTACAGCTTGCGCAGAGCCAAAGAGGCCGTGACGGTGCGAGCTTCCAGGGTTTTCACGGGTGTGCCTTTCGGGCGCGGTGGAGTAGCGCAATCCATGAGGGAGAACGTTCGGTCTGCTTCACACTCAAGACGACCGGCCGCGTCACTGTCAAGACCGAACGTTCTCCCTCAGGGGCTTGGTATGCTGATCCGCATGAGTGGGAGCACAGAAGGCGGCAGCACCTCCGAGGCGCGGTCGCGTCTGCTCGGCAAGGCGACCGAGATCTTCTACTCGGAGGGGATCCACTCCGTCGGCATCGACCGGATCACCTCGGAGGCGCAGGTGACCCGCGCCACGCTGTACCGGCACTTCTCCGGCAAGGAAAGCCTCATCCTCGCCTACCTCGACCAGGTCGACCGGGCGATCCGTGGGCAGGTGGACGCCATCGCCCGAGCGGGCGGACGACCCCCGGCCGATCGAGTCCGTGACGTCGCCCGGTCCATCGTGGAGGGCATCCGGTCACCCGGGTTCCGCGGATGCGCGTTCCTCAACGCGGTGGCCGAGTATCCCGATCGCGACCACCCCGTCCACCGGGCGGTACTCGCCCACCGTCAGTGGTTCCTGGACACCGTCACCGACCTGCTCGCGCAGACCGGCGACGCACCCGCCGAGGCCGCCGGCCGGCAGTTCGTCATGCTCAGAGACGGCGCGATGGCGGCCGGCTGCCTCTTCGATCCGCAGCTGATCTCCGAGACGTTCCTGGACGGCGTCGAGGGAATCCTGCGGGCCCGCACCGCCCCCGAGCCCGCGTAGGGCCCGGCCGCCCCGGACCTCGATCCGAGACCTGAGGCCTGACTACGCGTCGGGGCTCAGCCGAGGACGTCATCCTCAGCATGCGCCCGGTCCTGTGCGACCGGACAGAGGCGGGTGAGCAGGTCCCGTCGGCCGGTGGCGGACATGCCGAGCCGACCAGCGCGTTCGAGATCGATCAGACCGCTGAGCAGACCGAGGACGGCACGGGGCGGTCCGTCCAGGACGAGGTCCGGGTCGGTGGCGCGGCCGAGCCTGGTGTGGACCCGGCCGTTCCGCAGCTCGATGACGGCCGACTCGCCGGACGCGACGAGTTGGATGACCACGGGCGGGGCGTCCGGCTCGTCGTCGGTGGTGAACCACGCCGGGGCGTAGGCCAGCCACTGCGCCCGGAAGGCGTCGTCCGGCCGTTCCTCGGCCATGAACCGGAGCCCCCACAGCCCGAGCGCCTTCAGGACCGGCTCCAGTTCCAGACCGGACTCGGTCAGTCGGTAGAGAACGGCGCCGGCGGCCGGGGCGCGCAGGATGTAGCCGTCCGTGGTGAACGTGGTCAGGATCAGTACCTGCGGTGGGTCAAGACGCCGGCGCAGGACCTCGGTGGTGGCCAGTCCGTCCATCCGCGGCATGCGGATGTCCATCAGTACGAGGTCGGGGCGATGCCGGTCGACCAGGTCCATGACCTCGGTGCCGTCGGCGGCCTCGGAGCACTTCGGGGCTGCTTCGTCGAGCCGTCGTCGGGTTCGTCGTGCGGCCCGACGCTGAGCGGCCGCCTTCAACGCCCCGCCCCTATCGGGGAATCGGCGCGTTCCCAAGGCCGTGAGGGCTCCCGTCAGCCGGAAGGCTCGCTGTCCGGTCCCTCTGCAGGGGGACCGGGCGGGGGCGGACGGCACTTGAGGACGACGCGGCGCCCGTCTGTCGGACGACATCGCTCCGTTTCCGGAACCCCCCGTCCCCGGGGGCGTCTTGACGGTTGTCGTGATCAACAACGAGCGGTCCGGAGGTGGGCGTATGCCGGGTCGGGCAGACCAGGCGGCAGTCGGAGTCGTGGCAGCAGCGGAGGAAGGCGGCCGGGCGAAGGCGTCGGCCGCGGAGTACCAGGGGGCGCTGGGGTCCCTGTCGGTCAACGCGCCTTTGCCGGACGTCCTCGCCCGGGGGCTGGAGGAACTGCGGGCCGCCGAGGAGGCCGGTGATCTGCGGGAGACGGCGCGTTGCGGACTCGCGGTCGCCGAGGCGTACCGGCGGCTGGGGCGGACGGCGGAGGCCGACCGGGCGTGGAAGGCCAGCTATCGCGCCGCCCGCGCGGCGAACCATGCGGGGGCGATGGCATGGGCGTTGTGGAGCGGCGGCACCCTGGCCCGGCAGCGGGGCGCGTTCCGGCTGGCGTACCGGCTGCTGCGGCTGGCGGCCGAGTGGGGTGAGCAGGGCGGTGATGTCGTCGTACGCGGGTATTCGCTGGCCGGGCTCGCGGAGACGGGGCGTATCCAGGGTGACTACGCGGCGGTGGAGGAACTGCACGAGCAACTGCTGGCCGAAGCTCGACGACGGGGTGAGGCCCGGCACACGGTGTGGGCGCTGGAGGGGATCGCGCAGATGCACCGGAACAACGGTGCCTACGACCGGGCCCTGACTTTGTTCGAGGAGGCCGCCGGGATCGCCGAGCGGGCCGAGGACATGCGCGGCTGGGCGTGGGCGCTGCGGGGCATGGCCGATGTGGTCTCCGTGCGTGACGGGAAGGTGGAGTACGCCCTGTCACTGCTGTCCCGGGCCGAGGATGCCTGTACGGCGATGAACCTTCGCGGTGCCCTGGCCTTCAACCACAAGATGCGCGGCAACGTCCTGTACCGGGCGGGGCGTTACGAGGAGGCCCGTGAGTGGTACGCGCGGGCTTTAAAGGAGTTCGGCGACATGACGGAGCCGCGGGGCACGGCGCTGTCCCGGCTCGGGCTCACCAAAACGCTTGCCCGGCTCGGGCGTGGGTCCGCGCAGACGGAGGCGGATCTTGTGGAGCTGCGGGGTCTGCTGGCGGGCATAGGGCTGCGTCACGCACGGGAGATGGTGGAGAAGGCCGCCGCCGAACTGGGTGTGGGACCTTTGCCCGAGGAGCGGGGGCGTGCGGGGGCGGCGGGATTCTCCGCATCGCGTGCGGAGGCGCTTGCGGTGGCCGATGTGGCGGGTCTGCGGTGAGCGGCGCGTTGCGGGCGCCGGCCGCCCGCGCCTCGGGTACCGCGACCGTAGGGCCGGTGCGGGTGGCTGTGCCGCCCGGCAAGGGCGCGGGGCCGGCTTCCGCGGTGGCGGGGTCTGCGGTGGAAGTGCTGGCGCGTTGCCGGGAGTTGGTACGTCCAGGGCTGGTGGAGGCGGTCGGGCGGCTCGACCCGTGGACCGGTGAGATGGCGGCGTACGCCCTGGGCTGGCGCGACACGAACGGCGATCCCGATCCTGCGGCGTCCGAGGGGAAGGGGTTACGGCAGGCCCTCGCCGTGCTCTCGGCCGAGGCGGTCGGCGCGGACGGGAAGGTGGCGGGGCCCGCGGCGGTCGCCGTGGAACTGGTGCACGCCTTCTCCCTGGTGCACGACGACATCATGGACGGCGACCCGGTACGACGCCGGCGCGCCGCGGTGTGGCGCTCCTACGGCGTCGGGCCCGCGGTGCTGGCCGGGGACGCCCTGCACGCCCTCGCCGTGCGCAGCCTCGCCGAGACGCCGGGAGACCGGGCGCCCTCGGCGGTACGGCGGCTGTGTCTGGCCCTCACCCTGCTGGTACGGGGCCAGGCCGACGATCTGCGCTTCGAGTCCCTGCCCTGGAGCGGTCCCACCGCGGTGGGACCGGCAGGCTACCGGGTCATGGTCGAGCACAAGACCGGCTCCCTCCTCGGGTGCGCCGCCGCACTCGGCGCCGAACTGGGCGAAGCCCCCGCGGAGACGGTCACGGCACTCGACCGGGCCGGCCGGCACCTGGGGATCGCCTTCCAGATCGTGGACGACCTGCTCGGCATCTGGGGCGATCCGCAGGTGACCGGCAAACCCGTCCACAGTGATCTGCGGCAACGGAAGAAGACTTATCCGGTACTCGCCGCGCTCACCGGGAACGGCCCGGCCGCCCGTGAACTGGCCGTACTGCTGGAGGGTACCGAGCCGTTGGAAGGGGCGGCCGCGTCCCGGGCGGCCCTGCTCGTCGACGAGGCCGGCGGGCGGGCCGCGGCTCGTGCGGAGGCGCGGGAGCAACTGAACGCGGCCCGGGCCTGCCTGGACGGCATACGGCTGGACCCGGTGGCGGTACGGGAGTTGGAGCTACTTGTCGGTTTCCTCCTCGACCGCACATCGTGAGAGCGGTTCGCCGACCGGTCCGGGACCGTACCTGACCCGATGGTTCTTCGGCTGCTCGGTGACGGTGTGGTCGCGGGTCGGGAGCGGGGTGCCGTTCACCTTCAGCACGATGTCCTTGCGGAACCGCTTGCGCGGGTGGAGCGCGAGCGGCGCCGCGAGGTGGCCGGTGCCGCGGTCGGCGGCCGACCTCGACACCCCGAAGAGCGGCGTCGGCCGCCGCAGGGTGCGGCTCGTGCGCCGGTATCCGGCGTCCGGCAGGTCACGGTCTCCCCATGGCAGGCTCCAGGGCCGGCTCGCGAGTCGGGGGACTCGGGCGTGCGCCCGCCGCCGTACGGGAAACCGCGGTTCCCCTCTTCGGGACCGGTCGACGGCGGCGGGGTGCGGCTCGTCGGCGGCACGCGTCGGCAGTACGGTTCAGACCGCCCGCAGAACGCCGGGACGGCGGCCGGTGAGGCGGTCAAGTGCGGCGGCGCTCGCGCCGTCGGCCGACAGGTGGACGACGAGTTGCTGGTCGTCGTCGGCGGGCAGGCCGAGCGTTTCGTACGCCAACAGTACTTCTCCCACCTGCGGATGGACCGTGCGCACCATCGCGTTCGCCCGTGGCAACCCCGGCAGCGTCCGCAGGCGGGCGGCGAACGGTTCCCCGGAGGACACCGTCAACTCGTCCATCAGCGCACTGACATGGACGTCGGTCTGCCCCGGCCCCTGTTTGAGGGCAGCGACCTGCTCGTCGGCGACCCCGTCCCAGTCCGGGTACACGGTGCGCGCACGCCTGTACGGTCCACGCGGACCTCCTGTGCGGGGGCGTCGACGGCACCGTGGGGCCCGACCGCCCTCGGGCGCGGTCAGGACGTCGGACGCATGTCCGCGCCGTAGACGGTGCGGTAGTCGGGGACGACGACGCGCGCCACGGGGGACTCGCGGCGGACCTGCGCGATGAAAGCCTCGACGTCCGCCGACGGGTCGGGGCTCGGCGGCAGGTCCAGCGACCTCTCGAAGTCGTCCCGGTGCACGGGCACCACGACGCCGGGGTCGCCGAGCGCTCGCAGCAGCCGGGGGACGTAGCGGTGCGTCGAGGCACTGGCCGGTACGGCGACCATCGCCAGGTCCCCCGGGCGCAGTCCTCGCGCCGCGTGCTCGCTGAAGTCGCTGGCGCCCATGGAGAAGGCCGAGGGCCCCTCGCTGCCCGCGGTCACCTGGAAGGCGAGGGTGTCGCCCTCGGGGGCCACACCCCGGGGACGCGGCCGGGGTGATCACCGATGGGGGACGAGCGCGCGCGGCGGTGGCCGCTCAACCGCCGGGAGAGCCGGTTAGATTGACACCCTCTCGGCTTTCACATGACGGGTGGTGCCGGGGCCCACCGGGGTGTCCCCGCGCAGTGTGATGCGGTGCATGACGCGGTGCTGGTCGCCGTAGTCGCGGTTGGCGTAGTGGGACGTGCTCCGGTTGTCCCACAGGGCGACGTCCCCGGGCCGCCAGCGATGGCGTACGACGTGTTCGGGCTTGGTGAGATGGGCGTAGAGGATGTCGAGGATGCCCCGGCTCTCGTGCTCCGAGACGCCGACGATGTGCGAGGTGAAGCCGGGGTTCACGAACAGGCCCTTGCGTCCGCTCTCGGGATGTACCCGCACGACCGGGTGCTCCACCGGCTTCAGCTCGGTGAACACCTCGCCTTCCCATAGATTGCCTCGGCCCTGTCGGCGCTGGGCCAGGTAGTAGCCGAACTCGCGGGTGCCGTCGTGGACGGCGGTGAGGGTGTCGAGGTGCGTCCGCAGGCCCGGTGACAGTGACTCGTAGGCGAGCTGGCTGTCGGCCCAGTTGGTGTCGCCGCCGCTGGGCGGCAGCACCACGGCCCGCAGCACCGAGATCGCCGGCGGCCGCTCCACGAACGTCACATCCGTGTGCCACACATCGGCGAATCCGTTGTCCTGGCTGTCCAGGGAGTACACCTCGGGGGCCACGTCGCCGGAGTCATGGACCGGGTGTCCCACGGTGACCTCGCCCAGCCGCCGGCCGAACTCGATCTGCGCGGCGTCGTCGAACCCGTCCTGGCCGCGGACGAAGAGCACCTTGTATCTGACGAGTGCCTCCCGGAGCGCGAGGACCTGTTCGTCGTCGAGGCTGCCGAGGTCGATGCCGTGGATCTCGGCGCCGAAGCGCGGGCCGAGCTCGGTGATCGGCAGCCGTGTCAGTGTCGGCTGGTCTCCGAAGATGCTCATGTGGGTGTCCTTTCTCAGTCCGTCCTACGGGTGTCAGGCTGCGGCGGCGGTCTTCACGGCGTGGGCGACCCGCACCCGCAGTTCGTTGAACTCCCTTGACTCGCGCAGCTCGTCGGCGTCGACGTCGTCGCGCGGCAGGGTGATCGGCAGTTCCAGTGCCACGGTCCCGGGGCCCTTGGTCAGTACGACGACTCGGGAGCCGAGGAACACCGCCTCGTCGGCCGAGTGCGTCACGAACACCGTGGTCCGCCCGGTCTGCGCGGTCACCCGGCGGAGGTCCTCCTGAAGCCGTTCCCGGGTCAGCGCGTCCAGCGCGGCGAACGGCTCGTCGAGCAGGAACAGCGGGTTCTCGGCGGCCAGCGCCCGGGCTATGGCAACACGCTGCTGCTGGCCACCGGAGATCTCCCAGATGCGCCGTTCCGCGGTGCCCTCCAGACCGACCCGCGCCAGCAACTCGGCGCGCCGCGTGGGCCTTTGGGCCCAGTCGACGCCCGCGTACCGCAGCGCCAGGTCGAGGTTGCCCCGCACGGTCCGCCACGGGAACAGCCGCGGTGTCTGGAACACGACCCCGGCCGACTTGCCGGGCCGTGGTGCGGTGCCGGACACCCGCACCGAGCCGTGGGTGGGCTGCTCGAATCCGGCGATCAGCCGCAGCAGGGTGCTCTTGCCGCAGCCGGAGGCGCCCACCAGGACGAGGAACTCACCGGGCCGGACGGTCAGATCGACGGGGCCGACGGCGGTGACGCCGCCGTACGCATGAGTGACGTGCTCGATCCGGATGGAAGCGGACTGCGAGGTCCGGGGGTCCTCGGCTGTCTTCGTGATCTCACTTGAGGACATCGGAAAGCCCCTCAAGATAGAACGCCTTACGGACGACAGCCGCGGACGGCGCGGTGTCGATCTGTCTCTGATCGGCCAGGAACCGGGCCGTGTCAGTGACGTAGGTCAGCAATCTGCCCGGGTCGGAGTCGGATCCGGTGCCCAGCCAATCCGCGGAGGCCACCTGCTGCGGGGTGAGAAACACCCCTTGCGCGAGCTGCGCCTTGGCGTCCGCCTCGCTGATGTTCAGTTCGGACGAGACGGCCTTGACCGAGCCGTCGGGGTCGGACTTCAGCAGCCGCAACGCCTCAGCCTCTGCCTTGCGCCAGGCGTCGATCGCCTGCGGATCCCGGGAGATCAGTTCGTCCGACACTACGGCCAGGTCGAGGGTGGGCTTCCCGGCCGCACCGATCTCCTTGCTGCTGGTCACCTGCGTTCCGGTCTTGCGGAGTTCGTCGAGAGTGGGCAGCCAGACGTACGCGGCGTCGATGTCACCGCGCTGCCACGCGGCGAGAATCGGCTGCGGCTGGAGGTCGACGAGCTGGACGTCGGCCGGCTTGAGGCCCGCCTTCTCCAGCGCCGCCAGCAGGCTGTAGTGCGAGGTGGACGCGAACGGGGTGGCGATCTTCTTCCCCTTGAGACCTGCCACATCGGTTATCCCGGTGCCCTTGCGTGCCACGAGCGCCTCGTTCTCGCCTGCCACGTCCAGGATCCACGCGACCTTGTACGGGATGGGCGAACTCCCGGACACCCCACGGGCGAACGGGCTCGACCCCAGGGCGGCGATGTCGAGGGAGTTGCCGATGAAGGCCTGGTTGACGCCTGCTCCGGAGTCGAACTTGATCCACGAGATCTTGTGGTCCGGCAAGGCCTTCTCCAGCAGCCTCTTGTGCTTCACGATCAGGTCGCCGCTGGGAAAGGCGAAGTATCCGATGCGGAGTCTCCTGGAGCCGTCGGACGAGGACCCCTCGCTGCCGGAGGAGCAGCCGGTGACGGCGGCGGAGGCGGCGGCGAGGGCACCCGCGAGCAGCAGGCGGCGGGAGGGACGGGACATGGCGGGGCCGTTTCTGTGTGAGGGCAGGGGGTGCGGTTATGCGCGACCGCGCCACGGAACGACCGTACGTTCCAGCCGCAGCAGCAGTGCGTCGATGACCAGGCCGGAGACACCGATGGCGATGATGCCGACGAGCACCACGGGAGTGTTGTTGTAGTTGGCGGCGTCCTTCACCATGCCGCCGATGCCGGGCAGCCCGTTGACCAGTTCGGCGGCGACGAGGGAGGAGTAGGCGACGCCGACCGCCAGCCGGACACCGGTGAGCGTCTCCGGCAGCGCGGACGGCACGATGACGTCCCTGACCACGTCCCATCGCGACCCGCCGAGCGCGCGGGCCGCCTCGACCAGGCTCGTCGGTACGGCGGCCACGGCGGTCGTGGTGGACACGGCCACCGGCGGGAAGGCGGCCACCGCGAGCAGCGTGATCTTCGGCTCCTCGTCGATGCCCAGCCAGATGATGAGGAGCGAGAAATACGCCAGCGGTGGCAGCGTCCGCAGGAAGGTGATCCAGGGCTCGAACAACGAGCGCACCCAGCCGACGGTGCCCATGAGCAGTCCGAAGACCAGCCCGGCGGCGATGCCGATCCCGGCGCCGAGCGCGATGCGCCGCAGGCTGATACCCAGGTGCTCGATGAGCGTGGTGCCGTTGTAGCCCCGTACGCCGTGGTGCGTCGTGGACAGGTCGACGAACGCGTCCCACACCTTCGTGGGCGGCGGAACCAGCGTCTCGCTCCACGCTCCGCTCGCCGCCAGCGCCTGCCACAGGAGGAGAAACAGCAGAAGCGAGCCGAGTGGCAGGGCGACATGGGCGACGCGTTCCGGGACGCGGGAACGACGCCGTACGGAAGGTCTGTCAGTTGTCGGGGTGGTGGGATCGGTTTCTGGCACGGAGGGTGTCGTGGACACGGGGCAGGCTCCAGAAGGCACCGGGAGACGAGCAGTTGGGGTCGGCAAAGGCCGGACAGCCCAGAGGAAGCACCCAAGGGTGCGACAGGAGACGGCGCCGTCGAAAGACGACACCGGCTGGTGGGGCGCGTCAGCGACGCGGGATCAAGCGATCAGCGATCAGCGACAACACGAAGCCGGGCGTCGGCACAGGTCGATGACCAGGCGTCGCACCAAAGGCTTGTGATTCATGGGGCTGTTATACAGCAGCCGCCGTTCTCCACCAAGAGCCGTCCACTTTCTGGAACCTGGATTCAAGGCAAGCTTGCTGTCGAAGTGACGGTGACGACCGTGATGCCCGTCAGCACTTGTCGTCGACGAGTTCGTCGAAGTCCTTGGTGCTCATGGCCCGGCCGTCGGCCCAGACCTGGCCCGGCCGGAGGGAGGCGAGGTCATCGGCGGTGAAGTAGACATGTGCCATGTAACCGCCGGACCCGTGGAAGGCCAGCGCATAGGTCCGTCCGGGCAGCAGTGCCTGTCTGCCGAAGGTTTGCACGCGCCATTCGGGTGGTGGGAAGAAGATCGGGAAGACGACACCTCCACGGTTTGTCGCTCCCCATGCCTCCCATCCGCTGTCGTCTTCGAGCGCGGCTTCGCCTTCTTCAGGTGTCCAGCTCCCCAGACGCATCCCAGAAAGCGTCTCGCCCCCGTCACACGGCCGTAGTTCGGCCACCGACTGCCTGTGGCCCCCGTTTCGCACCGCCACGAGCGGCAGGTCGGGAGGGCTGCACCCACTCACCATGGTGAGACCCAACGCCAGGCACACCGCCCCGCCCACACGTCTCATTCCGGCTCCCCCTCGGATGCTGACCTCTAGGGTTGGGTCTGCCTGGGGAGGAGTCGAGTTCCGTACGATCTCGGTTCGGACTCGTGTGCGGGCCGGGCGCACTCCTAGAGCCTTGCGACGAAGTCGGGCTCTGTCGTGTCGGTAAGCCGCGGGTCAGCACTTCCACCGGTCGCGGAAAGGACACCCCTGAGCATCCGGACGAGCTTGAGCAGACCGCTCGGCCTGCGCCTGTCCACCCCCGCGACCAATTGCTTGAGAACGCTCAGCTGATCGAAGTAGATCCGCTCGGTCACGAGGTTCTCGTTCTCGTCGAAGATGAAGTACGCGTTCATGCGCGTGCGATGAGTGGCGCCGGTCGGCGGGATCTTACCGAGGGGGCCGAGGTGTGTGCCCAGAAGCCAGAACTCCACAATGACGGCGTCGACGCTATGACGGAACGCGATGATTTCGTGACGTTGATCAGGAAACGCGACGCGCGTTTCGTCGTAGTACGCGCGCACTTCGGCATCGCCGTCGTGTACCTGCATCGATGCGATGAGTTCGTAGTGCGGGTGCGGAAAAGTGGACAGAGTGGCGTCCCAGTCCTGTGCGACCTCGTCACGGAAGTGGTCGAGAACGAGCTTCTCCCGGGCCCGAAGCACGGACTCATCGGGAAGTATGAACCGATTCACGGTGGTCACTCTCCGCCTCGCATTGATCAGAACATGGGGGCTAAACGTTAGTTCATTTACAGGTCCCCCTGAGTGCCCGTCAGCTGACGTCGGCAATGACGCCACGCCTGGCACGATGAGATTCAACGCCGGACGACACCAGTGGTGAAGTGGTGTGGCTCACACGCTCGTTGCCGTGACTCGGGCTCCCGGTGGTCAGCTCTGCAGGTCGATGAGGATCTTCCCCGCATGTCCGGCTGCCGGGTTTGTCAGGTGACCCGTGAGGTCGCTGAGCCCGACGCGTTTTCCGACGGCCGTGCGCAGGCGTCCGTGGCGCAGCCCCTCGAAGACCGGTGCGAACAGCCCGGACAGGTGCTGCCCGCCGTCCTTGTGGACGGTGTCACGCAGACGGAAGAGCTCCACCCGTACGTCCCTCCGGCCGGTGAGGCACTCCACCGAGAGCGGCGTTCCCGACAGCAGGCCGTAGTGGACGAACACGCCGTCGGCGGCCGTCAGCGTGAACACCTCCTCGCCTACGCCGCCACCGACACAGTCGAAGGCCACGTCGACCCCTTCAGGACCGATCACTGCCCGCAGCCGTTCGCGCCACCCGGGCTCGTTGGTCCGGATCACGGCCCGCCACCGGGACGGCTCGGCCACCCTCCGCCCCGGCGTTCCCCGCACGACCCCGACGGGTGTGACACCACGATCGGTCAGGAGTTCCGCCAGGTGCCGGGCGATGGCCGATGTCGCCGCTGTGACCACCACATTCCGCACGCCCGGTGGGCAGAACCGCTCGATCATCGTCACGGCCGTCAAGGGGTTGATGTAGGCGAAGCAGGCCACCTCATCGGGAAGGTCGTCCGGTACAGGAACACACCAGGAGTAGTGGAGTCGCTTGTACTGCTGCCAGGCCCCGGGGGACCCCAGCGGCAGGACTCGCCGGCCCACTGCCGCAGCAGGCACCCCCGGACCGGCAGCGTCGATCACACCGACGCCCTCGAACCCCGGGACCATGGGAAACGACGTCCGCGACCCGTAGGCACCCGAGACAGTGACCTCGTCCGACGGGTTGACGGTCGACGCGACCATACGCACCACGACCTCACCCCTACCGGGAGCCGCAGGCCCGTCCACATCACGTAGGGCCAGGACCTCGGCGAGTGGTCCGGGCGAATCGGCAACAGCTGCCAGCATCCACAGCCTCCCTACCGTGCACCCGCCGTCAAGACACCTCATCCTACGAGCGGACTTCGACGGCACGAACTCGGCGGCCGGGGCTCGACCGGGTCAGGCGGCGGAGGGTCGGGTCTCGGTCCAGTCGACCATCAGTCTGCGTACCGCGAACAGCCACCCGCCGTCCTGCTTGACGAGTTCGTCGAGATAGCGGATAGAGGCGATCATCAGCCTACGCTGCCCGTCCTCACCCACCGACAGGTGATGCGCCAGGCAATAGCTCTCGGCCGTCGCCCGGGCTCCGTCCAGCGAGACCGTGCTCTGCCCGTTGAAGTGAGTGGTGGTCTCGTACGTGTTCAGATTGTCGAAGACCGGGGCCAGCGAGTCGCGGCCGTGCAGCTCCTGAGTCGGCTCGGCAGCCGTGGCGTCCATGAACACGAGGAAGCGGGTGTCGGGGGTGAAGAGCGCCATCTGGCCCTTCGCGTCGCGGCGGTCCGCGCAATGGGCGTAGGCGTCGATCAGTTCACGGATGGCCAGCCGGTCGGCGGCTTCCTGGGGGGAGACAGCGGAATGAGAAGCCATGTCGTTCTTCCTCAGGTGATTGTGTGACGAGTGCATACATGGGTCGTGTCGCCGTGATGGTGAGACGGTCGATCACCCGGCCTTCTCGGCGGTCCCGCTCCCGCCGCCCAGCCGGTTGATGTCCGGGCTGTACAGGATCCGCTGCTCGACCGCTCCGGGACGGGTGACGGCGAGCATGGCGCGGCCGATGTGTTCGGTCGTTGTGGTGTGGCGGGGAGCGAGGCGGTGCAGCAGCGGGTAGAGCCAGGAGGTGAGGGCGTAGAGCACCCGGTACGACGGCGTCCTGGAGACTGCTCCGTGGTGGGGGCGGATATAGGCGGGGCGGAACATGTACGCGTCCATCGGCATGGCCAGCAGGGCGTTCTCGGTGCGGCCCTTGACGCGGCCCCACATGGTCCGGCCCTGTTCGCTGCTGTCGGTGCCCTCTCCCGAGACGTAGGTGAAGGTCAGTCCGGGGTTGGACACGGACACGGCACGTGCGGCGGCGAGGGCGTAGTCGTAGGTGATGCGGGTGTACTCGGCCTCGCTACGGCCGGCGGAGGAGATGCCGAGGCAGTAGAAGCAGGCGTCGTGACCGGCCAGTTGTTCGGAGATGGCGGACAGGTCGGTGAAGTCCTGATGGATGACTTCCTGCAGCTTGGGATGGCTGACGCCCAGCGGGTTGCGGACCACCACCAGGACACGCGTGACGGCGGGGTCGAGGAGACAGGCGCGCAGTACGCCCTGTCCGACCATGCCGGACGCACCGAAGAGGACGACTTTCACGGGCAGACTCCAGGTAGTAGAGGGTGCAGGTTCAGGTCCGTGGCGCCGCATTCACTCTAACCATGAAAGTTAGACGGATCCAAAAATGCACTCGTCCAGGAAGTGGGACGTACGATGGGCTCGTGGGAGGAACCATGAACCTGCGCGAGCGCAAAAAACTGGCGACCTGGCGCGCCATCCGGTCCGCCGCCCTACGGCTCTTCGACGAGCAGGGCTACGAGGCCACGACGGTCGAGCAGATCGCGGCAGCGGCGAATGTCTCGCGCGCCACCTTCTTCAACTACTTCGCCGGCAAGGATGCCGCGGTCCTGGATCAGGATCCCGAGGAGCGGCTCAACTGGCAGGCCCTGATGGACGACCGTCCTGCGGACGAACCACTCTGGGACTCGCTCACCGCGATCCTGACGGGGTTCTGCGAGAGCCTGCGCGACCGCATGCCGCTGCAGCGTCGTCTCAAGGCGCAGTCGCCCGCCTTCGCACAGTCGGCCCAGAGGTTCGGCGAGCAGTTCTTCAATGATCTGAGGCACTGGGTGGAGTCCCGCGTCACCGGCTCCGACGACCTGACTCCCATCCTGCAGCTGAACCTCGCGCTGGCCGCCACGATCACCGCCTATCAGACCTGGCCTGCGGAAGAGTCCTTCGACGGGTACCTGCGACGCCTGCACCTCTGTTTCCGCCAGGCGGGCCCCGTCACGCCCCTCACCTAACACATCCACCGCACCGCTGCGTCCGCCGTGACCCGGCTTCCGCTCGGCCTCGGCCCCCGGGCACCCGAATGGGGGACCATCGGCGGCCCGTCGCACCCGGCACCGGCCGACGGCGCGAAACCATCCGAGGGTGACCCCACCGGAAGCGGGAGCCCCATGCGGACCTCGATCGTCGTGTTCACCTGCGATCTGCGACTGTCGGACCACCCGCCGCTGCGCGCGGCCCTGCGGGGAGGACGCCGGGTGGTACCGCTGTTCGTACGTGACCGGTCCGTGGACGCAGCGGGTTTCGCCGCGCCGAACCGGCTCGCCTTCCTCGCCGACTGCCTGGGGGACCTGGACGCGCGGCTACGGCAACGGGGCGGCCGACTGGTGCTACGCGAGGGCGAAACGGTCATGGAGGTGTGCCGGGTGGCCACCGAGGCGGACGCCGAGGAGGTGCACATGGCGGGCGATGTGAGTGCCTTCGCGATCGCGCGCGAACGGCGGCTGCGCCGGGCGCTGGAGGCCGAGGGGCGGCGTCTGTATGTGCACGACACGGTGAGCACCGCCGTGGCGCCGGGCGCGGTGACGCCGGCCTCCTCCGACCACTTCGCGGTGTTCACCCCGTACTACCGGCGCTGGTCCGCCCAGGGCCTGCGGGACGTGCTGGACGCACCGCGCGCGATCACCGTGCCGGAGGAGGTGGGCTCCGCTTCGCTGCCGGAGCGCGGCGAGGTGAGCGGCGTGTCGCCGGGGCTGTGCGCGGGCGGCGAGACGGAGGGGCGGCGCAGGCTCGCCGCGTGGCTGCGCTCCGGCGTGGACGCCTATGCGGAACGGCACGACGACCTGGCGGGCGACGCCACCTCCCGGCTCTCCCCCCACCTTCACTTCGGCACACTGTCGCCGGTCGAGGTGGTGTACCGGGCCGGCAGGGCCGGCGGCGCGGGGGCGGAGGCGTTCGTACGGCAGATCGCCTGGCGCGACTTCAACCGTCAGGTGCTCGCCGCACGCCCCGACGCCGCCGTACGCGACTACCGCACCCGCCACGACCGGTGGCGCCGGGGGAAGCGGGCGGAGGCGGATGCCGAGGCGTGGCGGGATGGCCGCACCGGCTATCCGGTGGTGGACGCGGCGATGCGGCAGCTGCGCCAGGAGGGCTGGATGCACAACCGGGGCCGGCTGCTGGCGGCGAGCTTCCTCACCAAGACGCTGTACATCGACTGGCGGGTGGGCGCCCGGCACTTCCTGGACCTGCTGGTCGACGGCGACGTGGCGAACAATCAGCTGAACTGGCAGTGGATGGCCGGTACGGGCACCGACACCCGGCCCAACCGGGTGCTCAACCCCGTCGCCCAGGGCAAGCGATACGACCCGGACGGATCCTATGTGCGGCGCTGGGTGGAGGAACTGGCGGACGTGAAGGGGGCCGTCGTGCACGAGCCGTGGAGACTTCCGGCGCAGGAGCGCTCGAGGACCGGTTACCCCGAGCCGGTGGTGTCCCTGGCGGAGGGCTTGGCCCGCTTCAAGCAGGCCCGGGATCGCGCTTGAGGTCCGGCGGGGAGGGCATTCGCCGGGGACGACCAGGACGGCTGCCAGGACGGCGGTCAGGGCGACGCGCGAGCAGCTCGTACCGGGGTACTCGCAGGTCGCGGCCGGGCCGCATCCACGTGCGGTGCGACGGCCGAATGTCCCCCGGGAGAGGAGAGGCCATGGAGACGACGGCCGACCGGCCGCTGTGCCTGGTGACCGGGGCCAGCGGCTATATCGGCGGGCGGCTGGTGCCCGAACTGCTCGCCGCCGGATTCCGGGTTCGCTGCCTGGCCCGCTCTCCCGGGAAACTGCGCGACCACCCCTGGGCCGACCAGGTGGAGGTGGTCCGTGGGGACGTCACCGACCCCGCCTCGGTCGGGGCCGCGATGCGGGAGGTCGCCGTGGCCTACTACCTGGTGCACGCGATCGGCACCGGACGCGGCTTCGAGGACACGGACCGCGAGAGCGCCCGTGTCTTCGGCGCGCAGGCCGCCGACACCGGCGTGCGCCGCATCGTCTACCTCGGCGGGCTGGCCCCGGCCGGGGTACCCGAGCGGGAACTGTCGCCTCATCTGCGCTCCCGGTCCGAGGTCGGGCGCATCCTGTTGGAGAGCGGGGTGCCCACGACGGTGCTGCGCGCCGCAGTGATCATCGGCTCAGGCTCGGCGTCCTTCGAGATGCTGCGCTACCTGACCGAGCGGCTGCCGGTGATGGTCACACCGACCTGGGTGCGCACCCGCATCCAGCCGGTGGCGGTCCGGGACGTGCTGCGCCTGCTGGTGGGCAGCGCCCAGATGCCTTCGGATGTGAACCGCACCTTCGATGTCGGCGGGCCCGACGTGCTGACGTACCAGGACATGATGGTCCGCTACGCGGCGGTCGCCGGGCTGCCCCGCCGGGTCATCCTGCCGGTGCCGGTGCTGACCCCCCGCCTGTCCAGCTACTGGGTCGGTCTGGTCACCCCGGTCCCCGCGTCCATCGCCCGGCCGCTGACGGAGTCGCTGCGGCACGAGGTGGTGTGCCGGGAGAACGACATCACCCGGTACGTTCCCGACCCGCCCGGCCACCCCATCGGTTTCGACGAGGCGGTACGGCTTGCGCTCAAGCGCGTACAGGATGCGGAAGTCGCCACCCGCTGGTCCTCCGCCTCGGTACCCGGCGCCCCCAGCGACCCGCTACCCACCGACCCCGACTGGGCGGGCGGAAGCCTCTACACCGACCTACGGGAACGCACGGTCGACGCCCCACCCGAGGCCCTGTGGCGGGTGATCGAGGGCATCGGCGGGGAGAACGGCTGGTACTCCTTCCCTCTGGCCTGGTCCGTGCGGGGCATCGCCGACCGGCTCGTGGGAGGCGTGGGAATGCGCCGCGGACGCCGGGACGCGCACCGGCTGCGCGTGGGCGACTCGGTGGACTTCTGGCGGGTGGAGGAGATCGAGCCGGGCCGGCTGCTGCGGCTGCGCGCGGAAATGCGGCTGCCCGGACTGGCCTGGCTGGAGATGCGCGCCGGCGTCGACGACAGGGGGCGGACCCGCTACCGCCAGCGCGCCCTGTTCCACCCGCACGGACTGCTCGGCCAGGCCTACTGGTGGAGCGTCTCCCCCTTCCACGCCGTCGTCTTCGGCGGCATGGCCCGCAACATCGCCCGCACGGCCGAGCAGGCGGGCGGTCACGGCCCGGGGCACGGGGCGCCCTCCGCCGACCGCACGGCCTCGCCGACGGTCCGACCGACCAGGTGAGCCCCGGCCTCCCCCGTCCCCGGTCCTGCCACCGCGGAGGCGGCAGCATGCTGCATGCACAGGACTCCTCCACCGTATGCATGGATACGGCGACGGCGACGTCCGCCTCCCCCCGACACCGGTCAGGGTGCAGTGGGCCGTCCGAAGGTCCGGAGTTCGCCCATCGGACCCTCCATTCCTTAATCATCTGCTTGCATTTCGTAGCGGTCGGTTCAGGGGATGCAGCGGCGGAGGAAGTACCAGGGCCCGCTTCGTGCGCGTGCCCGGCGCCGGAGCCGATCAGTTGCGGGGGCTGGGCCGACCGTGTGCGCGTTGCCCGCTAGCATCCCTGGCCATGGGGTGGCGGGGGTGGCGGCTGGGTGTCGTGCGCCGAATATGCGGATTGGCCCACCTGCAACGCCGACGCGACCCGGCGGCTGATGCGTGGCATCGACGTCACGCGGGACTGGCTCTACGCCGGCAGACGGGCGACCGAGGTCGACAGGGCGGTCAAGCGCGACCCGCGCGTCCGTGAGGCCTGGGATGTCTGGTCCCGCTGTGTGGCAGCACAGGGATTCGCCCGCTACCCCGGCCCCGCCGCGGCCTACACGGACGACGCCTGGCAGCGGGACAGCGACGGCAACACCCGTCATTCGCAGCGGGAGCGGGCCACCGCCGTCGCAGACGTCACCTGCAAGCGCCGTCACCGTACGGTTGAGCTCTGGCACGCCGTACGGGCGCGGCGCTGCGGACGTACCGGGCCAACATCGCCGAGGTGCTGCGGAAGCTCGGCTAGGGTGCGCGGTTTGAAGTGGTTGCCGTGCCCGCTGATTGACGGGCTGCTCGGCCCGCAGTGGAATGTTCCGCGAACCGGCCATCGACGCGGAGAGATCGCGTAGGCGGTGGCCAGTTCGCGGAGGTGACCCGTGCGGCGCGCTGAGGCAGAGGTGCCTTCGGGCGCCGGCGGACGCTAGTTCACGGTGAGGACGGCCGTGTTGTTCGTCAGGTCCGGGTCGTGGCGGAACTCGCCGAACGGGGGATGGATGCTGACCTCACCTGTCGCTGAGGGCACCACCGTGTCGATCCGGAGCTTGAAGGCGAAGGAGTGCTCCGTGTTCTCCAGCACCCAGTACGGCAGCCGGCAATCGTAGCGCGGGGCGCCCGTACGGCCCTGGTAGTAGGCGTCGCCGGACAGGGCTCGCGGGAGGCAGCCCTCCGGCACGCCCGTGACCGTGGTGCCGGGCGGAACGATCAGCCGGACCACGGCGACCGGGTCCCCGGAGACGGGATTGCCCAGCCAGCCGGGCCCGTTGTTCCTGAAGGTGAGCGACGCGGTGACCGTCTCGCCCGCGGCGCCCGTGACCGCCGCGCCGGTCACCGAGAAGTCGGCGGTGTTGTCGGCGCCGATCTGCAGGGCCACGTAGTCGTCGTAACCCCCCAGGTCGGTCGCGCCGACCGGCTGCGCCAAGATGTCCACCCGCTCCTGTAGCGCGTGCCGGTTGAGCGCGATTCGCAGCGGCTCGGGCAGTTCGAAGGAGGCTCCCGGGGCCAGATCCTGGTCGAAGGTGCAGTTCGCGTACGACATCGGGGCGTACGCGTCCCCGCTCGACGTCGTGTAGACGCAGGCGTCGTACCGGTTGACGTACCGCACCCCGTACGAGGCCGTCACCCTGATGGTGAAGCCGTGCGCGGTCTCGTTGCCGTGGTTGGTGAGCGTGAACGGGAGCGTCTGCCTGCTGCCGGGCCGGGCGTGCTCGATGTCGTCGCCGGCCGTGAGCGCGAGGTCGGGTCCCGACGCGACCGTGACCGTGGTGCCGAAGCTGTCCCGGGGGGCGGTGAGCGTACCGTCCGAGCCGCCGGTGGCCGTCGCCTCGAAGGTTATGCGGCCCCGCGCCCCGACGGCCGCTCCGTCGGCCGCGCGGACCTTGAGACGCACCTCGCCGCCGGTGTTTCCGGTCACCGGCACCTCGGGCACGTCGCAGACCGCGGTCGCGCCGCTCGGCGTGCAGTTGTCCGGCCAGGTGATCTCGGCGACCCCGGCGATGCCGGAGGCGTCCACGGTGAGCCGGCCGTCGGTCACCCTGATGTGGTCGTTGTCGTGGTTGAGCCTGACATCGAGCGTGCGGATCAGCGGTGCCCCGCCGTCGATGCCGAGCGGCAGGGTCGGCTCGTACGGGGCGGTGATCCAGAGTTGGTCGGTCTCCGGCTCGGTCTCGGCGAACGCGGGAGCGGTGGTGAGCCCCAGGGTGACGAGTCCGGCGGCGAGCGTCGTACAGGCTCCGAGCCGCAGTGCGCGGCGGACGGAGTCAGCTCTCATGTCATCTCCAGGTGAGAGACGGTCAGGTCACGCGGTCGGCGTGGTCGCCGGTCAGCGGCCCACGCCGGGCCACACCCCCTTGACGATCAAGGGGCGTTGGGGGTTGTACGGCGTTGCTGACTGGCCTGCTCTCATCTGCCTTCGACGGCTTCGGAGGACGGACTGAGCCTCTCGGTAGGGTCCCGGTTCATGCGATCACCCTGACGGAGGTTGAGCACGCCGAGAGCCGCATCGGGCGACCGCTGCCCGGTTTGCTCCGGC
Source organism: Streptomyces nodosus (assembly GCF_008704995.1). Lineage (NCBI taxonomy): Bacteria > Bacillati > Actinomycetota > Actinomycetes > Kitasatosporales > Streptomycetaceae > Streptomyces > Streptomyces nodosus. Next base: position 471,085 of record NZ_CP023747.1, read on the forward strand.
GCCTCTACACCGAGGTCGGCAACGGGGGCTTCGGACCCGAGAGCGGTCTTGCCTCCTTGACCGACGGCAATCGCACACCGTTCCACCCGGTCGACTGGCCCTCCGCAGTTCGCACCCACGAACGCCAACGCCTGCAAGGGCTGCCGGCGTCGTGGCTCCATCTGACCTCAGGCGGCTGCTCGATGGAGTGGTACGTCTCGCTGCTCGCCGTCGGCAACCCGGTGCTGCTCCACGACGCCGGGGGCTGGGATCCCACATGGGGTCGGCGTCCCCACGACGGCCTGCGCCATGCGTCCCACTCACTGCGGCGATGGCTGTGGACCTGGGCCAACCGTGGGAACGTCTGGGACGACGTGCTCAGCCGTTGACACCCCCGGCCGCAGTCGAGGCGCGCTGCCCGCCCGTCTCCTCACTGCGAAGGCGCCCGGTACCCGTCATCCGGGAGCGCGTCCGAACGCCGGGCGTCAGGCGTTGCCCTGCGGGGAGAGAACCATGGGTCTGGCACGGCTGCCAAGGGCGCGCATGGCGAGGGCGCCCGCCAGGGGACCGGGTGCCAGAAGGAGGAAGGCGTAACGCCAGCCGGTGGCCTCGGCGACCAAGGGGGTGAGTTGGATACTGACGGCGGTGAGGGCGAACCCGATCGCGGTCTGGGCGGTGAGGGCCGTTCCGACATAACGCTGATCGGCGACTTCGCTGAGGGAGGTCGAGAACACCCCGGAGTCCGCGATCACGGCGGCGCCCCACAGTGTGCAGAAGGCCAGCAGGATCGCCGGCGAGGCGTGGAAGAGGAAGGGAGAGAGCAGGCAGCACAGGCCGCTGAGAACAAGTGCCGTCAGGGCGGCGGAAGGACGGCCGAAGCGGTCGGCGCCCCAGCCGCCGAGCAGACAGCCGATCACTCCGCCGAGACCCATCGTGAGGAACACCGCCGTCTCCACCGAAACGGGGAGTCCTTCGGCAGCGTCGGTCGCCAGGAGGAAGGACGGGATCCAGGTCCACAGGGCGTAGAGCTCCCACATGTGCCCGAAGTAGCCGAGGCTGGCCAGGCGCGGCCCACGCTCGGTGAACATGGTGAGCGCGTAACGGGCGTTGCGAACGGGGGCGGACGGCGCCGCATGGGGGCCGAGCCGGACGAACGCCAAGGCGGTGACGGAACCCAGAAGTCCGGCTCCTGCGGCGGCGAGCAGAACGCCGCGCCACGGCAGTACGCCCATCCCGGCGATGAGGTGGGGAAAGGTGGAGCCAAGGGTGAGGGCGGCGATGAGGACGCCCATGGTCATGCCCCGCCCGGCGCTGCCGGCCCAGGAGGCCATGAGTTTCATACCGATCGGGTAGACCCCGGCCAGGAACATGCCGGTCAGGAAACGCAGCGGGACGGCGGCGGCGAGCTGATCGACGAAAAGAGCCAGCACCACGGTGCATGCTGCGGCCGCCGCGGCACTGGCGGCGAGCAGACGCTGGGGCGGGATCCGGTCGGCCAGGTTCAGGGCTGTCGATGCCAGGGCCCCGGCGACGAACCCGAACTGAACGGAGGCTGTCAGCCACACCGCGCCGCCGGCCGTGAGCCCCCAGTCGATCCGCAGGCTCGGCACCACCGCCGATATGGAAAACCACACAGCGAGGCCGAGCACTTGCACGGCAGCGATCGCACCACGCTGCACACCAACGTTCACCCTTGCTCCTTGAACCCCGAGTTCTCGTTCTGCCGGTCGTGCACCTTGTGGTCACAGGACGAAAGCGGCAACCGTCCATCAGCCGCCTCCGTCCCGGCAGCGCTCCGACCAGGGTGCGCAGAGACCACCGGAACCGTACCCGGCCGTCATGGACCGGGGCTGCCGGCCGGGGCGGCGTGGGTCTGTCGGAGTGATTCCCGGGGGCCGCCCGATCCCGGGCGGGTGCCAGGTGGAACACAGCAGGAAGCAGCCGCCACCCACCCGGCGACCGGGCCCACCGGCACGGCACAGCAAGGAGCGAAGGTTCATGGCAGTTTGCGAGGTCTGCAGCAACGACTACGAGATGGCGTTCGAAGTGAGGACGGCCGACGGCACCCATACCTTCGACAGCCTCGAGTGTGCGGCCCAGCGGATCGCTCCCACCTGCGACAACTGCGGATGCCGCATCCTCGGCCACGGCCTTCAAGCGACGGACGGCCAGTTCTTCTGCTGCGCCCACTGCGCACGTCGGCACGGACACGCCCAACTGGTCGATCACGCCTGAAAGTCGAGGGCCCCACTGCCCCGTCGGGTCCGACAGCTTCATCTCACCGTCATATGCAGACCACCGGCGACCCGGAAATTACTGCATATGATGCGCAGGTGCGCTCCTACTGCATCAGAACAGCCACGGCCGCAGACCTCGACGGGGCGCGGGCCGTGATGCTCGACACGGTTTATCGCGACTTCGGCACCGGATATGTGCCGCGATGGCACGCCGACATCATCGACCCGGAGTCCTTCTATCTCACCTCGTCCCGGCACACCCTGCTGGTCGCGGTGGACGAGCGGGACGGGACGGTGGTCGGCACGGCCGCGCTCGATGCGCGCGGGCCCGAGCATCCACCGAACCCGCGGTGGCTGGCCGAGCGGTATCCGTCGGGCGAGACCGCTCAGCTGCGGCGGGTGTACATACGCCCGGAGCACCGCCGACGCGGGCTGGCCCGGCGACTAGTGGACGGGCTGATGGACTTCGCCCGGGCGGACGGCGGCTACCGGTCCGTGTATCTGCACACCTATCCGCACTCACCCGGCGCCATGGGCCTGTGGCAGACGCTGGGCAAGGTCGTGTGCGACGAGCGGGAGGAGGTGCCCGGCGGCGGCAGCGGCGTCGTGCACTTCGAGATCCCTTTCACTAAGTGAATATGATATTCATATCGGATGGACTGGCGGTCGGTCGACAGCCGGGCTCCCAGGAAAGACAAGAACCAGGAACATGAGATCTCCCCGTCCACGGCTGATAGCCGGGCTGTTGCTCGCCCCCTTGCTCTCCGGCTGCTTCTCCTCCGCCGGCAACGACTCGTCCTCGGACTCCCGTGACTCCGGCAAGGAACGACGTCTGCGCGTCGCCCTCGCGTTCCCGCCGGCGGAGAACTACTCCCCGTACGGCCAGGACGCCTTCGACCTCTCGCGGCTCGGCGTCACCGAGGGGCTGACCAGGCTGGACGCCAACGGCAGCGCCGTACCCGGGCTCGCCGAGTCCTGGAGCAGCGACAAGAGCGGCAAGAACTGGGTGTTCACGCTGCGGGACGCGAAGTTCCAGGACGGCACCGATGTCACCGCCGAAGCCGTCGCCTCCGCCCTCACCCACACCGCCGGGGCCGACCCGGCGCCGTCCGCCGTCTCCGGAGTGAAGCTGACCGCCGAGGCCGTCGGCGACAACCGGGTCGAGGTCAGCACCGCCGAGGCCGATCCGGTGCTGCCGCTGCGGCTGAGCAACCCCAGTCTCGCGGTGTTCTCCTCGAAGGCGTACGGCAAGGACGGCAAGGTGAACCCGGTCGGCACCGCCACCGGCCCCTTCGAGCTCACCAGGATCACCGGTGCCACGGCGGCCTCCCTGGACCGCTTCGACGACTACTGGGGCGGCCGTGCCCAGGCGTCCGGTGTCGACGCGAAGTTCGTCTCCGACGGCACCGCCCGCGCCAACGCGCTGCGCACCGGTGATGTGGACATCGCCGAGGCGATCCCCGTCGCACAGGTGACCGCTCTGGACAAGAACACCGTCCACGAGGTCGACACCGCACGGAACACCAGCCTGTACCTCAACACCAGGACAGGCGTCTTCAAGGACGCGGGGCTGCGGGCCGCCGCGCGCAAGGCCGTCGACGCCTCCGCGGTCGCCGAGGGTGTGTACGAGGGATACGCCGAGCCCGCCCAGGGTCTCTACGGCCCCGCCCTGAGCTGGGCGGCCGGGAAGCGGACCGAGCCGACCGGCCGGGCGAAGGCCGCCGACCCCCAGGGCAGGAGCATCACCCTCGCCACCTACAACGACCGGCCCGAGCTGCCCGAGGCCGCCCAGGTCCTCCAGCAGCAGCTGAAGAAGGCCGGGTTCACGGTGAAGCTGGAGGTGCGGGCCTACGCGCGTCTCGAAAGCGACCTGCTGGCCGGGAAGTTCGACGCCTCCGTCGCCTCCCGCAACATGATGCTCGACACCGGTGACCCGGTCACCGTCCTGGCCGGTGACTACACCTGCGAAGGCTCGTACAACCTGTCGCGCCTGTGCGACAAGAGCGTGGACCGGCTGGTCGCCGCCGCCCAGACCGAGTCCGACCCCGTCAAGCGGCAGGACGCGGCGATGAAGGCGGAAGCCGCGATCCTCGGCACGGACGCGGTGATCCCGCTGGTGCATCTGAAGGTCGTCACCGGCGTCGGCGCATCCGTCAAGGGCACCCTGCTCGACCCCTACGAACGTGATCTCGTCGGCATCGGGACCCGGCTCTGAGGTCCGCGACCACTCCCGTCAGGAACCGAGTCACCGCCGCCCTGCGCACGCTCGTGCGGGGCGGCGGCCTCACGCTGCTGTGGCGAGCCGTGCTCATGGCCGCCCTGGTGTGCGCGATCGGTCTGCTGCCCTGGCTCTCGCGCACCGACCCCGCCCTGACCGTGCTCAAGGCCCGCTCGGTCGAGCGGGACCCGACCCCCGAGACACTGCGCGCCATCCGGGAGGGCCTCGGCCTGGACGACGGCCCGTCGGCGCTGCTCGGACACTGGCTGGGCGGGCTGCTGCACGCGGACGCCGGACGGTCCTGGGTGTCGGACACCGAGGTGCTTCCGGCCGTGCTCCAGGCTCTGGGAGCGTCCCTGCTGCTGATGGCCGGCGCCCTCGTCGTCGCCGCCGTCACGGTGGGCGTGGTGTGTGCGCGCACCCTCCGGCCGGGCTCACGGGGACAGCTCGGCGGGCGCCGGCCCGGCGGCACCGGATCCGCGATGCTGGCCGCACTGCCCGAGTTCCTCGTCGCCTCCGTGCTGGCCTCCGTCATCGGCGTACAGCTGGGCTGGCTGCCCGCGCTCGGCTGGTACGGCCCCCGGTGGATGCTGCTGCCCTCGCTGGCCCTCGGTCTGCCCGTGGGCGCGGTCCTCGGACGGATGCTGGACGACCTGCTGCCCGCCGCGTTCACCGAACCGTGGGCCCTGGCCGCCGCCGCCCGCGGGGTGCCGCCGACATCGTTGGTCCGCAAGGCACTGCGCCGCTGTGCGCCCGCGCTGCTGCCCAACCTGGGGCTGTTCATGGTCGGTTTGACCGGGGGATCGGTCGCCGTGGAGCAGATCTTCGACATCCCGGGACTCGGGCGGCTCACCCTGCGTGCCGCCCTCGCGCAGGATCTGCCCGTACTGCAGACCGGCACGCTGATGCTCATGATCCTCGCGACCGCGGCCACTCTGCTGGCACGCACGGGGATGCGAGGGCTGATCGGGCCCGCGCTGCGCGACGGCGCCCTGCACTCCCTGCACCGGCCCACCCAGCCCGCGCCACGTTTCACTCCCCTCGTCTACGGGCTGCTGCTCGCCGCCGTGATCGCTCTCGGCCTGCCCCGCGACCCGCTCGCCCTGGACACCACCGCCCGCCTCCAGGCCCCGTCCGCCGCACATCCGTTCGGCACCGACGCCCTCGGCCGGGATGTGCTGGCCCGTATCGCGCACGGCGCGCCGAACACGCTCGGCATCGCCCTCGCCGTGAGTGCGGTCGCCCTGGTGGGCGGCGTACTCTTCGGCCTGCTGCCCCGGTTGTCCGGGCCGCTGGTCGACACGGTCAACTCCGTACCGCCCGTACTGGCCGCTCTGCTCGTCACCGGGGTCGCGGGCGGCGGACCGTGGACACCGGCGCTGGCCGTGGCCGTCGTCGCCTGGTCGCCGCTGGCCGCGCACACCTCCGCCCTTCTGCAACAGGAGCGCGCGACCGTTCACCTGACCGCGACGCGTGCGTTCGGCGCGGGACCGGGATACCTGTTCTGGCACGAACTGCTCCCCGCCGTCCTGCCGCCCGTCGTCCGTCACGCCCTGCTCCGACTGCCCGGAATCGCCCTGAGCCTCGCCGCGCTCGGCTTCCTGGGCCTGGGCTCCCAGCCGCCCTCCCCCGAGTGGGGCCTGTTGCTCGCCGAGAACCAGCCCTATGTCGAGCGCGCCCCCTGGACGGTCCTGGCGCCCGCCACCGTGCTCGCCCTGCTGGGCGCGCTGGCTGTCACGGCGGCGGGCGGGGCACGGCTGCCCCGGCCCCGACCGTGGCCGAAACGGCGGCCCGTGCGGCGCGGCGGGCCCGGACCCGCCGCGCCGCAGCCCGAGCCGACCCGGCACACCGCCCTGACCTCCTCTCCCACCGGCACCCCCCGACGGATCTGACCTGTTGATGGCCGACGTGTTCTCCCGCCTCCTGACCAAGCGCCCCGGCACCGGCCGCCGCAGACCGCCGCACAAACCCATCTGGAAGCACCTCTCGCCACTGCTGCGGCTGCTGATCCTGACCCAACTCGCCTTCAACATCGGCTTCTTCGCCGTGCTGCCGTTTCTCGCCGACCATCTGGGCACGGCGATCGGCATGGCGGGCTGGACGGTCGGCCTGGTGCTGGGCCTCAGAACCTTCAGCCAGCAGGGCCTGTTCGTGGTCGGAGGCCGGCTCATCGACCGGTACGGCGTGCGGCCGGCCGTCCTGGGCGGCTGTGTGCTGCGGATCGCCGGGTTCCTCTGGCTGGGGCTCGCGAAGGAGACCTGGGCGGTGATCGGCGCGGTGCTGCTGATCGGTTTCGCCGCCGCACTGTTCTCCCCGGCCGTGGAGTCGGAAGTGGCACGGCAGGCGGTGGTGTGGGAAGAAGAGGGCAATGGCTCACGGACCCGCGTCCTGGCCCTGTTCTCCGCCGCGGGCCAGGCCGGTGCCTTCGTGGGTCCCTTGCTCGGCGGCCTGCTGCTCGCCGTGGACTTCCGCACCGCGTGCCTCGCCGGTGCCGGGGTCTTCGTGCTCGTCCTCGCCGGTCACGCGTGGCTGATGCCGCGGCACATCCCCGGCCGAACGCGGTCGCGGGAAGGGAGCGGAGTGCGCGAACTGCTGCGCCACCGCCGCTTCCTGGCGCTGTGCTGCGCCTACGGAAGCTATCTGCTCGCCTACAACCAGCTCTATCTCGCCCTGCCGGACGAGGTCGAACGAGCGACGGGTTCGCAGGCTCCGCTGGCCTGGCTGTTCGCCCTGTCGTCCCTGCTGGTCGTGTTCGCGCAGCTCCCGGTCGCCAGATGGGCGAGCGACCGGCTCGACCTGCGCCGCTCCATGGCCGCCGGGCTGCTGCTGGTCGCTGCCGGGTTCGCGGTCGTGGCGGCCGCGCGACCGGCGGGCTGGACGGGTCTCGCGGGTCTGCTGCCCGCCGCCGGGTACGTCGTCCTGCTCACGCTCGGCCAGATGCTGATCGTGCCCGCCGCCCGGGCGTGGGTGCCCGACCTGGCGAAGGAGGGGCGCATCGGGCTCTACACGGGGGCGCTGTCCTCCGTCTCCGGCCTGATCGTGCTCCTCGGCAGCTCGGCCACCGGGTCCCTGCTCGGCATGGGGCTCCCGCCCGCCGTCCCGTGGCTGATCCTCGCCACCGTGCCGGCCCTGACCGTGGCTCTGCTGCCGCGCGGGCCGGGGTCCGCGCCTGTCCGATGACAGCGGACGAGGCCTGTTCACCCCCGACCCGGTCGAGCCGAGTCGGTCGAGCCGAGCGCTATGGCAGCGTCGCCGTGCTGGAGGCCGGAGCCAGGTCGTCCCCGTCGTCCGTCAGGGTGGACACCGCGGCGAAGACATAGAGACACCCCGCCGTCACCACCGCCAGACCGGCCAGAAGCGGGGTCCAGGACCTGAGCCTGGCAGCGGCCGTCCGGCCACGGAACTGTCTCTCCATGAGGGTGAAACCGCGGATGGTGGCCACCCCGACGCCCGTGAGGGTCAGCGCCATCCCGACACCGAACGTGATCACGATGGCCAGGGCGCCGAGTGCACGGCCCGTCAGCAGACCACTCACAAAGATCAGGAATGCCGACGGCGACGGCAGCAGCCCGCCCGAGAGCGCCAGCGCCACCAGGCCCTGGCGGGACCATGGATTCGTCAGCTGCTCCACGTGGTGGTGGGCGTGGGCGGTGCCATCCTGCGCCGTCGTCTCGTGGTCGTGGTGTGCGGGGGAATCCCCATGCCCATGCCCATGCTCGTGGTCGTGGTCGTGGTGTGCGTGGGAGTGCCCATGCCCGTGCTCGTGGTCGTGGTGTCCGTGGGAGTGCCCATGCTCATGGCCATGCCCGTGGGAATGCCCATGGGAGTGGCCGTGACCGTGCGCATGGTCGTGGCTGTGTCCGTGGGCATGTCCACGGCCGCGGAGATGCCGGTAGATCAGGCCCACCCCCACGATCGCCACGATCGCGCCCGCCGCGGCCTGCATCCATGCGGTGGCGGTCTTGGTGCTGATCGCCGTGCTGCTGACGCCCACCCACAGCAGCGCGAGCACCAGCACCGAGAAGGTGTGCATGGTGGCGACGATCACGCCGAGGCGCGCCGCGTCCTTGTATCGCCCCCGTGTTCCCACCAGGTATGCGGCGGTGATGCTCTTGCCGTGGCCGGGGGCGACGGCATGAGCGGCGCCGACGCCGAGCGCGACGACCAAGGCGACCCAGAAGAGCGCGTGTCCGTCGAAAAGGGCTATCAGGTGGTTGTCGAGACTCCCGACGCCTGTCATGCGTTACTCCTGGTGCCTGTGCCGGTGTCGGCGGTCGTCACGGCTTCGCCGCCCGGGCCGTTCGGGGTTGCCGGGGACACGGCGGGGAAGCCGTGTCCCGTGATGGTGGTGTCGCCGGAGGGGGCAGCCGTCCGGCGCCGTGAGCGCCAAAAGACCCACCCGCCGATGGCCAGGGCGGCGGCGAGAGTGCCGACGGAGAAGACCGCGACCGTCCTGCGAACGCCTCCGCCGGAGGCCGTGAACCGTATGTGTGTGGTGGGCTCGGCAGAGGTGAACAGCGCCTGCTGCGGCTCGGCCGGGCCCTGTGAGGTGAGCATGGTCCGATACGCCGGGTGGAGGTCCGTGAGGGCGCTGATCGTGACGTCCACCTCGACCCCGGGGGCCGGGCAGTCGAAGGCGAGCTGAGCCCCTTGGGCAAGGAAGTCCTTCATCTCCCCGACCACGGTCCCCCGGCAGGGCCGGCCTGCCTGAGCGACCGCGATGTGCTCGAGCAGATAGGCCCGGACAGCCGGGGACCGTTGCAGTCTCTGCTCGAACGACAGCCCCGGGGAACTCCCGCTGCCACCCTGACCCTTGAAGATCCCGAGTGACTGGCCGAGCGTCACCCAGTCCAGCTTGTCGGTGTTCCAGGCGAGCAGAAGACGAGAACCCTGGACGCTGACTTCGGCCGTGGACGGCGGACCGAACGGGTGCGCGGCCGCGGAAGGCACGGGCCCCGCGAAGGCGATGAAGACCGCCAGCGCCGCCCCTGCCAGCAAGGTGCCCGGCGTCGGCCGGACCTGAGCCCTCGAACGGGCAAGGATGTGCAGGGACACGGTGCGGTTCTTTCGTGGGTCCGTGAGTGCCGGCGCTCGATGACACGGCGTCGAAACGGCACTTTGTACAACGGGTCGGACGTACGCCCGACGATCACGTGGAGACCAGATGAACTTGCGGCCCCTGAACCGCACACCGGCGAGTCCCCGGTCGTGTACACACCACGCCCCCGTGCACCCCGTCGCGTCCGAGGCGCGAACGATGAGATTGCTCTCGCAGGCCGGATAAGTACATCCGTTCTTTAGCGGTGTACATTTGTTCTTATGAACGAGGTGGAACTTGGGGAGACCTCCGGCGCGAGGCGGGTTCGTCGACATGATCCGGAGCGCAGGACGCGCATTCTGGACGCCGCTCTCGATGTCCTCGTGGCGGAGGGGGCGGCCGGCATCACACACCGGAAGGTCGCCGCACGCGCGGATGTGCCCTTGGGGTCGGTCACCTACCACTTCTCGAGCCTGGCCGAGCTTCAGGCGCAGGCATTCGACTGGTACGTCGAGCAGCGAACTGCGGAGTTCGAGAGCCTCTTCACGGAGGTGGAAGCGCGCGAGGACCTGATCGAGGTCCTGGTGGAACTCGTACAGGGAGGTCCGTCCCGGCGCCGCAGTGCGGTCCTGGGCTTCGAACTGCACCTGGCGGCTCTGCGTGATCCCGCTCTGCGCGCGCTCACACAGAAGTGGACCAGGGACAGCCGGGCCGTTCTGTCCCGCTTCACCGGGCCGGAGATCGCGGGCCGTCTGGACGCCCTGCTCGAAGGGCTGATCATGCATGCGCTCCTCGCGACGGAGCCGGAGCCGCGGGAGGCCACACATGCCGCGATCGCGCAGGCCCTCCCTCCGCTCACCGGTCGGGACACCTGAACGCGGTTGCCGCGCTTGCTCCGTGCCCGCGAGGCTCTCACGGGGAGTTCCCGTGGGTCCCCACAACGACGCCGTTCCAGCAGCACACCAAGGAGACCTCATGCCGAGCAGCCCGCCCGTGATCGCGGTGAGTGACGACGAACTCAATGAGCTCCGCGCTCGGTTGAGGGCCACTCGATGGGCCGAGCCCTGGCCGGTCAGCGGCTGGGAGGCCGGGACCGACCCGGGGGAACTCCGCCGTCTCGCCGCGTACTGGGCCGACGGCTACGACTGGCGAGCCCACGAGGCCGCCATCAACGCCCTTCCCTCCCGCTTCTCCGACCTCGGCGGAACACCCGTGCACTACCTCCGGTTCGACGGCGAACACCCGGACGCGCTACCGATCGTCCTCACCCACGGCTGGCCCAGCTCCTTCCTCGAGCTCACCGCCCTCGCCGACCGGTTGGCCACCCCTTCCCGGTACGGAGGAGCAGCCGAGGACGCCTTCACCGTGATCGTCCCCTCGCTGCCCGGATTCGCGTTCTCGCCCCAGCGGCCCGCGCTCACCGACGCCGAGCAGACCCATGACCTCTGGCACCGGCTGATGCACGACGAACTCGGCTTCGAGCGGTACGCGGCGCACGGCGGGGACCTGGGCGCCGGTGTCACCTCCCGGCTCGCCGAGGCCCACCCCGAGGCGCTCGTCGGCATCCATCTGACGGCCGTGGCCGCCCCGGCCGCCTATGACGCGGCCGGCCTCACCCCGCAAGAGCAGGACCACCTCGACTCCGTGGCAGCCTGGCTGGCGCAGGAGGGCGGCTACCAGCACCAGCAGAGCACCCGCCCCCTCACCTTGAGCCAGGGCCTGGCCGACTCACCTACCGGCCTGCTCGCCTGGCTCGTCGAGAAGTACCGCGCGTGGAGCGACTGCGGAGGCGACCTGTCCGCCCGCTTCAGCGACGACTTCCTGCTGACCCAGGCCTCCCTCTACTGGTTCACCGGCACGATCTCCACGTCGTTCCGCCCCTACTACGAGTACGCGCGCGGCCTGACCCGGCGAGTGGAACGGGTGGACGTGCCTACCGCCGTCGCCCTGTTCCCCGCCGACCTGAGCCGGCCGCCGCGGAGCTGGGCCGAGCGCACATACAACGTCACGCGCTACACGGGAATGCCCCGGGGCGGACACTTCGCCGCCCACGAAGAACCCGGCCTGCTGGCCCACGACATCACCGAGTTCTTCCGCGACCACCGCCCACCCCTGTCGCCGGTCCCGCGGCCCGGCGCCTGACCCCCTCGCCGCTTCGCCGCCCCGTGCCGGCGCGCAGGCGTCCTTCTCCACCGTCAGGTCGCCACGGCCGCCGGGAGGCTGAGCCTTCCGTCGTGAACCTCGGCGATCCGGTCGACGGCGGTGAGGTGGGTGCGGTCGTGGGTGACGAGGACGGTGGCGGCGCACTGCTGGTGGGTGAGGCGGGTGATCAGGTCGATGACGGCGGCGCCGCGTTCATGGTCGAGGGCGCTGGTGGGTTCGTCCACCAGCAGGACGGTGGGGCCGTTCATGAGGGCGCGGGCGATGTTGACGCGCTGGCGCTGGCCGCCGGAGAGCTGGTGGGGCCGGCGGTCGGCCTGGTCTGCCAGTCCGACCGATTCAAGGAGTTCCAGGGCCCGGTTGCGGGCGGTGCGAGGCTTTCGGCCGTCGAGCTGTGCCATGACCTGCAGTTGTTCGGCCGCGGTGAGCGAGGCGATGAGATTGGGCTGCTGGAAGACGATGCCGATCTTGTGACGGCGCAGGTCGGTGAGCTCGCCTCGGCTCAGACCGGTGGTGGAAGTGCCGTCGAGGGTGACGGTGCCGGCGTCGGGAGTGATCAGGGTGGCGGCGACGGCCAGGAGGCTGGACTTGCCGGAGCCGGAGGGGCCGACCACGGCGGTCAGGCTGCCCTTGGGGACCTTCAGGCTGACCCTGTCGAGAGCGGTCAGGCGGGTGTCGCCGTCGGGGTAGGTGAGGGTGATGTCGGTCAGGTCCAGGCTCATCGGGCGCTCCCCAGGGCGGTCAGCGGGTCGACGGAGGTGATGCGGCGGATGGAGAGGGCGGCTCCGAGAGCACCGAGGGTGATCGTCACGGCGGCCGGGAGCAGGACGGTGGCGGGGGTGAGGAGGAACGGAACGGCTGAGCCGGCCACCAGTGCTCCGACGGCTGCGGCGATGCCGGTGCCGACCAGGGTGCCGCCGGCGAGCAGCACGACGGCCTGGCCGAGGGCGTCCTTGAGGAGGTTGGCGGTGGAGGCGCCGAGTGCCTTGAGGACGGCGACATCACTGCTGCGCTGGATGGTCCACACCGTGAAGAAGGCCCCGATGACGAGTGCGGAGATGGCGAACAGGAAGCCGCGCATCAGTTGCAGCGAGCCGTTCTCGGAGGTGTAGGAGCCGATCGCGGACAGCGAGTCGTCGATGGAGAGGGTCCTGGTGCCGGCCTGCTGGTCGGCCGCCGCCGCATCGGCCTCGGAGGTGATGTTCAGGGCGATGACCGTGGCGGTCGGGCCCTCTTTGCCATCGGTGGGCGGCGCCGTCTTCTGCCAGGTGTGCAGGCTGGTCCAGACGACCGGGGTGTGGCTGAACCAGGCGTCGCCCCGCACGGCGGCCACCTTCACTCGCTGCCCGGCCAGGGTGAGCATGTCGCCGGCTTTGACGCCGAGGCCGGCGGCGGCCCCGGTGGACAGCACCACCGACGCGTTGTCGATCGTGCCGCTTGCCGGGGCGAGGCGGGAGCCTGGCCGGACGCCGAAGGCGGAGACGGCGGTGCCCTTGTCTCCGGCGGTGGCCTTGACGGTGCTGATCCCCAGCGGTTCGGCGCCTTCGACACCGGGGGTCCTGGACCACTGCTGCCACTGCTGCTCGGTGACGGTGGAATCGGTGTACGACAGGTCCTGACCGCCGCTGGGAGCCTGGAAGGCGATCTTGTCGGCGGGCAGTCCCGTGATCGCGGAGACGTTCTGCCGAGCCAGTCCGGCCGTCAGTCCGGACAGCAGACCGACCAGCAGGGTGATCAGTACGATGACGGTTCCCATCAGGGTGAAGCGCCCCTTGGCGAACTTCAGATCTCTCCAGGCGACAAACACGGCCTTGCCCGTCCTTTCCAGCGGTGGAGGCGGTATGGCTCCACCGTCGCGGCCGGCCCCCTGCGTGCGCGTCCGGCTCAGGACGGCACTTCGCGGGCCGAAAGACGGCGCACGGGTTCTAACTTTCGATGGAGGCGCCGAGGATCCTGCCTCCGTAGCCTGGGAGGCACTGTGAACACCGCTGCCCCCGTTCTGACCCCCACCACCCGGGCCCTTGCCTGGTGCCTGCACCTGCTGGTCATCGGTCTGCTCGCCCTGGCTGCCGGCCGTGCCCTGACCGCCGGCCGGCCCGATGCCGGGGTGATCGTCGCGGTGGCGACGGCGTGCGGACTGGTGTACGCAGCCGGACCGCTCCTCCCCCGCATCCGCTCCTCCCGGCCTGCCGCCGCCTGGTGGCTGGCCGCCGTGGGGGCCGTGTGGCTGGTACTGCTGGCCCTGTCCCCCGACGCCGTCTGGGTGGCCTTCCCGCTGTACTTCCTCCAGCTCCACCTGCTGCCCCGCCGCGTCGGCCTGGCCGCCGTGGCCGCCACCGCAGCGGCGGCCATCGCCGGTTTCGCCGCCCACCAGCACTCCTTCAGCCCCGCCATGGCCATCGGCCCCGCGCTCGGGGCCGCCGTGGCGGTCGCGGTGGTGTGGGGCTACCAGGCCCTGTACCGGGAAAGCGAACACCGCCGCAGACTGATCGAGGAACTCACCGCCGCCCGTGCCGACCTGGCCGCCGCCCAGCACACCGCCGGGGTGCTGGCCGAACGCGAACGCCTGGCCCGCGAGATCCACGACACCCTCGCCCAGGGGCTGTCCAGCATCCAGCTGCTGCTGCGCGCCGCCGAACGATCTCTGCCCCACGCCCCGGAGAACGCGGCCCGCTATGTCGACCAGGCACGGCAGGCCGCCGTCGACGACCTCGCCGAGGCCCGCCGCTTCGTCGCCGCCCTCACTCCACCCGCCCTGGAAGGCACCACCCTGGCCGACGCCCTGGAACGCCTGTGCGCCACCACGTCCGCCCGGCACCGGCTCACCGCACGCTTCCACCTCACCGGCGACCCCGCACCGCTTGCGACCACGCACGAGGTCGCGCTGCTGCGCATCGCCCAGTCCGCCCTGGCGAACACCGTCCGCCATGCCGAGGCCACCACCGCCGAGGTCACACTCGGCTACCTCGGCGACCAGGTCACCCTCGACGTCGTCGACGACGGACGCGGCTTCGACCCTGACCGCCTGCCCGCCCCCGGCCCCGAGACCGGCGGGTTCGGGCTGCCCGCCATGCGTGCCCGCATGCGTGCCCTCGGCGGCACCCTCTTCGTCACATCCGCCCCCGGCCAGGGCGCCGCCCTGGCAGCCCGGATTCCCCTCATCCCGCCCGCCGAGACCGAGCCCGAGGCCCGCCCGTGACCGACGCCCCCATCCGTCTGCTCCTGGCCGACGACCACCCCGTCGTACGGGCCGGACTGCGCGCCGTACTGGAAACCGAGCCCGGCCTCGTCGTCGTGGCCGAAGCCGCCACCGCCGAGGACGCCGTCACCCGCGCCGCCGAAGGCGACATCGACGTCGTCCTCATGGACCTCCAGTTCGGCAAGGGCATGGGCGGCGCCGAAGCCACCGCCCGGATCACCGCCCGATCGCACGCCCCCCGCGTACTGATCGTCACCACCTACGACACCGACGCCGACACCCTCCCGGCCATCGAGGCCGGCGCCACCGGCTACCTCCTCAAGGACGCCCCGCCCGAAGACCTGGCCACCGCGGTACGCACCGCTGCGGCAGGCCGCACCACACTGGCACCCACCGTCGCGGACCGACTGATGAACCGGCTGCGCACCCCTGGCACCTCCCTGACCCGGCGCGAGACCGAGGTGCTCGCCCTGGTCGCCGAGGGCCTGTCCAACCAGGCCGTCGGCAACCGCCTCCATCTGACCGAAGGAACGGTCAAGTCCCATCTGGCCCGCATCTACGTCAAACTCGACGTCGACTCCCGCACCGCCGCCGTCGCCACCGCCACCGAACTCGGCCTCATCCGCCGCTGACCGGACACTCGTGTGATCGCTGTTCCTCCGGGCTGGGCAGCATGTGCCGCCTGTCGCTGTCGTCTGCCGCGGCGTCGTAGGAAAACGATTGACGCTGCGGTGCCGTTGGTGGACCATTCCGGACCGTGACGACGAACGCCGATCATGACCAGCCCGCCTGCGGACCGGGTTCTCCGGCTGGCCGCCCGCTCGCGCTGATCACCGGGGTGGGCCGCACCGTCGGCATCGGTGCCGGCATCGCTGGTCGGCTGGCCGCAGCGGGCTGGGACATCGCCTTCACCTACTGGACCCCCTACGACGACCGTATGAGCTGGGGCAGTGAGCCCGGCGCGACCGAAGCGATCGGCCGAGCTCTGGCCGAGCACGGTGCGTCCACCATCGCGATCGAGGCGGATCTCGCCGACCCGGACACCCCGGCACGCGTCTTCGACGAGGTCGGACAGCGGATGGGCAGGGTCACCGCGCTGGTGATGAGCCACTGCGAGTCCGTCGACTCCGGGCTGCTCGACACCACCGTCGAGAGTTTCGACCGGCACTTCGCCGTCAACGCGCGCGCCACCTGGCTGCTCATCCGCGAGTTCGGACGCCGCTTCGCCGCAGAACGGGGAACCGGTCGGATCGTCAGCCTCACGAGTGATCACACCGTCGGCAACCTGCCCTACGGGGCGAGCAAGGGGGCTCTGGACCGCATCACACTGGCCGCCGCCCATGAACTCGCCCACCTCGGCGTGACCGCCAACGTGATCAATCCCGGGCCGGTCGACACCGGCTGGATGCTCGAAGAGGTCCGTGAGCACTGCGTCCGCAGCACCCCGCTCGGCCGGCTGGGCACTCCGCAGGACACCGCGCATCTGGTGGCCTTCCTGTGTTCCAAGGAAGGCGGGTGGATCAACGGTCAGCTGCTGATGAGCAACGGTGGCCTCGCATAGGCACCCGGAAGTCCGGCACTCGAACACCGCACGCCCGATCCTCAACTCCCGTACATGACAAACCCATTGACGCCCCCGCTCCGCTTCACTAGTTTCTGAGAGCGCTCTCACACCTTGCGTCGACGCGGAGGCCCCATGACTCCAGTACGAAGGTCCCGAAGGGCGAGGCTTCTCGCCGGCGGGGCGGCGGCGTTCGCCCTCGCGCTTCTCGCAGGCCTCGCCCCGCAGTCGGCGTCCGCCGCAGGCACCGCTGTCACCGCGACCGTCTGCAACAGATACTGCGACGCGCGTGATCCCGCCCTCTCCCCCGGCGACCGCGTCCCGGTCACCGCGGCCCTCTACGGGCGGTCGATCGCCCTCCACCTCGACGACAACGACGCGATGGGCTGGGCGTCCATCGACAACGGCGACCCGGGCGACGAGGTCTGGCTCGACCGCTCCTTCGACGGCGGCCGCACCTGGAGTTCCGGCAGCAAGCTCGGTGACACCACCGTCCCTTCCGGGCAACGGGGCTGGCGCACCCTCATGTACAACGTCGACGACTGGAACAATCAGGGCGTCGGTGCGCTGCGCGCCTGCGGCAAGGCCGGTGACCGCGCCGAGATCGCCTGCACGGCATGGGCCCGCGTCACATGGAACGCCGGCGACCGGCGTACCGCGGCGGCCACCGGTCTGATGGCCTTCTACAACAACTCGACCGGCTTGTTCGACACCACCGGCTGGTGGAACTCCGCGAACGCCCTGACCGCCGTCATCGACAACATCCGTGTGTCAGGGATGGGCAGTTACTCGTACGCGATCTCCCGCACATACGACCGGAATCTGAACGCACAGGGCGGGCAGTTCCGCAACGAGTACATCGACGACACCGGCTGGTGGGGGCTCGCGTGGATCGCCGCGTACGACCTGACCGGTGACAGCCGCTACCTGAACACCGCCCGCGCCGACGCCGACCATATGGCCGCCTACTGGGACGGCACCTGTGGCGGCGGAGTGTGGTGGAGTACGGCGAAGACATACAAGAACGCCATCGCCAACTCCCTCTACATCCAGCTCAGCGCCGCCCTGCACAATCGCGTCCCGGGTGACACCACCTATCTCGACCGGGCCCGCGCCGGCTGGTCCTGGTTCCAGGGCACCGGCATGATCAACGGCTCCAACCTGGTCAACGACGGCATAGACCTGTCCACCTGCCGCAACAACGGCCAGCCCGTGTGGTCGTACAACCAGGGTGTGCTGCTCGGTGCGCTCACCGAGCTGAACCGGGCGACGGGCGACGGTGCGCTGCTCACCCGCGCTCGGCAGATCGCCGACGCCGCGACCACGAACTCCTCCCTGCACACCGCCGACGGCATCCTGCGGGACCCGTGCGAGAGCGGCGACTGCGGCGGCGACGGGCCGTCCTTCAAGGGGGCCCATGTGCGCGGTCTGGGCAAGCTCAACGCGGCGCTGCCGGACCATCCGTACACCACCTATCTGCGACGCCAGGCGGACCGAGCCCACACGAGCGACCGGAACGCCCTCGACCAGTACGGACTGCGCTGGTCGGGACCGGTCGACAAGCTGGACGCGGCACGCCAGCAGAGCGCCCTCGACCTGCTCGACG
Organism: Streptomyces nodosus; assembly: GCF_008704995.1. Lineage (NCBI taxonomy): Bacteria > Bacillati > Actinomycetota > Actinomycetes > Kitasatosporales > Streptomycetaceae > Streptomyces > Streptomyces nodosus. Next base: position 489,083 of record NZ_CP023747.1, read on the forward strand.
CGGCGCCGTAGACCGCTCGTACCGGGTCCACTCCGAAGCCGAGGCTGAGGCCGAGCAGGGGAAGAGGAGCATGAAGGCTCTCCGAGGTCTGTACAGCGCCGTGGTCTTCGCCCTGGCCGCGGTCCTGGCTGCCGCGATCTCACTGACCTCCGTCGGGCCGGCCCGGGCGAGCCAGACGGCGCTGCGTGCGGCGGACCCGAGTGTGATCCGTGTCGGAAGCACCTATGTATCCGTGCAGTCGACCGGCGCGGGCATCGCCGTCCGGCAGGCCGCGTCGACGGACACGCTCGCGGCGGCGCCCGCCCGGCAGGTCTGGTCGGACACCCGTGGCCGCGGAGAGGTCTGGGCTCCGGAGCTGGTGAGGGACGGTGGCCGCTACTACATCTACTTCACGGCCGGGGTCGGAGCGAACCACCGGATGTTCGTCATCAGCTCCGCCTCCCCGGACAGCGGGTACACGGCCGAGACGCAACTCGCCCTGCCGGACGACAAATGGGCGATCGACGGGACCATGTTCACCTTCTCCGGGCAGCGCTGGTTCGTCTGGTCGGGATGGGAGGGCGACACCGATGTCGAGCAGAACCTCTACATCGCCCGGATGAGCAGCCCGACCACGCCGACCGGGGCGCGGTACATCATCTCGCAGCCGCGGGAGAGCTGGGAGCGGGTGGTCGGCAACCCGTTCATCAACGAGGGCCCGGAAGCCATCAAGGATCCCGACGGCCGGTTGCACATCGTGTACTCCGCCAACGGCAGTTGGAGCGACCGGTACTGTCTGGCCGACCTGAGGCTGCGGTCCGGCGGTGACCCCACCTACGTATGGGACTGGTACAAGTCGAACGGCTGCCTGTTCGGCTCCGACGCCGCGACGATGATGCCCGGCTGGGACCCCACCCTGTACGTCAACGGCCCAGGACACCACAGTTTCGTCCTGCTCGACGGCGACATCGCCACCAGCCCGCCCGCAGGCCCGACGTTCCCCCTGATGTTTCACGCGGTCCCGAAGGGAACGCCGTACACGTGGGACAACCGCTACTGGTACACGGGCACCTTCTGCTGGTGGGGCGGCGTCACCTACAGCCGGGCCAACGTCCCCGGGCCGAACACCGACACCGGATGGGGCCTGAAGTTCTTCGAGTAGAAAACCCCTGCCGGAACGGCTTCGGGCGTCGCCTGCAGATCAGCGCGCCGCCCACCGCAGCCATGGTCGCCCGGCGGGTGACCGCTCAGAGGTGGCGGCCGATGAGCCAGTGGTGGCCGAACGGGTCGACCACACGGCCCTGGCGCATCCCGTACGGCTGGTCGGCGACCGGGAACATCTCGCGCGCGCCGGCGGCGACCGCCTGCGCGGCGACCGTGTCGGGATCATCGACGTCGAGGGAGATCCGTACCGTCGTCGCTCCCAGCGTCTGCGGGCTCGGGGTGCCGAGCTCCGGCGCCTCGGTCGCCACGCCGAGGCGATTGCCTGCGATGGAGAGGACTGCCACCTGCGGCCCGTCAGGAGCACGCACGCGCTCGCCCTCCTCGATGGCGCCGAACGCCTGCGCGTAGAACTCGACGGCGGCGTCGACATCGTCGACCGCCAGGAACGGATAGATATCGCTCATGCGCACGATCCCAAGGTGGTGGAGCCCGGCTCGGTGTCCATGAACAAACTACTCCGCGATCAGTCTGTTCACGGGCACCGAGCCCCGTGCCCGAAGCTGCCGTCGCCCGGCGCGGGGGCCCGGCGACGGCGGCTTCGGGCGAGGCCGTCGGGGGGCTACGCGCGGGTCTTCAGCAGGGTCGCGCGGAGGGCCTTCTTGTCGGTCTTGCCCACGGTCGTCCGGGGGAGGGAGTCGGTGATCGAGTAGGAGGCGGGCGCATAGAGGTCTCCGAGGGCGTCGACGATCTCGCGCGTCAGCTCGGAGAGGTCCGGGGCGTCGGCAGGGTCATCGGGCACCAGGACGACATGCACGGCCTCCTTGTCGTCGTCGCCGGGCAGACCGATGGCCGCGGCCTCCTTGACGGCGGGCTGTGCGGTGAGGAAGTCGTCGAGCAGCCGGGAATAGACGTTGTCGGCGGTACTGCCCGTCACGATGATGTCCCGCGCCCGGTCGACCAGGTACAGATAGCCGTCCTCGTCCTGGCGCCCGAGGTCTCCACTGCGGAACCAGCCCTCCGCGTCGAGCACCTCCGCGGTACGTTCCGGGTCGTTCCAGTAGCCCTCCATGACCGTACGGCTGCGCACATACAGCTCGCCGACCTCTCCTCGGGCCACCGGCTTGCCCTCGTCGTTCCGCAGCTCCACCTCGACTCCGGGCCCTGGACGCCCGCAGCTGGTCAGGGACTCGGGCCGTCGGAGATCGTGCTCCTGCGGGGTCAGCTCGCTGACAAGCCCGTTCTCGGACGCTCCATAGATCTGGTGCAGTACCGGACCGAAGCGTTCGATCGCCTGCCTCAGACGTGCGGGGGAAGCGGCCGCCCCGGTGTAGTGGAGGGTCGACAGCGCCGGGAATCGCCCGGCGCGGCAGTCCGGGTGGTCGAGCAGCTCGTACAGCATGGGTGTCACCACCATCATCCTGGTGACACGCTCGCTCTCCATCGCGGCCAGGGCCGCGCCGGCGTCGAACGTCCTCAGCAGCACGACGGTATGGCCGCTCAGTACGCCCACCAGGAAGGCGCCATGGCCGCTGGTGTGTGTCACCAGCGTGCATATCAGCAACGCGTCGTCGGCCGAGGCATCGGCGGCGTACGCGGTCGCGGCCTGTGCGTAGAGGCCGTAGTAGCCGTTGCGGTGGACGACCAGCTTGGGCAGTCCGGTGGTACCGCCCGTGTAGAGAAGCGTCGCGATATGGCGGCCGTCGGCGGCCTCACCGAGCGAGCAGCCGGCGATGCTGGACGCTGCCGCCAGGAAGTCGGACGCACTCGAGCATGCGCCGATGCTGAGAACATGCGGAATGTCGATCCGGCCGGTGATCCGCCGGGTCCGCTCCTCGAAGACCGGGTCGAACAGGAGCATCTTGACGTCAGCGCGCTGGATCAAGGCTTCCAGTTCGCCGTTGCCGGGCTCCGGCGGGACGAAGACCAGTCGACAGCCCGAGAAATGAATGGCCAGCTGGAACAGCAGCGCTTCCGGGGTGTTCTCCACGAACAGCGCTACTCCGTCTCCCTCCACCAGACCGCTGCCCCGTAAAGCCGCGGCGAAGCGCAGGGCCGTGCTGACGGCCTCGGCACCGCTGATCCGCCGCTCCCCCGCGACGATCGCGTCACGATCGCCTCTCTCCGAGAGCCGTTGCAAGACCGAGACGGTGTAGTTGTCGCTGGCAGTGACCGTGTTCATGATCCTTCTTCGTGCCTGAGTGTGCCTCCCGGGGTACGCCCCCGGGCGCTTTCCGATCACCCATCATCAACGATGCGGTGGCGGCAAAAAGTTCACCGGGGAGCGACAGAGACTCGTTTTCACCACTCGGTCACACGACCAGCATGAATGCATCATTCGAGCCTGTGACGAGGAAAGAAGGGTCGCTGACGGAAAATCATCTTGCGGAGCAGTTCGGATCCGGATCGTCCGTGGGGTTGCGTTTTGATCTTCTTGATCGCCGAAGACGGGTGTGCGAAGCTGCCGGTCGCTGGGAGGGGGCGGTGGTGGGGCGGGAGCGCACGGCGGGTGGGCGACGGCGACACGGCAGGATCGGCGCCGCACAGGCCTCGTTGAGCGTTCTGGTCGTGGGTGGAGCCGCCCTGGGAGCACTGCTGCTGCACCCCGGCACGGATCTGTTCGTCAAGGGCCGCGGGCCGCTCGGCGGCAACCCCGTCCTGGTGGTCGGCCTCGCCCTGCTGTCACTCCTCGGCGGCATCGCACTGCGCGGGAAGTACCTGGAGCAGGTCGGCGCCCGCCAGGAACTCAACCCGGTGGAACAGCGGTTGGTGGACAGCATGGGCCGATTCCTGCTGGCCGCATCGCTGATCGTCCCGCTGCTCATCCTGTTCCTGCACCGGTTCGGTTCGTCCGGCAGCCACGACGGGGACGGCGACGGGCCCTTCCGGCTTCCCCCCGCACAGCAGGGCCAGGGGTTCACCTCGCCGCCCACACCGGGTTTCGAACACAGCGGCCACAACGTGCACTTCGGGCTGACGCGCATTCTGCTCGGTCTCGGCATCGCCCTGCTCGCCGTGACCGTCGTGCTCGCCGGGCTGTACCTGTGGCGATATCTGACCCGGCCGACGGCACCCGAGGTCACGGCGACGTACGCGACGCTCGACGACGAGCAGGAACGCCTGGCCCAGGCCGTGGACTCCGGGCAACGCGCCCTGCTGGACGGAACCGACACCCGCGCAGCCGTCATCGCCTGCTACGCCGCGATGGAGGAGTCGCTCGCCGACTCCGGTGTGGCCCGGCGCGCCTCGGACAGCCCGCAGGACCTGCTGGAGCGGGCCGTCGCCGGTGGCCTGCCCGCGCGGGCGGCCGCCGCCGAACTCACCGCCCTGTTCCGCGAGGCCCGTTACTCCACGCACCCGATGGACGGCGGCCACCGTGACCGGGCAGCGGCCGCGCTCGACGAGATCGCTCACGGCCTGCGCTCGGGGGCGCATGGTCCCGAAGCCGTGGCGGATGCCACGTGAGGGCGCCCACATGGATCCGGAACTCGGTCAACTCCGTGCTGCGGGCACCCGGTTCGGTACGGCACTCGCTGGCCGTACTGGGCACCGTCGCCGTCGCGTCCGAAGTGCTGCTCGCCCTGGCCGACGGTGTCGCCGCGGCCGCCACCGGCCTCGCCCTGATCACCGCTGTCGCGCTGGCCCTGGGGCGCTATGCCGCGGGCGGTGCCGCCCAGGACAGCGGACACCGCAGGCCGGTGCGCCTGCTGGCCGGCCGGGCCCCGGCGCTCGGTGAGTGGCATCGCATCGTGGCCGGCACCCTCGGGGACGACGGCGAGGCGCACCTCCGCACCGTCATGCGGCCGCAGTTGCAGCGGCTGTTCGCCGCCCGGCTGGCCGAACGGCACGGCGTGGCGATGTACCGCGACCCGCAGCGGGCCCAGGCATTGGTCGGCGCCGAGCTATGGCCGTGGATCGATCCGGAGGCGACCGCTCCGGGGCCCACTCTCCCCGAGCCCGTCCTGCGCTCCCTGCTCGATCGCCTGGAAGCGCTGTGACCGGTGGCGCCGCGGCCGACCCCGCGGCCCGCACATTCCGACCCCACCCCGTGAGGATCCGACCGTGACCAGCCCGCAGCCCACCCCGGACCACGACACCCTGACGCCGCGACAGGCGGGCGAACGGGCCGCGGCCGTGCTCGACGAGATCCGCACGGCGGTGGTCGGCAAGCCGGAACCACTGGAGCTGGTCATGCTCGGCATCCTCGCCGGTGGCCATGTCCTCATCGAGGATCTGCCGGGTCTCGGGAAGACGCTGCTGGCCCGCTCCTTCGCCACCACCCTCGGCCTGGACTTCCGCCGCATCCAGTTCACCCCCGATCTGCTGCCCTCCGATGTCACCGGCGCCCCGTTCTACGACCAGCGGACCGCCGACATGGTCTTCCGGCCCGGACCGGTCTTCACCCATCTGCTGCTCGCCGACGAGATCAACCGCACCCCGCCCAAGACCCAGGCCGCGCTGCTGGAGGCGATGGCCGAGTCCCAGGTGTCCATCGACGGAAGCACCCGGTCGCTGCCGGAGCCCTTCGTGGTCGTCGCCACCGCCAACCCCATCGAGTACGAGGGCACATACACCCTGCCGGAGGCCCAGCTCGACCGGTTCCTGCTGCGGGTGCGGATGGGCTATCTGACGGCGTCCCAGGAGGCCGGCCTGCTGCGCGCGCGGGTCGATCGGGCAGCGCCCGAGGCGGTGCTGCGCACGCTCAGCGGGCCGGGCGAGGTGCTGGCCATGCGGGCCGCCGTCGAACGCGTCGAGGTGGACGACGACCTGCTGGAGTATGTCGTCGCGCTGGTCGGCGCCACCCGGTCCCACCCGCACATCCAGGTCGGTGCCTCGCCGCGCGGCGGCCTGGCCCTGGTGCAGCTCGCCCGTGCCCGTGCCGTCCTTGACCTGCGGGACTATGCGACCCCGGAGGACGTCAAGTCCGTGGCGGTGCCGGCCCTCGCACACCGTGTCACCCTCAAGCCGGAGCTGTGGGTCCGGCAGATCGACGGCGACGACGTGATCCGCGAGATCACGCAGTCCGTGCCCGCCCCGCAGACCCTGCCGCGCACGCCGGTCGCATCATGACGAAGCCCGTGCCGGCCTCCAGAGCGGCCGCCGCCGTCCGACGGGCCCTGGACGGCCGCCAGGAGGTGACCGCCGAACCCCCGCCGCCGCCCCCGCCCGGCTGGCGCCCCGGTGAACGCGCGTTGCGGCTGGGCACATTGGCCGTTGTCGCGCTGTCCGCCGCGCTGGTCACCGGGCGGCCCTGGGTGCTTGCTCTCGCCGCCGGGCCCCTGGTGCTGCTCGCCCTCGCCCTGCCGAGCGGGCGGCGCCCGGACGCGGTGACGGCCGAGGTCGAGGTGGCGCCGCGGCGGTGCTTCGAGGGCGAGCAGGTGACGGTGCGGATCGCGGTGGCCTACGACGGTGAGGCCGGCCGCCTGGACCCCGGCGTCACTCTCGGTCACGGGGTCCGGCTCGACCACCTCGCGGTCGGCCCGCACCGCGTCGATCTCGTCCTGACCGCGCAGCGCTGGGGCCGCTGGACGCTCGGCACGGTCGACGTCGACCTCTACGACCGCGGCGGCCTGGCGCGCCTCAGTGTGCGGGCCGAACTCGGCGAGATCGCCGTCTTCCCGGTGCCCGAACACGCCGGCCTCACGCCCATCCCGGTCCGGCTGCCGCAGCGGCTCGGCGAGCACACCGCCGTGCAGCGCGGCGAGGGCGTCGAGGTCACCGGCGTGCACCCGTATGTGCGCGGCGAACGGCAGCGCCGGATCCACTGGCCGGCCACCACCCGCCGCGGCACCCTGCAGGTCCACCAGTTCGCCGCGGAGCGCACCGCCGACACCGTGGTGCTGCTGGACGTGCTCACCGACGTGGTCGATCCGGTCACCGGCGCGTCCTCGCTCGACGAGACCTTCCGGGCCGCTGCCGGGCTGGTCCGCGCCTATCTGCGCACCCACGACCGGGTCGGCGTGGTGTCGGTCGGTGGCGCCACCCGCTGGCTGCAACCGGGCAGCGGCCAGGGGTACTTCTACCGCATCGTCGAGAGCGTGCTCGAGTGCCGCAAGGACCGCGCGTACCGCACGGCGGGCCTCAGCCGGCTCCCACCGCCCGCGTTGCCCGAAGGCGCGCTGGTGTATGTCATCACACCGCTGACCGACCAGCGGATCTTCGACGTCCTGCACCAGGTGCGCGGGCGGGCCAACCCGATGATCGTGGTCGAGATCCCCACCGGCGACCCGATCGTGGAACCCGGCGACACCGAGAGCGGACTCGCGCTGCGGCTGTGGCGGGCCGACCGCGACGCCATGCGCTTCGCCCTCGTGGAACGCGGCATCGCGGTCGTGGCCCACCGGCCCGGCGAGACCCTCGACCTCGCCCTTGCGCCACTGCTGCGCACCCGCATCCACGGAGGGGCCCGATGACCGACGCCTCCGCCCGGTTCGCCCGGCCGGGCCCGCGCGCCGACGACAGCCGAGCCGGCCGGCTCATGGCACGGCTCACCTCGCGCATCACCGACCGACTGCTGGGAACGGCCCTCGCGGTCGCCGCCTGCAATCCGCCGGCCGTCCTGCACGCACCGCCGCCGGTCAGGGTGCTGATGCTCGGGGCGGCGGCGGCCGCGTGGTGGGCCGCTCCGATGGTCGACGCGCGCCCCGTCCAGACCTCCATGCGCTGGCGGACCGTCGCGGCCCGCCGCAGGACGACCGTGCTGCCTGCCGCGGCGATCGCGGTCGCGGCGGCCACCGGACCCGCGGTCTGGCTGGTCGTCTGCATCGCCGCCCTGCTGCTCGCCTATCTGCTCGTCACCGACACATGGACAGCCGGTGTCACCGCCCCGACCGGCCAGCCGCGGGCGACCCCCGCACTGGCGGCCGCCGCCGCGACGGCGGTGGTGCTGTTGGCCGCCCAGGCGCCGGTCGCGGGTACCTCCTATGCACGGCTGCCCGCCGCACTCGCCATCATCGCGACCACCGCTTGCCTGGTACTGGCGCTGCACACCCGCCGCCGCCCGCCCGGCTGAGTGGTGGCGGTCCAGCCTCACTTCTCGCCTGTCACACTGACCTGTGCGTGTCGCGGCAGAGCGGCGCCGAGGGGGAAGGAACTGGTCGCGGGATGCCCCGGTGGATCGTGCTGGCCGTGCCTGTCGAAGGTGTCGGAGAGCTGAATTGTGACGCGCGGACCATTGCGGAGTTCGAAGGCAGCGCGGAAGAAGCGGAGGCGGCTCTCCGGTATGCGGTGAACACCTATGAGGACAGCTTGTGGAAGGTGCGCCGTCGAGAGATCTTCATATGCTCCAGCCGGTCATACTTCCTTCGCATCCAGGGGCGTCTGGCGAAATACGGCTTCCTCATCCAGCTTGCTGAACTGGTCTACGACTCCGACGCGAAGCCCATGGCCCAGCCGTTCGGCTGATGGCCCGGCTGCGCGGCCTCGTTCGCTTCGAACGGTGGCGTCTGTGCACCGGTTCGAACAGCAGATCGGCTGCCCTATCCTTCTGCCGTGGGGAAATGGTGGCGGTCTCTGGCGCGTGCGTTCTGGGCTCTGGATCGGGTTCTGGGCGGGCAACGGCGTCCGACTCGGTTCCAGAAGTGGGTGGGCCGGCACCCGATCAAGGCCGGTCTGTACACGGCCCTGCCTCCCACGCTCTTCTTCACCTTCTTCTTCTGGCTGGTGTCGGACGAGGAGGAGCCTGACAATCTCCTGTTCCCCGTGATCGGCGGGCTGGTCATGGGACTCGTCTTCGGCCTCGTGGCAGCGTCGGAGCGGCTCCGGCAGCGCAGGCTCAAGCGTCTGGGGATATGGGACGGATCCTGAGCGGAAACAGCGCGGGCAGGGGGAAGGCGAGGATGTCCCCTGGCGCCGCGGCAGGCAACGTCGCCCGTCAAGGAGCGGCGTCGTGGGGCCCCCGCGCGAGCGCAGTCGAGCAGGGGGCATGCCGACGTCGTGACGGGGCGAACGTCGCCTGCCGGGGCACTACCACTAGTCGAGGGCGACGGTCCTGGTGTGGAGGATCTCGCCCAGGGACGCCGCCCGCCACTTCCTCAGCAGGTCGTGGAAGGCGAACGCACCGTGGGGGTAGGCGGTCGGACCGTTCGGACGGCCGCGTCCCTCGGCGTTGTAGTAGCCGGGGGTGCACTCGGCGTGGAACCACTCATGGTCGGCCGCGCCCTCGGCCAGGGCGGTGACCCAGGCGTCCTCGGCCTCGCAGGACGGCTCGACCAGGGCGCCCTCGGCCTCGGCGGCGGCGATCAGGGCCGCCGCGTGGACGGCGTGCTCGTCCAGTACATGCGTGTAATTGACGCTGCTGGTGCTCTGGACGCCGCCCAGCTGGATCAGGTTCGGGAAGCCGTTGCTGGTGAGACCGTGCAGGGTGCGCGGCCCCCGTTTCCGCCACACGTCCTGGAGTTGGACGCCGTTCCGGCCGTGGACGGGCAGTCTGCCCGAGTGGATGCCGGACGCGCCCACGGAGAAGCCGGTGGCGAAGACCAGGCAGTCGAGTTCGTACTCGGTGTCGCCGACGACGACACCGCGCTCGGTCACCCGCTCGATGCCGTGGGAGTCCGCGGTGTCGACCAGGGTGACGTTGTCGCGGTTGAACGCCTGGAGGTACAGATCGGAGAAGGTGGGGCGCTTGCAGGCGTACCGGTACCAGGGCTTGAGCTTCTCCGCCGTCCCCGGGTCGGTGACGATCTGCTCGACCCGGGCGCGGATGTCGTTCATCTTGGCGGCGTCCGCGGCCTCGTAGGCCGCTTCGAAGGCCGCCCGGTCGCCGTGTCGGCGGAAGCTCGGCAGGAGCTTCTCCAGGAGGCCGGCCGACCGGGTCCACTGGTCGGCCACGAGGTCGGCCTCGGCGGCTTCGCCGGAGACGATGCGCAGGAAGTTGTCGCGGCGCTCGCGCGCCCAGCCGTCGTGGTCGGCGCCGACGTCCTGCGCGGTGGTGCGCCGGTTGGCTCGCACATCCACGGTGGAGGGGGTGCGCTGAAAGACATAGAGGTGCTGGGCGCCCTCGGCGAGCTTCGGGACGACCTGGATGCCGGTGGCGCCGGTGCCCACGACGCCCACGCGTTTGTCCGCGAGGCGGGCGAGACCGCCGTCCGGGGTGCCGCCGGTGTAGGCGTAGTCCCAGCGTGAGGTGTGGAAGGTGTGGCCCTTGAAGCTCTCGATACCGGGGATGCCGGGGAGCTTCAGTTCGGACAGGGTTCCGGTGGCCGTGACGACGTACGTCGCCCGGAACTCGTCGCCCCGGTCGGTCGTGACGATCCATGTCTCGGTGGCGTCGTCCCAGGTCAGAGCCGTGACCGCGGTGGAGAACAGGGCGTCCCGGTAAAGGTCGAACTGCTCCGCGATCCGTACCGCGTGGCGGCGGATCTCCTCACCGGGAGCGTACTTCCACTCCGGGACGTACCCCGTTTCGTCGAGCATCGGCAGATATACGTGCGACTCGATGTCGCAGTGGATGCCGGGGTAGCGGTTCCAGTACCAGGTCCCTCCGAAGTCGCCGCCCGTCTCGATGACGCGGACGCGCTCGACCCCCTGCCGGCGCAGCCGTGCCCCGGCGAGGATGCCGCCGAAGCCTCCGCCGACGACCGCGACGTCCACCCTGTCCCGCAGCGGCTCGCGTTCGGCCGTCTCTCCTGCGTACGGGTCATCGGCGTAGTAACCGAACTCCGCGGCGGCGAGATACTGCCGGACGCCGTCGGGCCGTACCCGCCGCTCCCGTTCGGCCCGGTAACGCTCCCGCAGGTCGGCGAGCGCCTCGACCGACCACTCCTGTGAATTCGCCATGTGGGGGGACCTTGTTCCTTCCGGTTCGCTGCAAAGGGGCCGTCTCGTCCGTGAACTGCCCAGGGAGGCAACGGATTTGAGCAGGCATGCACTACGGTAACAAGGACCGGACAACGCTGTCCGGTTGGTGCGGGGTTTCCGTCCGCACACCTTCGGACAGGAAGAGTGACTTGATGCGACGACTCCCGATCCGTTCCCTCGCCGGGCTCACCGCGATCGGCCTGCTGGCCCTCACCGGGTGCGGTGCGAAGACCGTGGGTTCCGCCGTGGACACGGCAGCCGGCGCCGGCGGGGAGAGGACCATCCGCGCGCGGCAGGTGATGCAACTGACCACGGTGCACCCGAAGACCGGGATGACCCTGCTGGAGGGGCCGGTCTTCGACGAGGACGGCAAACTGCTCGTCGTCGACGTCACCGCGCCCGCCGGCGAGCCGAAGGTGCTGCGCGTCGACATCCGCAGGAAGACCTCGCGGGAGTTTCACACCGACGACCGCGGCACCTACACCTCGGCCCAGTTCAGCCCGCACGACGGGCGTGTCTATCTGACCGACTTCTCCCACGGGGACATCGTGAGTCTGGCCCCGGACGGCAGCGATCCACGGACCTTCTTCTCCGGCGAGGTCGACGGAGCGCCGATGAACCCCGACGACCTCGCCTTCGACCAGGAGGGCAACCTCTACATCAGCGACTCACGCGGTATGTCCGAGGGCGTGGCGAAGGGCCGTGTGGTGCGCATCGACCGCGACGGGAAGGACGCCACCGTCCTGGCGGACGGACTGGCGGCGCCGAACGGCATCTCGTTCGACGTGGACTACCGGGGCCTGTGGTTCAGCGAGCTGACGCAGAACCGCATCTCCTATCTCCTCCTCGACGGCAAGGGCCGAGCGGTCTCCCGGCATATCGCCATCCGGGTCGACGGCGGGATCGCGCAGACCGACTCGATCGCCGTGGACGCGCGCGGGAACCTCTACCAGGCCCTGCACGGCCGGCCCGCGATGGCGGTGTACAGCAAGAACGGTGAGCGCCTGGCGACCGTCGAGGTGCCCGCCCGTGCCGCGGAAGGACTCACATCGGCGACCAATGTGGCCATCACTCCCGGCGGCACCCAGGCCTATATGACCGTCAGCGGGCCTGCGGGCGGCTATCTGTACACCTTCGACGCCCTGGCGAAGGGGATTCGGCAGTCCAACGGCGGTTGACACCGCCTCCGTTCACCCTTCGAAGGGCCGCACCGGTCCCACCTCGACACCCAGCAGCCGCCAAGCCGCCAGCGCCCGGCGCTCCCGCTGCTCCCGGGTGGGGCCGAGAGCGGCACCGGAGACCATGCCTACGGCGATCATGAGATCCTCGGGCCGGGCAGCCAGCCGATGCCCGTCCGGCAGATGTCTCCGCAAGGCCTGCTCGACCCGGCGGGACAGGGCCGAGGCATAGGCGGGGGTGCCGGAGCGACCGCCCGCACCGTCGGTGTGCAGAACACTGACGAAAGCGGTCGACTCCGTCTGGTGCCAGGTCAGCACACCGAGCATCTGAGCGATGTCCGCGCCGTCCGCAGCCGCCGCCTGTTCGATCTGCCGGACGTTCTCCTCCAGTACGGCGATCGCCACGGCCGCCCGGTCGGGGAAGTGCCGGTACAGGACGCCCTGACCGACGCCGGCCCGGCGTGCGATCGCGGACAGCGGAGCCTGCAGGCCCGACTCCGCGTAGATCTCCCGAGCGGCAGCGATGAGGGCGGCCCGATTGCGGGCGGCAGCCTTCGGCCCCTCGTTCGGGCGCCGCCGCTCGGCCGGGAGGGGTTGCTGCGTCATCCCGGGATGATAACGGGCCGGTGCAGCCCGGTCGTCCTCGAGGAGGACACGGCCGCCTTTCCGGGGCAGCGATCAGCGGACACCGAAGTCTCCTGCGCCTGCGCGGTGTTGCGTCGGACACGCTTTGTCCATCATGAAAACAGCCTCCCAGCTGGTTTTGCTCGTGACGCCTGAGTTTTTCGGTGGGATCGACGAAGTCGTCGAAACAGCAGGGAGGGGTTGCGCGAAGTGGATCGGCCGTGGCCCTGGGCGAGTTGTGGTAGGCAGGGATGGTGATCAGCCGACTCCCTCTCGACGAGCAGCTCGAGTCCCTGCATGTGGTGCTATCGCGTAACGACGTGTTGACGGAGGTGCTGGCGCGGACTGCCACGTTGGGTCTGCCTGGGTGGTATGTGACCGCTGGATGCCTGTTTCAGACCGTGTGGAACGTGGCCACGGACAGACCACCGACCAGCGGCATCAAGGACTACGACGTCTTCTACTTCGATGCCAACGATCTGTCCTGGGAAGCAGAAGATGTCGTGATCAAGACCGGCAAGGAGGTCTTCGCCGACCTCCCGGCAGAGGTTGAGATCCGGAACGAGGCCCGGGTTCACCTCTGGTATGAGGACAAGTTCGCAGTGGCGTGTCCGCCATATGACTCCACTGAGGCGGCGATCGACAGTTTCGCTGCGACGACGTGCTGTCTGGGAGTCCGGTTGGAGACTGACGGCCGGTGGCGCGTGTATGCGCCGCATGGTCTTTCGGACGTGTTCAACCTGGTCGTTCGGCCGAACCCGGTGCTGGCTCCGCGGGCAGTTTATGAGGCCAAGGCAGCGCGGTGGCGAGAGCAGTGGCCTGAGTTGACTGTTCTGGACTGGCCCTCCTCTGGTGTCATGTCGGCCTCGTCCGTCGACTGACGTCGGCGGCGTAGGCGGCCCAGCCCCCCGGTGGATGCCTGCTGCCACTGGACGGCGACCTTGATGTGGACACCGAGTGTCCGGGCGAGGATGACGGCGGGGAGTTCGGTCGCGAGAGTGAACAGTGCGGCAGTGTTGCGTCAGATGCAATTCATCGCGTTCGCAGCTCGCCGGTACAACGGCAGCCGCACCAGGTGCAGCCGACCTGCCTGGGTCTGCTTGGCCCCGCCACCATCCGCGCCAGGCCCGCCGCGGATGGTGGCAGCGGCGGCTACAGCGTGGCGATCACCCGGAGCCGGTCCCGGTGGGCGCGGCGGGTCACCGCGGCGTCGGGGGCGAGGCGGTCGAAGCCATGGGGCGCGCCGGGGTGGACATGGAGTTCGACCGGTACTCCCGCGGCGGCGAGCGTGGCAGCGTAGCGGATGACTTCCGTGCGGAAGATGTCCAGATCGCCGGTCTCGAGGTAGGCGGCCGGGAGGGCCGTCGCGTCGGTGAGCCGGGCGGGTGCCTCGACGGGTGAGACCCGGTCGGTCCCGGCTCGGTCGCCGAGGACGGCGCCCCAGGCGGTCGCGTTGTTGTCGTACTTCCAGGGCGCGACCGCGTCGAGCGCCGGGTCGGGGTTCACGGTGCGGTCGTCGAGCATCGGATAGATGAGGATCTGCCGGGCGATGGGCAGCTTCCGTTCGCGGGCGAGCAGGGTGGCGCCCGCGGCCGGGGCGCCGCCCCCGCTGTCGGCCATGACGGCGATCCGATGGGGGTCGACGTCCAGTTCGGGGGCGTGCTGGTTCAGCCAGCGCAGTCCGGTGTAGACGTCTTCGGCCAGTGCGGTGCCGGTGGACTCGGGTGCGGGCCGGTAGCCGACGGAGAGAAAGGGCACCCGGGACTGCTCGGCGTACCAGCCGAGCAGTCGGTCGTAGGCGTCCAGGCTGCCGAGGATCATGCCCCCGCCGTGCACATAGAGCACGGCCGGGCCGGGGGTGGCCTCACGGGGGCGGTACCAGCGCAGTTCGAGTGCGGCGCCGTCGGCGGCGGGGGTGCTGTGGCGGGTGCGGGTGACGCCGGTGGAGGCCGGGTCCAGGGTGGCCATGTACGCCTGGCCCGCTGTGCCGAGTTCACGCAGCTTTGCCCAGTCCCCGCGGGCGACGGCCGGGCGGGGTGCGCTGAAGGCGTCGGCGAGTTCGGGGTCGAGGGCGTAGCGGGAGGGCTGAGGAGATGTGGTGCTCATACGGTCGTTTCCATGGGTCGGTCAGTACTGGGAGGGCTTGAGCAGGACGGTGATCTGTGAGGTGATCTGGTCGTCGCGCACCTGGAAGTAGTGGGTGAGGATCACCGGGTCGGGCAGCCGGGACTTGTCGAAGGTGCCGTCGGTGACGGCGCGCACGATGATCTGTCCATGGTGCTCGCGCACCTCGGTGACCTCGTAGGTGACCTTGTCGCCCACGATCTCCTTGGCCAGGAAGGCGCGGATGGCCGCCTTCCCGGTGATCTCCCGGGAGGCGTCGGTGATGAAGGCGTCGTCCGCGAAGGTGTCGACGATCGCGTCGAGGTCGAGGGCGTTGGTCGCACGGAAGTTCTCCGCGAGCACGCCGGTGAGAAGCGAGGCTGTCATGGGGGGAGGTCCTTTCTGTGGTCTGCCGGTATGTCGCGCTGCCGGAGGCCGGCGACATCTGAATCCTCCGGATGACCGTCCGGGCGACCTCAAGTCCCACGCACGTCGAAACCCTCCCCCGGGGGAGGGCGCATACTGCACGGTATGAGCACCTTGACCATCGGTGATTTTTCCCGGGCCACCCACCTCGGCGTCAAGGCGCTGCGGCACTATCACCGGGTCGGGCTGCTGGTACCGGCCGAGGTGGACGAGGTGACCGGGTACCGCAGATACAGGGTGGAGCAGATCGGCGACGCGCTTCTGATCAAGCGGTTCCGAGATCTCGACCTCCCTCTGGATCACATTCGCGCTCTGCTGGACGCGCCCAGCGTGGAGAGGCGCACGGCACTGCTCCAGGAGCATCTGTCCCGGCTGATCGGTGATCTTCAGCGGATGCAGGCCGCGGCGGCGAGCCTCACCGCTCTGCTGAAGCCGGATCCGGACACGAGCCGGGTGCGGTTCCGTGTCGCTCGCGCGGCCGCCGGGGCCGCGATCCAGGCCGAGGTCGACACCGCCACCGTCACACCATGGTTCCGGGGGGCGACCGCGGAGCTGACGGCCGCGTTGCGCGCCGCGGGCGCCGCGGTGCAGGGGCCGGTGGTCGGGCTGTACGAGGACGGCATCTTCACCGAAGGTGCCGGCCAGGCGACGGTGTTCGTCCCGACCACCGACCGGATCCGACCGCTGGGGCGTGTCGTCCCGCTGCTGTGCCCCACCGCCGAACTGTGCGTGGTCACCCACCAGGGCGGGCACTCCTCGATCGACCGCGCCTATGCCGCGCTGGGTTCGCATGTCGCACGTCATGAGATCTCCACACCGGGCCCGATCCGGGAGACCTATCTGACCGGTCCGGCCGACACCAACGACGAGGACGCCTGGGTCACCGAGATCGGCTGGCCCGTCTTCCACACCCGGAGCGGCATGGATCCGGGTCACACGTCCTCCTGATCCGGAAGCGGGACACGGCTGTCGCACGGGGCGGAAGAGAGAGGGACGGACCGTGCGAGCCCCTCCCCTGAGGGGGGAAACAACGGGTTGGGCGGCCTTGACCCTCCCCCACGGGGAGCCCCGAGTCTTTGCGAGGTCGCACAGCGCACGCGGCACGGTACGGCATGGACGACGGCCCGACGCACGACGGTCGCCATGTCGACATGGCTGTTCGCTCGCCGCGCTGAACCGACCTTCTTTCTCTCCTGACCGCCCTTTCTCCCACAGGAATTCCTCCATGGCACCGTCGTACACCCTGGAAATCGACGCACAGATCCCCGTGCGTGACGGCACCCGGCTCAGCGCCAACATCTGGCGCCCTCGTCATGAGGAGCCGGTGCCCGTCATTCTCATCCGTACGCCCTACGGAAAGGATGACAGCCAGCTGATCTACTCGAGCGATCCGAACATGTACTCATTCCTGGAGGCGGGATATGCGATCGTTCGGCAGGAGACGCGGGGCACCTTCCATTCGGAGGACATGTTTTATCCGTATGCCGGAGATGGGGAGGACGGTGCCGACACGATCCGCTGGCTCCGCGAACAGCCCTGGTGCAACGGTGACGTCGGCATGTGGGGCCAGTCCTATATGGGGATGGTGCAGTGGGCGGTTGCGGCGACCGGGGTCGAAGGTCTGAAAGCCATCGCGACGGCGCAGGCGTCGGCTGACTTCTATCGCGCGCACTGGTACTCGCCCGGCGGCGCGATGTCCCTGGACACGTCGCTGTGCTGGGTCAGCCTCATCGTGTTCAACAAGCTCAGGCGTGATCTCGCCGACGGGGACCTGTCCGTCCTCTCGGATCTGGAGGAGGTGGCGAGGATTCTCGCGTCGGGGTCGGCGCTGACAGAGGTCCTGCCCACCTCGTACCACCCCGTGCTGCACAGACATGCGCCGTGGCTCGCCGAGGTTTTCGCCCACCCCTCGCGCGACGACTACTGGAAGGCGTATTCACCGCTCGAACGCCTCGAGCGGGTGGAAGTCCCGGCCCTGAGCATCGCCGGCTGGTACGACACCTTTCTCACCGAGACGCTTCGCGCCCATACCGGCATGCGCTCGCGCGCCGCACATGCCGATGCCCGTGACGGACAGCGGCTCATCATCGGCCCCTGGGGGCACGCCCCGGAATTCGTCACCGGTGACTTCCCCGACCGGCAGTTCGGGCCCGCCGCCGGCATGCGCTACGCCGACCTGACGACGGCGCATCGCGCGTTCCTCGACCACTGGGTCAAGGGGGACACGACCGCCCTGGACGGCATCCCTCCGGTGCGCATTTTCGTCATGGGCATCGACCAGTGGCGCGACGAGACCGCGTGGCCGCTGCCGGACACCGCCTACACGGACTTCCATCTGTCGGCGGACGGTCCTGCGAACACCGCCGCCGGCGGGGGCACGCTGGCCCTGTCCCCGGCGCCGGCGGAGCAGCGCGACTCCTATCTCTACAACCCGCTGCGCCCCGTTCCCAGCGTGGGCGGTGCCATCCTCGCCCTCGACCAGACGGTCCACGCCGGTCCCTCCGACCAGTCCACTGTCGAGGCGCGCGAGGACGTCCTCTGTTTCACGGGTCCGGTACTCGACGAGCCGATCGAGGTCACGGGACATGTGTCCGTGACGCTCCATGTCTCGTCCTCCGCACGGGACACCGACTTCACCGGAAAGCTCGTCGACGTCCATCCCGACGGCCGGGCGATCCTGTTGTGCGAGGGCATCCAGCGCATGCGGTACCGAGAGTCACTCGAAGCTCCGCGCCTGATGGAGCCGGGCACGGTTTACGAGGTCACGATCGAGATGGCCGCCACATCGAATGTGTTCCTGCCGGGCCACCGCATCCGCCTCGAGGTGTCCAGCAGCAACTTCCCGCGCTATGACCGCAACACCAACACCGGTGGGGAGATCTCCGCCGAGAGCGCGGCGGACATGGTGTCGGCGGTCAACACCGTGCACCACGGGCCGGAACATCCGAGCAGTCTCACGCTTCCGGTCATTCGCCGCTGATCTGCCTCCGCGGGCGGGGCGATCTCGATGAAGGCCGCCGTCTCCACGCCTCCGCAGCCTCAAGGGCGGGTCCGGAGGCGTCCCGGCGCCGGGGCCGCACCGGCTGCGCGGCATGTCAGACCGCCGACCAGCCGTCGTCGACCGGCAGGATCACACCATTGATGTTGCTCGCGGCGTCCGAGGCGAGGAACACCATGGCGGCCGCCTGTTCGTCGGCCTCGGCCACCCTGCCCGTGTTGACGAAGTACGGGCTGATGGCCGCCGGCCCGTGGGCACCCGGCTCGGCGTCCACCGTGATACCGGTCCGGGTGCCGCCCGGGGCGATGGCGTTGGCGCGGACACCCTGCTTGCGGTACATGACCGCAAGGTTCTTCGTCAGGCCCACCACTGCGTGCTTCGACGCGGTGTACGCGGCGCCCGCGGCGCTGCCGCGCAGGCCGGCCTCGGAGGCGGTGTTCACGATGGCGCCCCTCCCCGCCTTCAGCATGTGCGGCAGCACCGCCCGTGTGAGCAGGAAGGGAGCGGTCAGGTTGACCCGGATCACACGCTCCCACTCGTCGTCGCTGACGTCCGCCGGCGCCGACATGCGGTCCATGACGCCGGCGTTGTTCACCAGCACGTCCACACCGCCGAAGCGCTCGACGGCCTCCCTCACCACCTGGTCGACGACCGCCTGATCACTCAGATCGCCCACCACGGCGACAGCGGTGCCGCCCGCCCCTTCGATCTCCCGGACGACCTTCCGCGCGCCCTCGGCATCAAGGTCGGCGACCACGACCCGCGCCCCCTCCGCGGCGAACATCACAGCCGCCGCACGCCCGATGCCCGATCCCGCCCCGGTGACGATGACGCTGCGCCCGTCGAGCCCGCTGTCCATGAAGTGCTCCTGCTCATGACCGTGGTGACCGGGCGACTGCCCGATGCGTCTCCACACCCTACGACTTATTGTCTGTCAGTGACATTAAGTCATGGAGGAGAATTCAGGACGTGCGGTCCGAGAGCGATCGCCTGATCCGGAGGGACAGATGAGCGCACCCCACGGCCGTACGGGACGACCGCCGCTGACCGAGGCACGCAGGGCCGAAGTGCGTCTGGAGATCGCCCGGGCCGCCGTCGGCCTGTTCGTGGCCCAAGGCGTGGCGGCGACCACGGGGGAGCAGATCGGGACGGCGGCCGGCGTGTCCGCGCGGAAGGTCTGGCGCTACTTCCCGAACAAGGAGAGTTGTGTACGGCCGCTGTTCTCGGCAGGCATCGATGCCATCGTCGCCTGTCTGCGGCAGTGGCGCCCCGGTGAACCCCTCGGCGAGGTCTTCGATCGGGAGCTCGCGAACCGCGAGAGCCTTCTCGGCGACCCCGACCGCGACACCGTCGGTGCGCTGGTACGGCTGACCCGCACCGAACCCGATCTGCGCGCGGTCTGGCTGCAGACCTACGACGAGGCCGAGCCGGCGTTCGCCCGCGCCCTCGCCGAACGTGCCGGGCTGCCTGCCGACGCCCTACGGCCGGCCATCCAGGCAGCGATGTTCAACGCGGCCCTGCGCGCGGCGGTCGAGCACCACGCCTGGCGCACCGTCGACGAACCCGCCGATCCGGCCACGGCCCGGGACGGGCTGACAGCGACCGTGCGCTCGGCCCTGGCCGTCGTGGCGGAGGGGCTCGCCTAGGTTCTGTCCGGCGGGGTCCGGCGTCGGGCCCCCAGAACGGGTTGAGTAGCGGTACTCATGCCGCCGTACCGGCGCCGCATCAGGATGAGGGTCCTGTCACGCTCCTGTGGTGAGGAGCGCCCTACGGCGAGGAGTCCGCCCGTGTCCGACCCGACCCTGTCCGCACCCGCCCCGTCCGCCCCGGCACGCTCCACCCCCTGGCGCGTTCCGCCCGTCCTGCTCGCCGGGATCGTGGTGGCCGGGCTGATCGTGTCGGGCTGGGCCCCGCGGGACCGCGTCACCTGGCTGCTGGAGACCGTGTGGGTGATCGTCGGGCTGCCGCTGGTCGTGCTGGCCTGGCGGCGTTTCCCGCTCACCGACCTGCTGTGCTGTCTGCTCGTCGTGCATGCGCTGGTGCTGGCGACGGGCGGCCACTACACCTACGCGCAGGTACCCCTCGGCGACTGGATCCGGGACGTCTTCGGCCTCCACCGCAATCCGTACGACCGGCTGGGCCATCTGATGCAGGGGTTCGTGCCCGCCGTGCTGGTACGGGAACTGCTCAGCCGTACCTCACCGCTCCGCGGCAGCCGCTGGCTGGCGCCGCTCACGGTGTGCGCATGTCTCGCGTTCAGCGCGCTCTTCGAGCTGTTCGAGTGGGCGGCGGCCGTGATCGGCGGCCATGACGCGGACGCGTTCCTCGCCACTCAGGGCGATGTGTGGGACACCCAGTGGGACATGTTCTGCGCGCTGATCGGGGCCACCGTCTCGGTGCTGGTGCTCAGCCGCTTCCACGACCGCCGGATCGCGGCACTGGAGGCTGCGGCGCGCTAGCGGGGCGGCGGACCGCCCCTCGCGGAACTGGCCTTTTCCGATCAGGAATTGACGGTGCGTCAGGCCGGTTCCGGGGTTCGGCCGCCGAAGTGCGGCACAGCAGAACAAGGCATTGCGTACGAGGGGCCACCGAAAGGCTTCGGTCCGCTCAAGGCAAAAAGTCGTCGCGCGGGTCTGGTCAAGCGGAAGAGGTGTTCGGTAGCGTCACGCCCAGTTCACTGACATGTCAGTGAAATTCCACTGACGTCGGGGGCTTGGCGTCGGTTGCTCCGATGTCGCCGGAAACGGCCCCACGAGACGAGGTTCTAGTGAAGAAGTCGCTTTGGCGCGGCAGCGCCGCCGCGGTGGCCGCGGGGCTGCTCGCCCTCACCGGCTGCTCCAGCACGCAGGGTTCGGGGAGCGCGCAGGGGGACCATCCCTTCGGGGACTGCGCGATCACAAAGAACCCGAAGGTACACAAGATGGACACCCGGGAGAGCGGTGCGCTGACCGTGGCCGCATCGCTCCCCTACCCGGCCGGCTACCGCGGGAACACGCTCGACTCCGTCGACGGCGGCTATATGTACTGCCTGGACGCGGAGATCGCCAACCGGGCCGGGCTCAAGAAGATCAAGCTCGTCAACGCCTCCTTCGAAGCTCTGGTGACCGCCAAGACGTCCAACTTCGATTTCGCCCTCTGGGACATCTACGACACCCCCGAACGGCGCCGGGCGGTGGATTTCTCCGCCCCGTACAACACCTATGAGACGGGCGTCCTGGTCAAGAAGGGCTCCTCCCTCACCCCGTCCTCGATCAAGAACGCGACGGTCGGGGTGCTCGCCGGGTCGGTGCAGCTGAACTATGTGAACAGCACCCTCAAGCCCAAGCAGGTGCGGGTGTTCAACTCCAACGACGACCTCTTCAACGCCGTGCTGGCGGGCCAGATCGACGCGGCGCTCAACGACACCGCCACCGTCATGCCGAGGGCCGCGAACTCGGACGGCAAGCTCGAAGTGATCGGCAAGTACCCGGTCGGCGGCAATGTGGCGGCGCTCTTCTCCAAGGGCTCACCCAATGTGAAGGTCGTGGACCAGATCCTCGCCGACATGAAGAAGGACGGCACCCTCGACGCGATCATGAAGAAGTGGCTCAACCCGATCCTGGGCGGCGACCCCCACGGGCTGCCGGACTGGAGCGCGTGATCATGGCCACCAGAGCGCCCGGCACGAAGGCCGGGGCCATGAGATCGCAGACCACCGCCGCGGAGCCCACGCCCGCCGCCCCGCTGGCCACCTCCGGTTATCTGGGCGCCGCCGGGGTCCTCGCCCTGCTGGCGACCGTGCTGTGCTACCAGTTCACGGGCGCCGCGGTCAGCCGCTCCCAGCCGCTGCACCTGCTGCTCGGCGTCGTACTCCCGGTGCTGGTGCTGGGCGGGCCCTTCCTCCTCTCCTACAGCCGCAGCAAGCAGTCGGAGCGGGAGTGGGCGGAGGGACGGTACGCCGAGGCGCGGGTCGCCGCCTCCCGGTCGCGGGACGCGTCGGTCTCCTCGCTGGGACTGACCGGCTTCGTCGCCGTCGCCGCCCTGGCGGGGCTTCTGGTCTTCACCAACGACGGCGCCGTGCAGAAGACCTTCTTCAACGTCTCCTATATGACCAAGAGCCTCGGCGACATCTTCGGGGCGCTGGTCATCAACATCGAGATCGCGGTCGGGGCCCAGCTGCTCGCCATGCTCTTCGGGCTGCTGCTGGCCGTCGGGCGGCTGCTTCCCGGAAAGGGGTTCTGGCCGGTCCGGGCGCTGTGCATCGCCTATATCGACGTCTTCCGCGGTATCCCCTCGGTCGTGCTGATCTACCTGGTCTGCTTCGGCCTGCCGCTCACCGATGTGCCGGTGCTCAGCAAGGGCGACCCGATCGTCTATGCGATCGTCGCGCTGGCCATGACGTACAGCGCCTACAACGCCGAGCTGTACCGGGCCGGCATCGAGTCCATCAACAAGGGGCAGACCTCCGCGGCGCTCTCCATGGGACTCTCCCAGCCCGACGTCTACCGGTTCGTGATCCTTCCGCAGATGGCCAGGAACATCGCCGCGCCGATGCTGAGCCAGTTCATCGGCCTGCAGAAGGACACAGCCCTGGTGATCGTCGTCGGGATCATCGACGCGTTCAGCCAGGCCAAGATCTACTCGGCGAACGACTTCAACCTCTCCGCGGTGACCGCGGTGTGCTTCGTCTTCGTGCTCATCACCATCCCGCAGACCCGCTTCGTCGACTACCTGCTGGCACGCTCCGGCACAAAGCTGAAGAGAGTCTGAGCCATGACAGAACCCTTTGTCCTGCTGGACCACGTCACCAAGAGATACGGCGACCACACCGTGCTCGACGAGGTGGACCTCGCCGTCGCCCGGCACGACGTGGTCACGCTCATCGGGGCCTCCGGCTCCGGCAAGTCCACCCTGCTGCGCTGCGTCAACGGCCTCGAGCCGATCCAGGGCGGACACATCTCGCTCGCCGGGGACGTCATCTCGGGCGAGGGCGTGGACCTGGTCGGGCTGCGCCGCCGGGTGGGCATCGTCTTCCAGAGCTACAACCTCTTCCCGCACATGACGGTCCTGCGCAACTGCACCCTCACCCCCGTCAGGGCCGGCATCGCCTCCAAGGAGCAGGCGGAGGCCGACGCCCGGGCGATGCTGGAGCGGGTCGGGCTCCGGGAGAAGGCCGAGGCCTACCCCGACCAGCTCTCGGGCGGCCAGCAGCAGCGGGTGGCCATCGCCCGCGCCATGCTGATGCGTCCCGAGGTACTGCTGCTGGACGAGATCACCTCCGCGCTCGACCCGGAGCTGGTGATCGAGGTGCTGAACCTGGTCCGCGAACTGGCCGCTGACGGCATCACCATGATGATGACCACCCACGAGATGTCCTTCGCCCGGGAGATCTCCTCCAAGATCTGCTTCCTCCACCAGGGATCGATCCTGGAGGAGGGACGCCCGGAGCAGATCTTCGACGAGCCCGCCACCCCGGAGTTGAAGACGTTCCTCCGCCGGATCCATGAAGCCGGCCGGGACTGACCCTTTTTTCTATTGGAGTTGACGATGAAGCAGAACTACGACGTCCGGGACTTCTTCACCTACCTCGGATACCCCAGCGGCGATCAGCCCTACTGGTCGGAGAACCTGCGCAGCCTCTCGGTGTACTGCAAGGGCGACGCCGACAACCTCCGGGAACTGCTGGAGCCGACCCCCTTCGAGCTGGCCGACGACCGTTTTGTGGTGCAGATCGCGGACTTCGCCAACGCGACTCCGGGTTCCTTCTACGACTCCGGGGTCGTCATCCCGGTCCGCTACGGGGACCACACCGGGGTGAACTACTACTTCGAGTACGAGGACCAGCCCTGGAGCGTCGCCTTCGGACGGGAGGTGTGGGGCTACCCCAAGCACTACGGGGAGATCCAACTCACCGACTCCACAAGCCGGGTGGCCGGAAGCGTGCGCCGCGCGGGCCAGCAGATCTTCGGCATCTCGATGGAGCCCCAGGACGGATACTCCAACGAGGCGTGGGCCGACATGGCGCTCTACCCGCACCTCCAGGTACACGCCCTCCCGGAGGCCAACGGCCCGGGGTTCAAGACCTTCGAGATCGTCTCCCGCGACACCTCCAAGGACTTCGTCCTGCGGAACAAGTGCTTCGGCCCGGCCCGGCTCGAGCTGGGATCCGCACTCAGTGTCAACGGTGTGCAGCTCGAGGTGGTCGAGGTGCTCGGCGGCGAGTACTCCGTCGGCGACTACGCCTGCACCGTGGAGAACGGCATTTCGACAGTGATCGACGACCTGCTGGCCGACCGCCCCGAAGGGCAGCCACTGCGGGCCTCCACCGCCGGCGAATAGCCTTTCCCCGTCATCCATTTGGTGGTGCCGCCGGCCTGTCCGGCGGCGCCGTCCACAGAGAGGGTTGGACACTGTGCGTCCTGCGTACGTCCCTGGCAAGCATGCGGCCAAAGCCGAGGCCGGAGCTCCGAACCTGCTCAGCGAGTCGGCCCACGCGGCCCTGCGCTCGCGGCTGGTCAGATGCGAGATCATGCCCGGCGAGCGGCTCAGCGAGGCGGAACTGCGCAGCAGCCTCCAGCTCGGCGCCTCGCCGGTACGGGAGGCGATCCGGCGACTGGAGTTCGAGCAGCTTGTCGTGATCTTCCCGCGCAGCGGAACGTTCGCCACCGAGATCGCGCTGAAGGACTCCCGCTCCGTCATGGAGCTGAGGCTGCAACTCGAGGGCCTGGCGGCCACCTTGGCCTGCACCCGCGGCTCCAGGGCGGAGAAGGAGGACCTGGCCGCCCTGGCCGAGCGGCAGTTCCGCACCACCGACCTCCAGGAATGCATCGATCTGGACGCGGCGTTCCACCGCAGCCTCTACCGGATGACACGCAACGACTACCTGATCACCAGCGCCGAGATCCACTTCAATCTCGCACTGCGCCAGTGGTACTTCTGCTCCAAGGTGGTGCAGACCCCCGACTGGACCGGCGTCGACCACCGCCCGCTCGCCGCGGCCATCGCCGACGGCGACGCCGCCACCGCCGACGCGCATATCCGCGAGCACGTACTGCACGACTCCCAGCAGGTCGTCACCATCCTCACCGACTACGGCCTCTAGGCTCCTCCAGGAAGGACCCGCCCATGCGGGGCAGCGACGCCACCGTGCACTCCCTCTTCTCCCTCACCGGCCGGACCGCCCTGGTCACCGGCGCGGCCGGTGGCCTCGGCCTGGCCCAGGCCCTGGCGCTCGGCCGGGCCGGAGCCCGCCTCGTCGCCTCGGACATCAGCCACGAGGCCGCCGTGACCGCCTGCGACCAGCTGCGAGAACACGGCCTGGACTGCGTGCCGCTGGCACTCGACGTCACCTCCAAGGCGAGTATCGACGCCGCCTTCGACACACTGGAAGCGGGCGGCGACAGCCCCGACATCCTCGTCAACAACGCGGGCGTCTCCCTGCGCAACAGCGCGCTGGAGGCCACCCCGGAGGAGTTCGACACCACCCTCTCGATCAACCTCCGCGGCACCTACTTCACCGCGCAGCGCGCCGCCCGGGCCATGCGCCGGCGTGGTCACGGACGCATCATCAACCTCTCCTCCATCGGCGGCCTGGTCGTGGACGGTGAGCGCTCCTCGGTGTACGACGCCTCCAAGGCAGCCGTCGTCCATGTCACCAGGAACATGGCCTACGAGTGGGGCCCGTACGGCATCCGCGTCAACTCCATCGCCCCCGGCTATATGCGCACCACCATGACCTCCGACCTGCTCCCCACCCCGGAGACAGAGGCGCGGATCGTGGACGGCCACATCCCCCTCGGCAGAGTCGGCGAACCGGACGACCTCAGCGGCGCAGTCGTCTTCCTCGCCTCCCCGGCGTCCTCCTACGTCACCGGCCACACCCTGACCGTCGACGGCGGCTGGACCGCGGCACTGTGATGTGCTCTCTGCAGCCCGCGCCCTGTGCGGACGCGAGCTGCCCGGCCTGCCCCATGGTCTGCTACGGTGCCCGCATGTTCCTCTTCCGTGCATAGGAGCCAGTGCCGGCTGCGCCCACCGGGCGCGGCTCTCGCTGCCCATGTACGTGTGAGCGCCCTCAGTCCGGCGCTGTCTCCAAGGAACATGATCTTGTCTTTGTCTTCCGCGGCCCCTTCGTATGCGGCTGTGCTGCGCATCCGCCACGCCTGCCGCACATTCGGTGCGGCGTTGCTGGGCCGGCTTTCCTATGGAATGGTCTCTTTGTCGCTGGTGCTGGCGGTCAAAGAGGCCACCGGCTCCTATGCCGTGTCCGGCACCGTCATGGCTCTGTTCGGGCTGACCAGTGTCTTTCTCTCGCCGGCCCGTGCCGGGCTGGTCGACCGGTACGGGCCGCGCCGAGTTCTGCCCCCCATGGCCGCCGTCTACGCGCTGTTGCTGACCGTGCTGGCTTTCGCGACCTCGTGGCCCGGTGCCTCAGGCATTCTGCTGGGCGGCTTGGCGGTGTCTGCCGGCGCGTGTACGCCGCCGCTCGGCCCGGTGATGCGGACGTTGTGGAGCGGCTTGGTTCCCGACCGGCGGCTGTTGCAGCGTGCGTACAGTCTGGACGCGGTCGCCGAGGAACTCCTCTTTGTCACCGGACCGCTGCTGGTGGGACTGCTGGTGCAGGTCGCGGCGCCATCGGTCGGTCTTGCGGTGAGCGCCGCACTCGTACTGACCGGCTCACTCGCCCTGATCTCGTCTCCGGCGGTCCGCGGCTGGGTCGGTCCCGAGAAGGCTCCCGCCGGGCCCGCGCCGTCAGAGGGACTCGTCTCCGATGTGCAGCCGCTGCGAGGCGGACCCGGGCTGCGTCAGGCGATCGTCGTCGCAGCCGCGGTGGGCATGTGTCTGGGAGCGTTCGATCTCCTGGTGATCGCCTTCGCCGACGAACACCAATACCCTGAGGCGGTCGCCTGGGCCCTGGCCGCGCTCTCCGGGGGCAGTGCGATCGGCGGCCTGGTCTACGGCGCCGTCCCCTGGCGCGCCCCGAGCAGGCTGCGGCTGGCATTCCTCGCAGCGGGCATGGGGCTGACCCTGGCCATGACGGGGCTTTCGCCCCATCCCTACGTGCTCATCGGGTGGGCGGCGCTCGGCGGACTGTTCGTCGCCCCGGCCATCACCACCGCCTATCTGATCGCCGATGAGTGCGCCGGTCCGGCCACCCGCACCAAGGCGGGCGCATGGGTCAACACCGGTGTCAACGCCGGTTCGTCGGGGGCCACCGCCGCCACTGGGCTCTTGGTGGGCCGCTTCCCGCTGCCCTTGTGCTTCGCACTTGCCGCGACCCCGGTCGTGTTGTCCGCGGCTACCGCCCTGCACCGGTCCCGGCGGCTCGCCCCCGAGACCGCCTGAGATCACCACGCTGCGTGTCGCGTATCCGTGGTCACATGTCGTTCCCGGTGAGGGCGAGACGGACACCGAGGCCGACCATCACCTCAGGCCAGGAGCGCGGCTCAGCGACCGGCAACCCGCGTGTCCCTGGTGGCCACTCGTACCGGGTGATCCCGATGGGGGCGAGCAGCCGCGCGTTGCCGTCGGCCGCGGCGGGTCAGGCCCCAGGGTTTCAGGACCGAGATCACCGTCATGAAGACATATGCGGTCAGGGAGACGATCGGACCCATCAGAACTCCGCGGGCGCCGGGCAGTTGCCCGCCGAGGGCGACGGCCTCGACGGCCGAGTTCACTCCGGGGCGCAGCGCGAGGACCGTGGCGGTGATCGTGGCCAGGGTCAGCCAGAACTTGGTGTAGACCCAGCGGTGCCGCGCCAGCCCCCATGGGGTGGCCAGGGACAGCACCAGGCCGCTGAGAAGGGTAAGCACCGCGACGGGGAGCACTAGCCAGTCGGCGAAGAGCTTCATGGCGCGGACCGAACCCTCCACGGTCACGGCGGACCGTATGACGGTCGCGTTGATCCCCAGTGCGAGCAGCCCGAGGGTGAGGCCGAGCCAACTGGCGGAGGCGACCACATGGACCACGAGGAAGGCACGGCGTGCAGAGCGGCTTGCTTTCACCGGCAACACGGTGCCGGACGGCCGGATGGGCCCGCGTCCCACGTGGGGAGTATCCCGCTGTACTGACCTCGGCGTACGCGGTGCCTGTGGGCCACGGCGGAGTCCGGGCCGGGAGCCGGGAGTCCCGCCGGGCGACGAGTCGCCCGGCGGGACCGGTGCCCTGGTGCCTGAGCCGGCCTCCGGGTTCCTGGGCCCGGAGACCGGCGGAGCCTTGCCGGGTCAGTCGAAGTAGTCGGGCTGGGTCTGGACGTTCAGCTGGTCCAGGTGGATCTTTCCGGCCGGGTCGGTGCGCCGGTCGCTGAGCTTGAGCACATCGAAGCCCTTGGCGATGTCGTTCGAGTAGATGTAGCCGTTGTAGTAGTACGCGGACCAGGAGCCGCCCACGGCCAGCGTGTCCGTGCTGAGCGGGCCGCGCTCGAAGTAGCCGATCTCCTTCGGCTTCGTGGAGTCGGTGAAGTCCCAGACCGAGACGCCGCCCTGGTACCAGGCCTGGACCATGATGTCGCGGCCCTTGACCGGGATCAGCGAGCCGTTGTGGGCGACACAGTTCTCGGTGTCCGCCTGGTACCGGGGGATCTTGAAGTAGCCGCGGAAGACGAGCTTGCGGTGGTCGCCCTTGCCGACGATGTCGTAGATGCCGTCGGCTCCGCGGTTCGGGCCGGTGGCCGCGTTGCAGGTCGCGGCGCCTCCGCCGCCGAGTTCGTCGGTGAAGACGACCTTCTTCGCGGTCTGGTTGAAGGTCGCCGAGTGCCAGAACGCGAAGTTGACGTTGTCCTGGACCTGGTCGATGACCTTCGGGTGCTCCGGGTCCTTGATGGACATCAGGATGCCGTCGCCCATGCAGGCACCGGCGGCCAGGTCCTGCGACGGCAGCACGGTGATGTCGTGGCAGCCGGTCGTCTTGGAGACACCCGGGTTGGTGGGCGCGCCGGGGTTGCCCCCGCCGTCGGGGCCGTCACCCGGGAAGAGGACCGCGAAGTTGACGACCGCGGCCTTCTGGGGGGCGTCGCGCGGCACCTTGACGATCGAGATGCCGTCGTGCGGGGGCCCGCAGTCGGGGAACGACGGGCTCGGCGAGTACGAGGAGACGTAGATGTAGACGTTGCGGCCGTGCGGGACGAGGGAATGGGTGTGTGAGCCGCAGTTGGTCTCGACGGCCGCGACGTACTTCGGGTTCTTCTTGTCGCTGATGTCGAAGATCTTCATGCCCTCCCACGACGACTTCTCGGTCGCGGGCTGCGCCGTGCTCGAGCAGGAGTTGTCGCTGCGTGAGGAGTCGGTGGACAGGAACAGCAGGTTCCCGGAGACGGAGACGTCGTTCTGCGACCCCGGGCACAGCACCTGGGAGACCGTCCTGGGCGCCTTCGGGTTGCTGATGTCGAAGATGCGGAAGCCGTCGTAGTTGCCGGCGAATGCGTACTTGCCCTGGAAGGCGAGGTCGGAGTTGATGTCCGGCAGGGCGTCCTTGGGGATGTTGACGAGGTGTTTGATGTTGTCGGAGTGGACGATCTCGTCCTGGGCCGGTATCTCGCCCGTGGAGACGGCCGTTCTGGTCTCGGCCGCAGCGCTCTTGGACACACGCTGAGGCGCGGTGCCTGCGTCGCCGGGGTCGGGCGTCGCGACGGCCGGAGCGGCCGTGAGCAGCGCGGCCAGCAGGCCGATGGCGGCCGTCACGACTGCCAGGTGTCTCGGCCGTGTTCGGGGACTGTTCAACAGGATCACTGTTTCCTCCCTGGTCTCCGTTCACAAGGGAACGGTTCACCGACACCGGCAGTATCGTACTTTCCATGTACAGATCAAAAGATGGCAATGCAGTCGGCGCGAAAGTCTTTGGTCTTGTCAGGTGGCGGGCGATCGCCACGCTCGCCCTGGTCGCCCTCGCCGTCAGCGGGTGCGAGTCGGGCGCGGACGCCCCGGCGACGAGGAGCGCGCCGGGCCCCTCGGTGATCGCGCCCGGCAAGCCCGGTGAGCCCGCCCGGACCCTTTCCGCCGAGGAGGCCGCGGACGAACTGCCCGACGACTCCCCCGACGCGGCGGACTTCGAGTACGTCCAGATGATGATCACGCACCACGGCCAGGCCCTGGTGATGACCGAACTCGCCGCGCACCAGGCGAAGTCGGGCGGTGTGAAGCGCATCGCCTCACGCATCGCGGCAGGTCAGGGTCCTGAAATCGACGCCATGAAGGGGTGGTTGAAGAACCACGGTGGGACGGCGGACCCGAGTGGCGGCACGGGCTCGGATCACCACCACCACGACCACGCCGCGATGCCCGGCATGGCGACCGAGGCACAACTGGGGCAACTGCGCGCGGCGCGGGGGGCGGCCTTCGACGAGCTGTTCCTGAAACTCATGATCACGCACCATGAGGGCGCGATCACCATGGCCACCTCGGTGCTGTCGAACGGCAACAATGTGCAGGTCGAGGAGATGGCGACCGAGGTGATCGCACAGCAGACCAGTGAGATCAGCCGGATGCACGAGATGTCCTGACCGACCGGCCTGAGCTCCGCGGACCTCCGCCCGGGTACCCGGCGGCGCGACACGGAGGCGGCCACCGTCGCCTCCGGCCGCTCACCTGTACGGCTCCCATGGGCTGATCCGGGCGAGCAGCAGGGCCACGTCGTCGTCGGGTGCGGGGGCCAGCCGGTTCATCACGGTCCGGCTGAGACTGTCCAGGGGCAGCGTGGAGTGGGCGGTCAGTACGTCGCGGAGCTGGGTCAGTCGCTGGTCGAGGTCCGCGCAGCGGGCCTCCACGAGGCCGTCGGTGTAGAGGATGAGGATGCTGCCCGGGGGCAGCGGCAGCTCGATCGGGACGAAGTCGATGCCGCCGACTCCCAGCGGCGCCCCGGCGGGCAGTTCCAGCAGTTCGGCGGTGCCGTCGGGGTGGATGACGGCCGGTGGAGGATGGCCGGCCCGGGTGATCGAGCAGGAGCCGGCTGCCGGGTCGCAGACCGCATAGGTGCAGGTGGCCAGGGGCGCGCCAGGAAGGTCCGCCATGCCGGCGTCGAGCTCGCGGAGCAGCTGCTCCGGGGGCAGCGCCAGTCGGGCGAGCGTCCGCACGGCGCTGCGCAGCTGCCCCATCACCGCCGCGGCCGTGATGCCGTGTCCCATGACGTCCCCGACGACCAGGGCCGCCCGTCCGCCGCTCATCCCGACGACGTCGTACCAGTCACCGCCGACCTCGTTGATGTCGCTCGCGGGCCGGTAGCAGTGGGCGACCTCGATGCCGGGCGGGGGCGCCAGCCGGTGGGGCAGCAGGCTGCGTTGCAGCGTCACCGCCGTGTCGTGCTCGCGGGTGTACAGGCGGGCGTTGTCCAGATAGACGGCCGCGCGGGAGGCCATGTCGCGGGCGAGGGCGACATCGTCGGGTGAGAAGGACCGGGCGGGGGCCGCGCGGTAGAAGGTGGTCGCTCCCAGCACCTTGCCACGGGCGAGCAACGGAACCATCAGCAGGGAGTGCACCCCCAGCTCGCGCAGCTGCCGGACGGCGCCGGTGTGGCAGGAGGAGGCGGTGATGGCCCGCTCGTCCACCTCGGCGACCACGAAGGGGTCCCGGCGCCTGATGGCCTGCACATACGGTGCGTCCGGCGGATAGTGCAGGGTCGCGCCCAGCGGGGCGAGGACATCGGCCTCCGGCGATCCCCGGGCCGGGGCTTTGCCGAGCCGCCGTACCGCGATGCCGCCGGCCGGATCACTGCCGAACGTCGCAGCGGCATCGTCGGCGGCCGTCACCATCAGGTCCACGGTGGCGATGTCGGCGAAACCGCGCAGCGCCACATCGGCCAGTTCCTGCGCGGTCCGCCGCATGTCCAGGGTGGTGCCGATACTCGCCGCGGCCTCGTTGAGCAGGTCGAGCCGCCGGTGGCTCTCCGCGGCAGCCTGCTCGGCCCTGACCCGTGCGGTGATGTCGACCACCGAGATGGCGACGCCGAACGGGCGTTTCCGGGTGTCTTCCAGCCGGAAGTGGGAGCAGGACCACACCCGGTCCTCGAGCCCGGTCGCCGGGGTGCGGCCCGTCACACGGAAGTCGACCGCGGACTCGCCGGTGTCCAGCACCCGCCGCATCACGGTCTCCATCTCGGCGCAGTTGATGTCCGGCAACACTTCATGCAGCCGCTTACCGAGGTGCTCGGCCTCGGGCACGCCGTTGATCGCTTCCAGGGCGGTGTTGACCTGCAGATAGCGCAGATCGCTGTCGAAGGCGGCCAGCCCGATGGGCGATTGGCCGCACAGACCGTCCAGGAGGGCACGCGACACCCGCATCTCCAGCACTGCGGAGACAGCCACGAGGAACGCGAACACATCACCGCCGGCGCCGGGGGTCTCCGGAACCCGGTAGGTCCATGCCGCGAGCTCCACCGGCCGCCCGTCCCGGTGCCGCGCCGTGCACGGGCCCGTCGTGGCAGGCCCGGTGGTGATCCGCTCCATCAGTGACTCGACGCGGGGGAAGCGGGACGTCGGGGCGAGCATCTCGCCCCGGCTGCCCAGCACCTCCGACGCGGGATAGCCGAGCAGCGCCTCCGCCGCAGCGTCCCAGTGGGCGATACGGCCCAAGGCGTCCACCCGCACCCCGGCCACCAGCAATTCGTCCGGCCACAGTCCGCCGGAATGCACCCGAGCTGGGTCGAACCCCTGGCTGAATACTTCGGAATGGCGCATGGCGCTCCCACCCGGCTGCTCTCTTCCACTATGCGGCCTTCCGCGCCGGGCCGACGAATGGATCACGGACGGTGTCGGGGGCGCTCTTGGCGCAGGCATGTCGGCGACGGCGCCGGAGCCCTGCCCGGACCCGCCGCCCGAGCGCGAAGTCGATCACCTCGGGGCAGCCGACCGGCGGGCACGGACGGGGACGGCTCGAGCGCGCTGAGCATTCACCGGCGGTCGATGCACGCGAGGGCACTGTTCACGGGCACGAGGGCGTCAGAGCCCGGCGGCCACCGTCAGGCCCTCCAGTACTGCTTCCTCCACGGTGCGAGGGGTGAGGCAGTCCCCTGCGGCGAAGACACGATCGGCCGGGACACCGGAGGCGACGGGGTCGAGGTCGTTGACCGGGTCGTGCCCCTGTGCGAGGACGGTACCCGCGACCCCTTCGAGCAGCACCGGCTCCTCGGTGAGGGTGTGCTGGAGGTACACGGTGTCGCTGTCGGCTCCGTAGAGCCGTACATTGGGCACGATCTCGATCCGCGCCCGTACCGCCTGGGCCAGCATGGCCCCACGTACGTACTGCTGCAGGTGCTCGCCGGCCGCGAAGCCCGTGACGCACAGCGTCACCTTCCTGCGCCTGCTTGCGAGTTGGAGAGCGACGCCCAGGCCGATCCAGTCGCCACGCCAGTCCGCCACCACGATCCGTCCGCGCGGCACCTCGCCGCCGCGGATCACCGACCATGCGTCGAGCACCACGGGATCGTCGATCAACTCCAGCCGTGGGTGGCGGGGGCGTGCGCCGGTCGCGAGCACCACGGCGTCCGGTGCCGCAGCGGCAAGGGCCGGTCCGTCCATCCGTGAGCCCACCAGGATGCGGGCTCCCGCGCGTCGCGCCTCACCCTCGAGATTGGTGACCGCGCCGCCGAACTCGGCGCGGCCGGGCAGCAGTTGCGCGAGGAGCACCTGACCCCCGAGGCGTCGTCCTGCCTCATGCAGTTCCACCTCGTGACCGCGTGCCGCGGCCACGGCCGCGGCCTTCAGACCGGCGGGTCCGCCGCCGACCACCAGCACCTTCTTGCGCCGTGTGATCGTCGGCAGTACTCCGAAGCGGCGCTCCCGGCCGGTCTCCGGGTGCTGGATGCAGGAGATCGGGTAGCCGAGCTGGAAGTGGCCGATGCAGGCCTGGTTGCAGCCGATGCAGGCGCGGATCTCCTCGGCGCGGTCGTCCGCGGCCTTGGCCGGCAGATCCGGGTCGCAGATCAGGGCCCTGGTCATCGCGCAGGCGTCCGCCTGCCCCGCTGCGACGATCTGCTCTGCTTCCTGCGGCTGGTTGATCCGCCCGGCCACCATCACGGGGACGCCGACGACGGCGCGCACCCGGGCGGCGAGCGGCGCGGTGTAGCCGGCGGGCTGGAACATGGGCGGGGCGATGTGCTGGGCCCCGGACAGGCTGGACGAGCTGCCCGCACACACCGAGACATAGTCGACAAGTCCTTCGGCGTCGAGTTCGGCGACGGACTGGAGCACCAGTTCACTGCCGAGGCCGTCGTGGCTCAGTTCGTCGCCGGAGATGCGCAGGCCGACCACGAAGCCGTCTCCTGCTCCCTTCCGGGCGCTGCGCAGCGCCTCGCGCAGGAAACGTATCCGGCCCTGCCGGTCCCCGCCCCAGCCGTCGTCGCGGAGGTTCACCTCGGGATTGAGGAACTGCGCCGGCAGGTAGCCATGGCTGGCGACGATCTCCACGCCGTCCAGCCCGGCCTCCCGCAGTCGGCGGGCCGCCTGGCCGTAGCCGTCGAGGACTTCGCGGATCTCGGCCTCGGTCATGGCGCGCGGCATGACATGGAAGCGCTCGCTCGGCGTCGCGGAGGGCGCCCAGGCGACCGGTGCGCTGCCGTCCTCGGACTCCAGGATCTCCCGGCCGGGGTGGAAGAGCTGGCCGAAGACCTTCGCTCCGTGCCGGTGCACCGCCTGCGCGAGCCTGGCATACCCGGGGACACACGCGTCGTCCGTGGCCATGAGCACATGGGTGGTGTAGCGGGCGGACTCGTGCACACCCGAGACCTGGAGCACGATCAGGCCGACGCCGCCTTCCGCGCGGGCTTCGTGGTAGGCGATCAGTTCCTCGGTGACCTCGCCGTCCCTGACCAGGACCGTGTCGTGGCCCGAGGACAGGATCCGGTTGCGCACCGTCACCTGGCCTATCCGAAGCGGGCTGAACAGGTGGGGGAACCGCACTCCCATGGAATGTCCTCTCCGGAACCTAGGCGCGTACGCCGAGCAGGACGCGGGCGGTGCCGAGGATCAGCTCGGCGTAGCGTTCGGCGGTGAGCCCGGATCCGGACGCCACCGCCATGTCGCAGCCGTCGACCAGGGCCACCAGCGACCCGACGGCGAGGTCGGCGGGGACGGCGGGGTGGAACTCCTCGTTCTGCACGCCTTGGTGGACGATCTCGCGGACCAGCGCCTGCCACTCGGTATGAACCCGGTGCACGCCCGCGCGCAGCTCCTCGCGCCGGGAGGCGCTCGCGCAGAACTCGGTCCAGGTGGCGCAGCGCCGGGTGAGGGTGGGATCGGTGGTGAGTGCCGTGACAAGCAGTTCCAGGCGGCGCCAGGCACTGCTCGCGTCGGCGGCCGCCGCCCGCCAGCGCTGGATCAGATCGTCGATCGACCAGGCGAAGGCTTCGCGGAAGAGGGTGTCACGGGTCTCGAAGTAGTGCTGCAGCGCGCCGATGGACACACCGGACGTCGTGGCGACGTCGCGCAACCGGCCTGCGTCGAAGCCTCGTTCAGCCAGCACCTCGGCCGCCGCACGCAGGATGCGCTCCCTCTGCTCGTCCATTGCCGCTCCCGCCGCCTCACGCTCTCGCCGCCCCGTCCCGAACTCCAATAATAATGCATTATTGTGACGGGCGACACAATGCTGTCTCCGTGAGACGGGCGATCAGTCGGGTGAGAACGACGCCGGCCTCACACCGTCCATGGGCCGCACCCGGCGCACGCACGGTGTGGACCGGCTCACGCAGCACCTCCGGTCGGGCCGGTGACGAGCGTGGAGGGCGACCCGGACGGAGCGGGTGCGACGTCGGGTCCTGTGCCGGCGTCAGGCGCGGTGGGTGATACGGCCGTTCGACATGGTGAGCGGGACCGGGCTCTGCGCGATGTCGTCCGACGGGGTGATGAGCGGGTCCAGGGCGAACGCGGTGAGATCGGCCCGCAGGCCGCGCGCGATGCGTCCGGCGCGGTGCGCTTCTCCGGCCGCTATCGCGGCATGGGTGGTGTAACCCTCCAACGCCATGAGCGGGGTGAGCGCCTGTTCCGGGCAGACGGGCGTGATGTCGGTACCGGGGTGACGGCGCAGCTGGGCGTAGGCGAGGATCTCGCGGGCGTCGAAGCGGGCGATCGGCCAGTCGGAGCCGAGGGCCAGCACCACGCCGGTGTCGCGCAGGGTACGGCAGATCCAGGCCCGCCGGGCGCGCTCGGCGCCGACCCTGGTGGACCATTCGTCGGTGTGGTCCGCCCGGGTGTAGGCGGAATGCGTGGGCTGCATCGATGCGATGACGCCCAACTCGGCGAAGCGGGCCGCTTGTTCGTAGGGAAGCGTCTCGATGTGCTCGATCCGGTGCCGCATCCGGGCGTCGGCGCCGAGCGCGGCGACGGTGTCGAGGACATGGCGCACGCCCGCGTCGCCGATGGCGTGGGTGGCGGTGCGGACCCCCGCCGCGTGCAGATGGTGGACGGCCGCGGTGTAGTCGGCGGGGTCGAGCCAGAGCGCGTCGCGGCTCTGTCCGTGGCAGTCGGGGTGCTCCAGCCAGGCGGAGCCGCCCTCGACGGTGCCGTCGATGAAGAACTTGACGCCGCCGACCAGCCAGTTGCGTCCGGCCGTGGCCTGTAGGGCGACCAGTTCGTCCAGGCCGTCCTTGTCGATGCCCGGCATGCACCAGGGGTGCAGTCGCAGCCGCAGCGGGACCTGCCCGTGGCGCTCCTCGACGGCGCACAGCAGATCGAGCACATCGCCGGCGGCGTCCATCACATGCGCACCCGTCAGTCCGGACGCGGCCATGTCGGACAGCAGCGCATGGAGCGCGTCACGACGCTCGGCAAAGGGCCGCCTCGGCATCACGGCGACGACCAGGTCCATCGCGGCGTGCTCGATCAGGTGTCCGGTGGGGATGCCGTCGGGGTCGCAGACCACGGTGGCGCGCTGGGCGAAGGAGCGCGCCCCGGTCACGCCGGCGGCGCGCAGGGCGGCACCGCTGGCCAGTGCGGAGTGGCCGTCGTAGAGGCGGATGAAGACGGGAGTGTCGGGACCGAGGGCGGCCTCGAGGATGTCGCGGTGGACCGGGTGGCCGCCGAAGGCGTTGTGGTCCAGTCCCCAGCCGAGGATCCAGCCGTCGATGCGCTCGGCGCCGGCGAGTGCGGTGCGCAGCCCGTCGAGGTCGCGCACCCCGGACAGGTCGGTTCCGGTGGCGAGGTCGAGACCGAGCACGGGGTGGCTGTGTCCGTCGACGAGTCCGGGAACGACGGTGGCGTCACCGAGGTCCACCACCTCGGTGCCCGGTCCGCGCCAGTGCCGTGCCTCGGCCTCGTCGCCCACCGCGGTGATCAATCCGTCCCGCACGGCCACGGCGGTGGCCTGCGGCCGGCCGGGGTCGAGGGTGTGGATTCGGGAGGCGAGGACGATGACATCCGGGGCGACGGACATGGGGGTTCCTAGCGGGAGTACGGATGGGGAGGTGAATGCGGTTCGTTCGGAGCCGGTCCGCGTGGAGTGGCGCCGTCAGGGCGTGGTGGCCGGCAGCACGGAGTCCGCGGGCCCCGCGTTCCGGCTGTCGGCACGGGCGCCGGGGTCCTCGGCCGGGTCCGCGGCGAAGGCGGCGTAGATGTGCGGCCGGCGCGAGCGGACCCGCAGGGCGTAGCCGAGGCCGGCCACGAAGACCGCCGGGATCAGCAGGATCAGCACCAGGTTGACGGAGTCGGAGGCCCCGGTCAGCAGGTCGATGTGGGCGATGACCAGGCAGAGCGCGGCGCCCAGCAGCAGGGTGGCCAGGGCCGGGGCGACGACGGTGCGCAGGGTGCCCTCGCCGTGTGTGATGCGGCGGAAGAAGAGGGGCACCGCGAGCGCGGCCAGCAGTTGCAGCGTGATCAGGCCGAGAACGCCAGGGGTGTTCACCCACAGCAGGAGCCGCGTGTACGGATCGGCTCCGGCGGCGGCGAAGCCGGCGACCACGACGACGGCGAGCACGCTCTGTGCGATACCGGCGATGTAAGGGGAGCGGTGCCGAAAGTGGATCCGGCCGAGCGAGCGGGGCAGCACGCCTTCCTCCGCCATGGCCAGGCCGTATCGGTTGGTGGCGTTGTGGAAGGCCAGCAACGAGGCGATCAGGCTGGTCACGATCATCACATGCATCGCGTCGGCGGCCCAGGGGCCGACATAGGTGGTGATCGCGGAGAAGAACAGTCCCGTCGGGTCCTTGGCCGCGGTCGCGATGACCTGCTTGTCACCGAACGCCTGGATGATCATCCACACGATGAACGTGTAGAACAGGCCGAGGAAGGCGACGGCGGCATAGGTGGCACGGGGAATGGTCCGGTCGGCGTGCTTCGCCTCACGGCGGTAGATGACGGTGGACTCGAATCCGGTGAAGGCGGCGAAGGCCATGGACAGGACTCCGGGCATGCCACCGGTGGTCAGGTTGCCGGGGGCGAAGGAGTGCAGGGACAGGCCGTGCGCGCCGCCTCTGGCCAGCACCGCCACGGCGAGCAGGAACAGGATGGCGGTCTCCCCCAGCAGCAGCACGCCCAGCACTTTGGCGCCGAAGTCGATGGAGCGGAAACCGCCGTACCAGATGACCACGACCCCGAGCAGGGCGATGACCGGCCAGGGCACGTCGACGCCGAAGAGCGACAGCAGGGTGTCGTGCGTCGCCGAGCCGAGCAGGCCGTAGACGCCGATGTTCATGGCCAGGTAGCCGAGCAGGGCGAGCAGTGCCGCGCCGAAACCGGCGGGGCGGCCCAGCCCCCGGGATATGTAGGCGTAGAAGCCGCCGCCGTTGCGCACATGACGGCTCATGGTGGTGAAGCCCACCGCGAAGATCGTCAGGGTGATGCCGGCCACCAGATATCCCGCGGGCGCACCGATGCCGCCGATGAGCAGGCCCAGCGGCGCCACTCCGGCCATGACCGTGAGCGGCGCCGCGGCGGAGACGACGAAGAAGGCGATGTCGGCGGTGCCGAGCGTGCCGGAACGCAGGGTCGGTGCCGGGGCCGCTGCGGGCGCGGGGGTGGTTGTCATAAAGGTGCCCTTCTGCGGCGGCCGGGGCAGGTCCGGCACTCGAGCCGTAAACCTAAAGGCTGAT
The DNA here is from genome assembly GCF_008704995.1 of Streptomyces nodosus. Lineage (NCBI taxonomy): Bacteria > Bacillati > Actinomycetota > Actinomycetes > Kitasatosporales > Streptomycetaceae > Streptomyces > Streptomyces nodosus. The sequence goes on from NZ_CP023747.1 coordinate 528,335, forward strand.
GGTTTCGGCACTGTAGCCCGCACGGCTACGCTCTGAGAAGACCCTTTTTTCTGATCATGAGAGAGGACCGGCGATGCCGCGGCCCAGCAAGGCCCTTCTCGACAGGGACCGGATCGGCGCAACGGCACTGGCGTTGGTCGACAGCCACGGCGACTTCAGCGTGCCCCAGATCGCCCGGGCCCTCGGGGTCCAGACCGCCTCCGTGTACCACCATGTGGAGGGGCGCGCCGGAATCATCGAGTTGCTGCGGAGCCGTATCGCCGAGACGATCGACGCCTCCACACTCGAACTGCGCCCCTGGGACCGCGCGCTGGAGGCATGGGCCCGGTCCTACCGCGCCGCCTTCGCCGAACACCCCCGCTCGATCCCGCTGCTGACGATGTCTCAGGTGGCCTCGCCCGAGGTGCTGGTGCAGTACGAGCGGGCCGTGGAACTGCTGATCGAGGCCGGCTTCGCGATGGCGGACGTGATGCCGGTGATCACCGCTCTGGACAACCTGGTGCTGGGCTCGGCGCTGGATCTCGCCGCGCCGGAGAGCATGTGGCAGCCCGCTCCGGACGGGTCGACTCCCCTGCTCGAGCGTGCGCTTGCCGCCGTCGGCGGCGGGCGCCGTGCCGACGCGGCGTTCGATCTGGCCCTCGCCGGGTTCCTCGACCATGTCCGCGGCCTCGCGGCATCCGCGGCTCCCGCCTGAGATCAGGGCGACCGCCACCGACGAGCCGGGTCCACAGCCTCACGGTTCGGCCGGCCAGTACCTTCCAGGATGACGACGCTGCTTCCACGGGCAGACGCCCAACCCTCCCCCGGCTGCGCCCACAGCGGGTCGACGGGGCTTCTCCGCACATTGACCGCAGCGGGCGGGGCGCCGCGGGTGCGTGGGCGGTCCCGTCACGGGGCACCACACCGGGACGGGGCTGTGCTCGTCGCATGCGGCGGCGCTTCTCCGAGTGCCTGGAGACCGGATGCCGGATTCGGGCGCACAACTGTTACCAGTAGCGGTTGTCTGTCAACATCGTGCAAAGACGGAGCGAACGGGGCGCGGGGTGTCGCAGTCGATCGAGGACTCATGGCGTGTCCGGATTCTCGGCGCGGACAACACACCGGTGGGATCGGGTGTTCTGGTGGACGGGGGACGGGTGCTGACATGTGCTCATGTCGTGCAGGAAGCACTGGGACTGGCGGAACAGGAGAGTCCGGGGGGACGGCGCCTCGTCGTCGACCACCCGGGATCCCTGACCGCTGATGTGTCGTACGGCTGGGTGCTGCCGCAGGGCTGGGCGCCGCCCGACCGGGAACGCGCGGACGTCGCGGTGCTCGCACTGGGCGGTCCGGCGCCGGCCGACTGCGTCCCGGCGCGGCTGCGGCCGTGCGGTCCCGCCCGGGGCCGGGGTGTGCGGGTCTTCGGTCAGGCCTCGTCCGCCGGTCCCGGCATCTGGGTGGCCGCCCGGCTGCTCGGGGCGGGCGGGCTGAGCCCGGACTGGGTCCAGCTGGACAGCCCGGACCAGGCGGACGGGCAGGTGCGCGGCGGATACAGCGGGGCGGGTGTCGTCGACGAGCACGGGGACGTCATCGGCATCGTCGTGGCCGCTCGTCGCCCCGCCGCATCGCGTGTCGCCTGGATGATCCCGGTCGAGGCCGTCGTGCGCTACTGCCCGCTGCTGGGCGACGCCCTGCACGGCGATCCCGCGCCCGTGCCCGGCTGGCCGCCGGGCGCCGATCGCGAACTGACCACCGCCCTGGTCAAGGTGCCGAGCATGCGCGACCCGCAGCGCCGCGAGAGCGTGCTGCGTGACACCGGCGACGAGATCTTCGATCTCGCCGAGCGGTCTCCGGTGCTGATCGAGGATGTGCGCGGGGTCGTCGAGCTGTGCCTGCAGTACGCGGACGGCATCGACCGGCTCGCCGCCGCGCTGCGCTGGTACGAGCGAGGCTCGCTGCCCATGCGGGATTTCGAGCGGGTCGTCCTGCGGCTGCGCGGCGCACCCGGGCCGACGTCATGACGGGTGCCTACACCCCGCGTGCGGATCTGTTCTGGGAGCTGGCCGGTCTCATCACCCACATCCCAGGACTCGCCCACCCGCGTCCGCTGCGGCGGTCCGCGGAGGCGTTCACCGAGCGGTTCGGGCCGCTGGAGTCCGAGAGGCCGTCGGGAATCCCCCGGGAGGACCTCTATGCGACGCTGCGGGAGTGCGACCGCTACCCGGAGGGCCTGCGCTTCTATCTCGACACGCTCGGCAGCGGGCGTACCGGCACCCTGGCATGGGCCGCGGTCGAGCAGATGTATCTGCGGCTGTACCCGGAGAGGCTGCTCACGCCCGGCGAGCGCGACGAGTTGCGCACCCTGCTCGGGGCGCGCGCTCCCGGCACCCGTCTCGGGCCCCTCGCCCTGCCCTTCCTGCCGTTCCTGCCACCGGTCGACGGGGACACCGACGGACCCGAGGCGCTGGAGGCGCTGCTCGACGCGCTGGAGGACGCGCTCGTACCGGCGGCCGAGGCGCACCCGCTGCTGTCCTTCGTCGAGGCCGTCGCCGTGACCCAACAGTCTTTGCTGGAGGCGGAGTTGCGAGCCTGGAGCGACAAGGTGGCGCATCACATCGGCTGCCCGCAGGAGGCGCTCCAGCAGGTCCGGGCCCGGGAGGCGGCACGTGTGGGGCGGCCCTTCGCCCCCTCCCGCCTGCTGGTGGAGATCGTGGCGCACCCGGCCGCCCCCGACGTGTACCACCTACGGGGCTGGCTGCTGGCCACCCGGGAGGGGCCGAGCTCGCTGCTGGCCGACTGCCGGGTGACCTCGCGCGGCGCGCTGGAGGAGACGGTCGCCGCGCTGCACGAGAGCGTGCTGGAGCGGCTGGGTGAGCTGAGCGCGGGGCTGCGCGTGGAGTTCCTGCTGCCCAGGCCGCTGCTGTGGCTGGACGTGGATCAGTTCCCGGTGCGCCCGGCGGGTTCGGTGGCGCGGCCGATCGGAGCCGATCACACGGTGCTGGTGCGCAGTCGGGACCGGTTCCACAAGCGGTACTGGTGGCCCGCGCTGCACCGGCGCCTGGCGTGGCTGCGGTCGAACCCGGACGGGGGCTTCGAGGCACCCGCCGTGCGGTATGTCGCGCCGGACGGCGTTCTCGCCCCGTACGACCTGCTCACCGAGTTGCGCGACGGCGAGACCCCGTTCTGCTTCGTGCTGCTGGAGCCCCCGCAGTGGGACGGCGACCTGGCAGCGGACCCGGTGTACGTCCTGCTCGAAGTCGGCATCCCCGCCATCGTCGCGCTGCGCCGACGGGGCCATCACGCGGAAGCCGGGCCGCAGTTGTGGAAAGTGCTGGCCGGAAGGTTGGATGCGCTGCCGGACCGGGTACGACATCTGCGGGGCGTCGGTCCAAGCGGCTACGGGTCAGCGGTGACGCTGGACCTGCATCGCCACGTCACCCTAGTGTGGGACAGCCAAGACGGACTGGAGGGGGCGGAGGCCGCGCTCGGGCATCCGCGGACCGGGGGTGGCCACCATGACCGGGGAGTCGACCGACCAGCGTGAGGCGCGGCATCCCCGTCCTCCGGCCTGGTGGGTGTTCCGGGACACCGGCGCGCAGCACGCGCCGTCCGATCCGCTGCCCCGGTTGCCTTCCCCGCCGCCGTGGCGACGCTTCAGGCCGGACACCGACATCCCGCCGCTCGACATCCCCGCCCCGGGCGACCACACGGACGTCGAGCGCAAGCTGGGCTCACGCCGGGCCGGCACCCTGGACCACGCCGTCGTCGACGTCATCAACGCCGCGATCCAGCTGCGCCGTCCGCTGCTGGTCACCGGGCAGCCGGGCACCGGGAAGTCCAGCCTGGCCCACCAGATCGCCGCCGAACTGGGCCTGGGCCGGGTGCTGTGGTGGCCGGTGGTCAGCCGCACCACCCTGCGCGACGGGCTGTACGACTACGACGCGATCGGCCGGGTGCAGGACACACCCGTGGCGGCGGCTCCCGGCACGGAGCGCGGGCCGCTGCCCGATGTGGGCCGCTATCTGACGCTCGGTCCGCTCGGCACGGCGCTGCTGCCCTGGAAGCGGCCGCGCGTGCTGCTCGTGGACGAGCTGGACAAGAGCGACATCGACCTGCCCAACGACCTGCTGCACATCTTCGAGGAGGGCGAGTTCCGCATCAGGGAGCTGGAGCGGCTGGGTCAGTCCCGCCGTGAGGCGCGTGTCGGCACGGCCGACCACGGCTCGCCGGTCGTGGTGCGCGACGGCCGGGTGCGCTGCTCGGAGTTCCCGATCGTGGTGATCACGAGCAACGGGGAACGGGCCTTCTCCCCCGCCTTCCGCCGCAGGTGCCTGGAGGTCGAGCTCGCCGTTCCGGACGAGGAACGGCTGGCCGCGATGGTCGAGGCGCACTTCGGGTCGCAACCGGATCCGCGCACCCGGCAATTGGTCCGCTCATTCCTGAAGGAGCGCGGCGAAGGCTCACTCGCCGCCGACCAGCTCCTGAACACCGTGCACATGCTGACGAACGGCGCCGCCGACGCCGACGAGGCGTCCTGGACGCAGTTACGGGCCGCGCTGTGGCGCAGCCTGGCGACGGACTCCTCGCCATGACCGGCCGGGCGGGCCGGGCGCCGACGGCACGTGAGTGGGCGGAGGCGCTCTGGCTGACGGACCGCATCGGGGCGGCCGGGGGCGTGCTGTCGGAGCACGGTGCGCCGGCTGATGCGTCGACGGCGAGCGCCGGGAGTGCTCCGGGCATGCCGGGCGCCGCGGACACCACGAGCGCCCCGGAGACCGCGGGCACTCCCCCGGCGGTCGACGATCTGCCGTCGGGGGCGCCCCCCTGGCCTGTCCTGTCCGATGCGCCGGGACCCGCCCCTGAGCCCCCGGCGGTCGACACGCCGCCCCGCCCCGACGGACCGGACGGACCGGACGGATCCGGCGGGTCGGAGCCGGTGCGGCCCCGGCGTGACGCGGCAGACGCGCTCGCCTCGGCTTCCCTGCTCGGGACGGCCGCCGCGCGCCTGAACCGCGGGCCGCTGCACGACATGGGTTCCCCGGTCGGCTCGACGACCGGTGTCCCACTGCTGTTCGACACCGACACCCGCCCCGGCGTCCTGCGCGACCCCCTCCGTTTCGCCCGGACCCTGCGCCCGTTCAACCGCCGGGTCCCCTCACGTCTCCGCCACGCCCTGGACGAGGAGCGGACCGCGGTCAGGTCGGCCGAGCTGGGCCGGTGGAGCCCGGTGCTGGTGGATGTGCCGGACCGGTGGTTCGAGGTCGCCCTGGTCGTCGAGCACAGCGTGTCGATGGCACTGTGGCGGGGCGTCGCGCAGGAGCTCGCCGAACTCCTGCGCCGCCAGGGCGCCTTCGCCGACGTACGGATCTGGTGGCTGGACACCCGTGGCGGGAAGTCGGCGCGGCTGCGCTCGGAGCGGGGCGGCCCCGCCCGCGACCCCGGCGAACTGCTCCACCCGCAGGGGCGCCGGCTGGTGCTGCTGATGAGCGACTGCGTGGGCGACGCCTGGGCGTCCGGCAGCGTGCCCCGGCTGCTCCACCGCTGGGCACGGCACGCGCCCGTGGCGGTGCTCCAGCCGCTGCCCAGCCGGCTGTGGGACCTGTGCGAGGCGGTCCCCCGCGACCTGCGGGTGCGCGCCGTGGCGCCCGGGCTGCCCAACGCTCTCCTCCTGCTGCACCACAACAAACGCTGGGTGCACCCCGACGCGCTGCCGGTACCGGTGCTGGAGCTGGAGACCGCCTGGTTCGCGGGCTGGGCGCGCATGGTGACGGGCGAGGCCCGGGCGCACAGCGATGTGACCGCCCTGCTCGTGGACGGGCAGGGACTGGCACCGGAGTGTCTGCCGCCGCTCGCCCCGGACCACCGGCCGCGGCCGGTCTCCGCCGAGCAGGCGGTACGCCGTTTCCTGCGCAACGCCTCCCCCCAGGCGCGACGGCTGGCCGCACAGCTCGCGATGGTGCCGCTGCGGCCGGAGGTGGTGGGTGCGGTGCAGCGCCTGCTGGGCCGGGCGGCCGGACCGCTGCCGTTCGCGGAGATCCTGCTCGGCGGCCTGCTGGCGGCGCACGCCGGCACGGGCGGCGGCGGCCCGCGCTACGAGTTCCTGGACGGCGTGCGCGAGCGGCTCCTGCACGGCCTGGGACGGACCGAGACGCTGCGTACGCTTCAGCAGGTGTCGGCCGTCGCCGGACGGGCGATGGGCGCGCGCTCCGGTCTCCTCGGCACTCTGGTGGCCGCGCCCGGCGAACTGGACGGGGCCGCCCTGGGCGCCGCCGACCACGAACTGCTGTCGGCGGCGGCGCCGGCCCTGGCGGCGCTCGGACCGGCCTACGGAGGCGCACTGGCCCGCGTACGGGCGCACTCGTCTTTGGCGACGGCGGGTGACGGGGAGGAAAGCGGGCGTCGGTCCGCCGCACCGGGCGCTCCGGAGGCGGCCGCCACTCCTCCCTTCAGGGAATCGGCTCAGCACATGGAGGTCGTGTCGATGGATCCCGCCTCGTCCCGTACGACGCACCCGGCTCCGGGCGTCGATCGGCCGGATGAGCACGGAAGCGGCGCCCCGGCACGGCCGCCGCTGCCTGCCCGGCTGCCGCGGACCATGCCGCTGCCGCAGGCCTCCTACTTCACCGGCCGGGAGGAGGAGCTCGACCGGCTGCGGGCCGTGCTGAACTCGGACGACCGGGTGGCCGTGCTGCCGTACGCCCTGTACGGGATGGGCGGGGTCGGCAAGACCCGGCTTGCCGTGGAGTACGTCCACCGCCACCACACCGAGTACGAGCGGATCTGGTGGATCGACGCCGAGCAGCCCGCCGTGATCCGAGAGCAACTCGCCTCCCTGGTACCGGACTTCGGCGTGGCGGCCGACGGTCCCGGTGACCCCGTGGACCGGGTGCTGGCGGCGATGTCCACCGGCACCCCGTTCAGGCGCTGGCTGCTGGTGATGGACAACGCCGGAGCGCCCGAGGACGTGGTGCCGTACATCCCCTCGCTGCTCGGCGTGCCGGACGGGGCGGGCCATGTACTGGTGACGTCCCGGCACTCCGGCTGGGCCGAGCGGGTCCACGCCCTGCAGATGGACGTGTTCAGCCGGGAGGAGAGCATCGGGTTCCTGCGCCGGCGCACCCCGTGGACCAGTCGTGAGGAGGCGGAACGGCTCGCCGAGGCGCTGGGCGACCTGCCGCTGGCGCTCGAGCACTCGGTCGCGGCACTGGCCCACTCCGGCATCGACACCGCCTCCTATCTGGACCTGCTGGAGCACCGCCGCAGGGAGGTGCTGGAGGAACCCTCGGCGTCCGGCGTCCGGCCCGTCGCGGCCACCTGGCGCACCTCGGTGGACCTGCTGCGCGCGCGGCACCCGCAGGCGCTCGAACTACTGCGGCTGCTCGCCTTCTTCGGCCCGGAGCCCATCGCCCAGTCCTTCCTGCGCGACGCCCGGCTGCTGAACCTGCCCGACGACCTCGCCCCCGTCGCCCGCGACGAGCTGGCCCGGGGCCGGGCGATCCGGGCCATCAACCAGTACTCGCTGCTGACCGTCAACCCCGCCACCGGCACGCTCCAGGTGCACCGGCTGCTCGGCGGCGTCCTGCGCGACGAGCTGTCCGCCGACGAGGCCACCCGGCTGCGTCATCTGGTCCATCAGATCATCGGCGCACACGACCCCGGGGACTCCCAGCGCCCGCAGAACTGGCGCAACTATGCCGACATCCTGCCCCACCTCGAACCGTCCGGCCTGCTGCACTGCGGGGACGCCGAGGCCCGCGACACGGCGCTGAACATCCTCGGCTACGTCATCGCCCGCGGTGACTTCCAGGGCGCCGCCCAGCTGGCCCGCCGGGTCGCCGAGGTCTGGCACACCACGCTGGGCCCCGATCACGTCCAGACCCTCTGGGCGCGCCGTCAGCAGGCGAGCGCCCACTGGCAGCTGGCCGAGTTCGACGAGTCGCGGCGGATCAACGAGGAGGTGCTCAGGCGGCTGCGCGCCACCCTGGGCGAGAACGACGAGTTCACCCTCACCGTGGCCGGTGCCAGGGCCGCCGATCTGCGCGCTGCGGGCCGCTTCACCGAGGCGCTGGCCCTCGACCGCGAGGCCTACGACCGCAGTGTCGGACGCCATGGCGACCAGAGCCCGCACGTCCTGACCGTCGGTCACAACTACAGCGTCAGCCTGCGCGTCAACGGCCTGTACGAGGAGGCGCTCGCGCTCGACCAGCGCATCCACGACGCCCGCCTGGAACTCCTGGGTCCCACGGCCCGCTCGACGCTGTTCTCGATCAACAACGTCGCCCGCGACCTGCGCGAGTGCGGCCGGTACGCGGACGCGCTGATCCTCCAGACGAGCACGCTGGCCCGGTATCGCGAACAGTACGGCGACCAGCACCCGCACACGCTGCGCGCCATCAAGAACATGTCGGTGACCTGCCGCAAGGCGGGCGAGCTGGAGCAGGGGCTCGCCCTGGCGCGGGAGTCGCTGGAGCAGTACCGCCTGCATTTCGGCCCGGACCACATCGACACCCTGGCGGCACTGACGAACATCTCCAACGACCTGCGGCTGACCGGCGCCCCGGAGCGGGCGCTCGAGCACAGCGCCGAGGCCCTGCACCGCTACCGGGCGGTGCTCGGCCCACGGCACCCGCTGACGGGCGTGGCGGGCGTCGATCACGGGGCGGCCCTGCGCGCCGCCCAGCGGCACGCCGAGGCCCGCCGGGTCGACGAGGAGACGGTGGCGGCCCTCGCCTCCGCGCTCCCGGACGATCACCCCTGGCTGCTGCTCGCCCGGGTGAACCTCGCCACCGACCTGGCACTGGGCGGCGACCCGGCGGCGGCGCGGGCGCTGGGCGAGGAGTGCGCCCAAAAACTCCGGGCCCGTTACGGGGACCGGCACCCGGGGACACTGGCCGCGCTGACCAATGTGGCCCTGGACATGATCGCGACGGACGCGGCGGAGGCGGGTGAGGAGCTGCTCGCCTCGGTGCAGCGGCGCTATCTCGCGACGCTCGGCCCGGACCATCCGGAGAGCCGGGGCGCCGCGGCCGGCATCCGCGCCGAGTGCGACATCGAGCCGCCGCCGATCTGATTCCGGGGCGCCGGGTCCTCTCGTCACCCTCCGCGTGCGGGCATGGCCGCCCAATCGGCGAGCACGTCCCGCAGGGCGTCCAGGAGCCGGTGTCCGTGCTCGGTGAGCCAGCCGCCGCGCTCCAGTTCGTCGCAGGCCAGGTGGGCGGTGCGCCGCCACCGCTCGTACGGCGCGGCGGCCGCCCGATCGCCGAGAGCGGCCTCCCGGCGCCAGAACGCGGCGGTCACCAGGAACGCGACGGCGCCCTGGAGCAGTGCCGACGGCGGGCGGGGCCGGTCGCTCCAGGGCGCGGGCCCGCGCGCACCGGGGCGGGCGTGGAGCAGCCGGGTGAGGTCCTGGAGGGCGTACAGCAGGGAGTGCTGTGTCTCATGGACGAGCGCGGCGGCGAGTTCGGCCGGGTCGTCCAGCGGGGCGAGGGCGACGAGACCGAAGGCGTCGCTGAAGGAGGCGCTCAGCCAGGCGCCGCGTGTGCCGCGGGGCCGCCGCGGATCGAGGGGCACGACGGCGCGCACGGTGGCGCGTACCGCGTCCGCGCGCTCGGGATGGCGGACGGCGAGCACCTCCCAGGCCGCGCCGAGCCGGTCACGCCAGCGCGCCAGTTCCTGCGGGCCGAGGGCGCGGGGGACGCCGAGGTCCAGGGAATCGTGGGAATCGAGGCGTATCACCGGCGCCGCGTCCGGGCGCGGCGCCGTGAGACGGACGCGTGGCACCGGCTCCCAGCCGGGCGCGCGCTCCGCCGGCGGGTCGGGTATCAGGACCGCGCCGGGCGTGCCGGGGGCGGTCACGGTGGTCGGGCCGTGCGGGCCGCGCTCCAGACGCGCGGTGCTCGCGCCGGGATCCAGGCCGGCGCGGCCCAGGCCGGGCAGTTCGACGGTGCCGTGGCGCACCGGAACCTCCAGCCGGAAGGGAAGGCCCGCCCGGTGTCCGGCGACCGCCGCGAGCACGGCCACCGGATCGCCGTGGCCGTTGCGTACGGCTTCGGCGAGCACGATCCCGGCGGCGGGGTCCATGACGAGTGTGTCGAAGACGGCGGGTGCCCGGCGGCGTACGGCGGCGAGGAGGGCCGTGGCGGTGCCGGAGTCCCGGCCCGCCCGGCCCGGGGCAGCACGGGAGGCGTGGTGCACGGCCCGCAACAGCAGCAGATTGCGGCCGGCGCGGGCGGTGCGCAGCAGGCGCAGGGTGTCGGCGTCCGGTGTCCCACGGGCGATCTGCCGCCACAGGTCGTGGGGCAGCGTCAATGCGGGTGGGGCCGCTGCTGCGGCCGGGCGGCCGGGCGTCAAGGGCGCACTCCGCCGGCTCGGTCGAGGTCGGCCCGGAGGACATCGGCCACATGCCGGATCAGCGCCATCAGGTCCGGGCAGTACACGGACGGGTTGAGGTAGCCGTTGTCGGCGCGGTAGCGGTGCGGGTAGTGGCCGCCGCCGCAGACCGCGCCGACCGGGCAGGCCCGGCACTGTGCGGCCAGCCCGTTCGCCGCCAGTTGCCGGGCCACCACCCCGGGGTGGTCCAGCAGCGCGTCGAACGTGTGGCGGTAGACGTCCAGGCCACTGCGGTCGGCCCCTTCGTACGCCGATTTCAGCTGGTCGGAGAGGGTGAGCGCGCCGTCCGTGTCGACCACGGCGAGCTGGGAGGGGGCCCCGCCGATGGTCTCGGTGCGGGTGACGCCGCCGAGCAGGAGGTCGAGGACCGACTCGAAGAACGCGATGCGCACCGGTGGTCCGGGGGCCGTGTACCAGCGGTCGAAGACGGTGGCGAGCCACTGGCCGTAAGGAGTCTCGGTGGGGTCCTCGGGGCGGCCCGGTGGGCGGTTCGTCCAGTTGCCGAGGGGCAGCAGGAGACGGACGGACGGCGGGTCGTACGACAGCAGGTGCTCATAGGTGGCGAGCGGGTCGGCGGTGACGTCGACGGTGCACAGTACGCCGGCCCACACGCGGCGGTGCTCGGGCGCGGCCAGCCGCCGCAGCGCGCCGGCGACCCGGGCGTGGCTGCCGCGTCCGGCGTGGTCACGGCGGGTGCGGTCGTGGACCTCGGCGGTGCCGTCGAGGCTGACCGCGATCCTGATGTCCTCCTCGTGGCACAGACGCAGCACGTCCGTGTCGAGCAGGGTGCCGTTGGTCTGGATGACGACGTCCGTCTCGGTGCCGCCGGGCATGAGCCTGCGCAGGGTGCGGGTCATCTCACGGAGCAGCGGGACGCCGGCCAGCAGCGGTTCGCCTCCGTGCAGGATGACCCGCACGGAGGCGGGCCGGTGGCGTTCGGCGTGTTCGGCGATGCGACTGCACACCTGTTCGGCGGTGCGCGGCGACATGGTGTGCGGCTGGGCCCGCCAGAGTTGGTCGGCGGCCTCGTAGACATAGCAGTAGGTGCAGGCGAGGTTGCAGCGGCTGTGCACCTTGACGACGAACTCCCGGAAGGGCAGCGGGCGCGTGCCGGACGTGCGCAGGGCCGCGACGTCGAGGAGGTCGTCGGGCCACCGGCCGGGGTCGGCGCCGTCGGCCGGCTTCACGGGGCCGGGGTGGTGACTCGTCCGGGACCTTCCGCGGTGTCGCCTCCGGAGTCGTAGGCGGCCACCGGGGCCTCCTCGCCGGCCAGTTGGCGCAGCACGCGGCGCAACGCCTCGGACAGCGCCGAATCGGTGCCGTCCAGGATCTCCTCCAGGGGCAGTCCCGTCAGATCCGGCATGTCCGCCGTGCTCTCACCCGCCCCGCTCGGCATCGCTCTCAGCCCCCCATAGGTCGCCGCCACACCATGACTGTCCGTTGCACCCACTTTGAGGATAACCAGAGGAACGTGGGCAGGTCAGCCCGTGATTCGGGCGCGGCCCATGGGTTCCTTCGGGCGGTATTGGACGGTTGTGCGAGGGGTTGTCGTCATCCTGACGCGCCGTCATCCCCCATCCGGGCGGGGAGGTTGACCTTGACACCGGCCGACCGTCACCCTCTGAGGTGGTGACGATGTCGGCCGGCGGGAGTGCTCAGGTGGAGACGGGGGCGCGTGGTGCGGCAGTGCGGTCATGGCGCCGGTCGTTACGGTCCTGGGGCGCTCGACTGCTGCCCGGCGACGACAGGGACGACTCGACGGCACGCTGGGTGGTGCCCGCCGTCCTCATCGGCGCCGTGGCGGGGCTGGGCGCCGCGGCACTGTTCGGGCTGCTGCATCTGTGCACCGGCTGGCTGCTGGAATCCGTGGCCGGTTACCGGCCCTACCGGACGTCGGCGGAGGGCGGGTTCCGTACGCTGGCGGGCTCCGACCGGCCGTGGCTGGTGCCGCTGGTGGCGGCGGGCGGTGCCCTGACCGCCACGGTGTTCGCCCTCTGGCTGGCGCCCGAGGCGCGCGGTCACGGCACGGACGCCGCCATCGCTGCCGCCCACCACGACCCGACGGGCATGCGCGGCCGGGTGACGGTGGTGAAGCTCGTGGCGTCGGCCCTGACCCTCGGCTCCGGCGGCTCGGGGGGCACGGAGGGACCGGCCGCGCAGATCTCGGCGGCGTTCGGCTCCGTCATCGCCCGGCGCACCGGTATGTCGCGGGAGCAGGCTCGTACGGCACTGGTGATCGGGCTCGCCTCGGGAGTGGGCGCGATCTTCCGGGCTCCGCTCGGCGGGGCACTGCTCGGGGCGGAGCTGCTGTACCGCAGGGGCATGGACGCCAAGGTGCTGCCGAAGGCGCTCATCGCCTCCGTCGCGGGCTGGCTGGTGTTCGGCGCCTGCTTCGGATTCACCCCGGTACTGGGCAGCCACCCGGGCCAGGCGGTCAGCACTGTGGGCGAGTTCGCCGTGGTGGCGGTGGTGGGCGTGGTCGCGGGCGGCGCCGGGCGACTGTTCACGGCGTGTTTCTACGCGGTGCACACACGGGTGGAGAAACGGGCGCGCGGGCTGCTCACCCGGATCGCGGCGCCGACGGTCGGGGCGCTGCTGGTGGGCGGGCTGGGGTTGCTGGTGCCGGGGGTGCTGGGCACCGGGTACGGCCTGATGGAGGCGGTGACACAACGGCAGTTGCTGCTGGGTCTGCCGCTGGCCGTGGTACTCGCGCTGCCGCTGGCGAAGATCGTGGGTACGGCGCTGACGGTCGGCTCCGGCGGGTCGGGCGGCATCTTCGGTCCGGGCATGGTGGTGGGCGCCGGTGTGGGCGCGGCGTTGTGGCGGCTGGCAGAGCCGCTCGGCATCGCTCCCCACAGTCCGCTCGTCCCGGTGGCGGTGGGGATGGCGGCCTGTCTGGGCTCCGTGGCCCATGCTCCGCTCGGGGTCCTGGTGATGGTGGCGGAGATGCTGGGCGACGCCTCGCTCCTCGGCCCCGGCATCCTGGCGGTGCTGTGCGCGCAGTCCGTCACCGGCCGCACGACGCTGTACCGGAGCCAGCTGGAACGGATCGGGGCCGGGCCGAGTCCGGTGGAGGAGGCGACGCCCCCTGAGGTCGTGACGGCACCGGCACCGCACACGAGGGTGGCTCCCATGCGCCGGAAGCCGGCCGGTGCGGACCCGGTGGCGGTCAAACCGACGGATCCGATGCCGAAGTGACCGTGCCGCGGGGGCAGTCGCCGCCATCGACGGCGAAGTGACCCCGCGCCGGGTCGGACGCCGACTCCGACGGCGAGACGACGCCGGGAGCCGAATCAGACTCCGGTGCCGGCTCCGGCGCTGTTTCCGGTCGCGTGCGCCGCCCCGGTGGCGTCCCCCGCCCCGGTCGTCTCACCGCCCTCGTCGTCCTCGTCGTCCTCGTCGTCCTCGTCGTCCTCGTCCTGCCCCGCCCGCCGTCGCAGAGCGGCGTTCTCCCAGACCACCTTCACCTTCAGGTGCCCCTCGACGCCGGTCCGGGCGATGACCGCGCCCGCCTCCACGCTGAACTTCACCCCGAACTCCAGCTCCACCGTCGACGGTGCGGCCGGCATCGAGGTGATCCGCCGCAGTGTGCGGGCCGCCACGTCACGGATCTGGTCCAGGCCGTTCTCGAACCCGTCCACCGCGTCCGACCGCGCGCCGCTGCGCCGCCGTACCCGTTCCACCCCGGAGTCGTCCTCCGCCAGTTCCACATAGACCCCGGCCGAGCCCTCCCCCAGCTCGAACCGCACCAGCTCGTCGGACATGAGCTCCCCCTTCGTCCACCGTGCCCGGCCCGCCCCCGGTCCTCGGCGGCACCCGTGCCGGCATCTACCCGCCGCCCTCCGGCCTGAAGCACCGCCGAGCTCAGGTCAGCGGACAGGCCCTGTGGTGATCAGGACGTAGTCGAAGTACAGGGGATCGCCCTCCTCTACTCCGCGACGCTCGTCGATCGTGAGTGGGGAGCGGTCCTGATCGATTGTCAGTGGTGGGTGAGACGGTAGAAGCATCGAGTCGGAAAGAGGGGGCGCTGTCATGTCCGGATACCAGAACTACATCAATCACGTCGCTCTTGTGCTGGACGCCAGTTCGTCCATGTCGCATCTGAGCCGCAAGGTCGTCGAAGTCGCCGACCAGCAGATCGCCTACCTTGCCCGCCGGTCCAGGGAGCTGGACCAGGAGACCCGCGTCACGGTGTACGTCTTCGCGGACACGGTGGAGTGCGTCATCTACGACAAGGACGTGCTGCGGATGCCGTCGCTGAAGCAGCTGTACCGGGTCGGTGGAATGACGGCTCTGCTGGCGGCCGCGCTGAAGTCGCAGCGGGAGCTGGCGCAGACGGCTCAACTGTACGGCGACCACAGCTTTTTGACGTTCGTGCTCACCGACGGGCAGGAGAACGCGAGTCATCGCTCCCCGGATGCCCCTACCAGGGATCAACGCGGCCTGGTCAAGGCCGTGGCCGAGATGATCGAGACTCAGCAGGACAACTGGACGCTGGCCGTCCTGGTGCCGGACCAGATGGGCAAGCGCGAGGCCATGCAGTGCGGTTTCCCGAGGGACAACATCGCCATCTGGGACGCCACGAGCACACGGGGTCTGGAGGAGGCCGGGCAGGTCATCCGGCAGGCCACCGAGAATTTCATGGTGGGCCGCACACAGGGCATCCGGGGCTCGCGGGCGGTGTTCTCCACGGGTGCGGACACGGTCAACAAGGACACCATCAAGGCGGCCGGCCTCACCCCGGTGAATCCGTCGGCGTACCAGCTGATCCCGGTGGCTCGCGACGCGGCGATACGGGACTGGGTCATCGAGTGCGGGCACACCTACCGTACCGGTGGTGCGTTCTACCAGCTGAGCAAGTCGGAGAAGATCCAGGCGCGGAAGCAGATCGCGGTGCTGGAGAAGAAGTCGGACCGGGTGTACACGGGGCCCGAGGCCCGAGCCATGCTCGGCCTGCCGGACGTGGAGATCCGCGTCAAGCCGGACCACAACGACGACTTCACGATCTTCGTGCAGAGCACCAGCGTGAACCGGAAGCTCGTACCGAACACACGGCTGCTGCTGATGCTCTGACCGAAGCTGTGATCAGGTGGTGGGACAAAGGGTCGGTCCCGATCGTGGCCGTGGCGGGATCAGCTGGTGACGCCGCCGTCGACGACGAGGTCGTGGCCGACGACGAAGCTGGACTCGTCGGAGGCGAGCCAGAGCACCGCGGCCACGATCTCGTCGGTGGTGGCGACGCGGGCGATCGGCACTGTCGTGGCCAGTCGGGCCGCGCGGTCGGTGTCGGTCTCCCCGGGGCGCAGCGACATGCCGGTGTCGGTGGCGCCGGGGCTCACCGCGTTGATACGTACGTTGTCCTTGATGTGGTCCAGGGCGGCGACCCGGGTGAGGGTGCTCACGGCGGCCTTGGAGGCGGCGTAGGCGGCCATGCCGGGGCGGCGGCCGTGATAGCCGATGTTGGACGCGGTGTTGACGATGACGCCGCCGCCGTTGGCCCGCATATGGGCGATCTCCTGCTGCATGCTGTGCAGGACACCGTTCAGATTGACGTCCAGCACGGAGTGCCACACCGCCAGGTCCAGATCGCCGACCGGGGTGGGTTTGCCGAAGACGCCGGCGTTGTTGTGCGCGATATGCAGGCCGCCGTGGCGCTCCACCGTGGTGCGGACCAGACGCTCCATGTCCTCGGGCCGGGTGACGTCGGCGACGACCGCTTCGGCGGTGCCGCCGTCCTCCTCGTCGACGAGTCGCACGGTCTCCTCGATGGACTCGAGCCGGGCGCCGGCGGCGACCACGGTGGCGCCCTCACGGGCGAAAGCCCTGGCGCCGGCCCGGCCGATGCCGGATCCCGCGCCGGTGACGACGACGACCTTGTCCTTGAAACGGGCGGTCATGGGGGAAGCTCCTCGGTACCTGTCGTAGCGGACGGAATTACTTTGTCAGGCGGCCATGGCTCACCGCTTCAGGGTTCGAGGGAGAAAGCGTCGAGCGCCCCCCCGTGGATTCCCGTCGTGGGCAGGGGACTTGGCGTCGTCGGCGAACAGCCGTCGGCCACCCCTCCGGGTGTCGTGGCGGGCACGGATTGGTTGCGGTGCGGAGTTCTCGTCATGCTGCCGCCCGGGTGTGCGGCAGCATGACGAGCATGGGCAGAGACCGTTATGTCGACTTCTTGCGTGCGTGGGCGATCGTCCTGGTGGTGCTCGGCCACTGGCTGATCACCGGCCTGGTCCGGGAGAGCGACGGACGGATCACCGCGCCCGAGTTGTTGGCGACGGTCCCTTGGACGCAGTGGCTGACTCTGGGCTTTCAGATCATGCCGCTGTTCTTCCTGGCCGGCGGTCACGCCGCGGGGGGCTCCTGGTCGCGGGCGCGCGCGGCGGGTGGTTCCGCGGCCGGCTGGGTGGGACGGCGGTCGTTGCGGCTGCTGCTTCCGGCGGGCGCCTACAGCGGTCTTGTGCTGCTCGCCGTCGGGATCTGTGCGGCGGTCGGTGTGGATGCGGGCACGCTTGCGCTCGTGGGCTGGGCGATGGGCATGCAGTTCTGGTTCCTTCCGGTGTACCTGCTGCTCAGTGCCCTGACGCCGCCGCTGTATGCGGCACATCGGCGCTGGGGGCTGCGCGCCGCCGTGGTCATGGGCATGGGGGCCGCGGCCGTCGGGGTGCTGGTGGTGACGGTGCACGCGCCGTTTGCCGGTCTGGTCAACTACGTCCTGGTGTGGGGCGTGGCCTATCAGTTGGGCTTCTGCTGGCGGGACGGTCTGCTGACGCGTCGTCGGCGGGTGCCGGCCGCGATGGCGGTGGGCGGTGGGGCGGCGTTCGCGGCGCTGGTCGGTCTCGGGCCGTTCCCGGTCAGTCTGATCCTTGTGACGGGGCAGACGCCCAGCAACACCGACCCGCCGTCGCTGGCGATGCTGGCGTGGGTGGTGGCCCAGACCGGCGTGTGTCTGCTGGTCGCGCCAGCCGTGCGGAGGCTTCTGGACCGCGCGTGGGTGTGGCGTCTGGTGCGGCCGGTCGGCGGTGCGAGCCTGACGCTGTATCTGTGGCACATGCTGCCGGTGCTGGTCGTGGCCGCCGCGTTCTACCTGACCGACCTCGCGCCCGAGCCCGTCTTCGGGTCCGCCGGGTGGTGGGCGCTGCGGGTGCCGTGGCTGCTGGTGCTCGGGCTTGTGCTCGCCGGTCTCGCGGCGGCGCTGCGACCGCTGGAGCGGAAGCTGGCCACGCTGTACGAACGGACCCGCCCGGATGCCGGTCTGCGCCGCTCCTGGCCGCTGTGGCTCGGCCTCGCCGTGAACGTCGCCGCCCTGTCCCGCTTCGCCGTGCAGGGATTCGCGTACGAGGGTCGCTTCCCGGTGCTGCCCTCGCTGGGTCTCGTCCTGGGAATGGGGCTGTTGCTGCTGCCGGGCCGGAGCCGGACGGTGCCGGAGCGTCCCGTGCGGCGCGAGGCCGACCTGGAGGAGGCCGCCTGATCCGGTGGCCGCAGCACGGGGCTGATAGCGTGTCGCCGCCGTGGTGTACGGGAAACCGGTCGAAAGCCGGTGCGGCCCTCGCCACTGTAGCTGCGGAGTTCCGCGGCCCTCGCCGACCGCTCCACGGAGCGGTCGGGGCCACTGGGTGGATCGGGAACGAGCCGTCCGGGAAGGCCGGCCGTGGAATGTCGATGCAGAAGCCAGGAGACCGGTCACGGCGCGACATGTTCCACGAGGGTTTTGGAGAACACGTGCCCAGCGGTCCCCTGCGTCCGTTTCGATCTCGACGGTCCATACGTCCCACGCGTCCCACGCGTCCGGTGCGTTCGGCGCGCTCCGGTCTCGCCGCCGCGGCGCTCCTGCTCGTCGGTGCGCTCGGCGCCTGCACGGGCGCACCCGCGGCCGACGAGTCCGCCGCCACGTCCGGGAGCGGCCGGCCCGCGCCGGTGAGCGTGAGCAGCTGCGGCGTCACCACGACCGTCGCGGCACCCCCCAACCGGCTGGTCACCCTGAACCAGGGCGCCACCGAAGTGGCCCTGGCACTCGGCCTGGAGTCCCGGATGGCCGGAACGGCCTACCTGGACGACGCTATCCCGGCGAAGTGGAAGGCGGCCTACGACAGCGTCCCGGTGCTGGCCAAGGAGTACCCGAGCAAGGAAAAGCTCCTGGCGGCGCACCCGGACTTCCTCTACGCCTCCTACTCCAGCGCGTTCACCGACAAGGTGGCGGGCACTCAGGCGGAGCTGAGAACCGAGGGCATCGCGTCGTATCTGTCGAGGCTCGGCTGCCCCGGCGGCAAGCAGGCGCCGCCGCCGTCCTTCCAGACGGTGTGGGACGAACTGGCCGACGTCGCCGAGGTCTTCGGTGTCGCGCCGCGTGCGGCCGCCCTCCAGAAGGAGCAGAAGCGGCAGCTCTCCGCGCTCGAGGCCACGGCGGCGGGCAAGGGCCTGAAGGTGTTCTGGTACGACTCGGACACCAAGACCCCCTACGTCGGTGCCGGCCACGGCGGCCCCCAGCTGCTGCTCGACGCCGTAGGCGCCCGCAACGTCTTCGGCGCGCTGCCCGGTGGCTGGCAGCACGCGAGCTGGGAGAAGGTGATCGCCGCGGACCCGGACGTCATCGTGCTCGCGGACGCCGACCGGGACACCGCACAGTCCAAGATCGACTATCTGGAGCACGATCCTGTGCTGAGCAAGCTCACGGCTGTCCGGCACCATGCCTTCGTGGTCGTGCCGTTCTCCGAGACGACACCCGGTGTACTGCTCGCCGACGGCGCCGCCCGGCTCTCGGCCGGTCTCAGCAAGGTGCACCCGCGTTCATGACCGCGGCCGACCGCATCGCCGCACGGCCGGCAGGCCCGAGTCGTGCGGCGGTGGCCCTGGCCGTCGCTGCGGTCCTGCTGCCGGCCGTCGCCCTGGCCGGCCTCGCCGTGGGATCCGTCCATGAGCCGCCGGGCGTGGTGGCCGACGTAGTCCTGCGCCGGCTCGGCCTCGGCAGCGCCCCGGTCACGCTGCTGGACGACCAGATCGTCTGGCAGCTGCGGCTGCCCCGGGTCCTGGGGGCCGCGGCGACGGGCGCGGGCCTCGCGATGTGCGGCGCGGTGCTGCAGACCCTGACGGGGAACGATCTGGCAGACCCCTATCTGCTCGGAATCTCCGACGGGGCGGCCGTCGGCGCGGTCACCGTGATCGTCCTCGGCGTCGGAGCCACCGGCGCCGCGGCCACCGGCGCGCTCTCGGCGGCCGCCTTCGTGGGCGCCCTGCTCGCGGTGGTCGTCGTGCTGACCCTGGCCGGTGCGCGCACCTGGTCCCTGCCGGCCGCTCGGACCGTGCTGGCCGGTATCGCGGTGGGGCAGATGTGCGCCGCGTACACCTCGTTCGTGGTGCTGGTCCTCGGCGACCGCGATGCCGCGCGGGGCGTCATGGAGTGGACGCTGGGCTCGGTGGCCGGCGTGCGGTGGCACACGGCGCTCTTCCTGACCGCGGTGGCCGTCCTCGGCACGCTGGTCATGGTCACGGCCGCCCGGGACCTGGACGCGTTCGCGTTCGGTGAGACCGCGGCCCGCTCCTTCGGCGTCCCTGTCGAACGTGTCCGCTGGGCCCTGATCGCCACGGCCGCGCTGGTGACCGCGTGTCTGGTCGCCCACACCGGGGTCATCGGATTCGTCGGCCTGGTCGTACCGCATGTCGTCCGCCTGGTCTGCGGCCCGCGCCATGCCCTGCTGCTGCCGATGTCGGCGCTGCTCGGCGCGTCGCTGCTGGTGGGCAGTGACATCGTGGCGCGTTCGGTGCTCAGCGACCGGGAGATACCGGTCGGCATCGTCACCGCCGGACTGGGCGCGCCGTTCTTCGCATGGCTGCTGTGGCTCCAGGGACGCAACGGGTCCACCGCGGGGGGCCGGTCATGACCGGCAGGGACCCGGTGGTGCTGCGGGCCGAGGACGTCGGCGTGCGGATCGACGACGCCACCTTGCTGACGGATGTGCGGCTGGGCTTCGCCCCCGGCAGGACGACGGGACTGCTCGGGCCGAACGGTGCCGGCAAGACGACGCTGCTGCGGGCCCTCGCCGGTCTGCGCCGGCCGCAGACGGGCCGGGTCCTCCTCGACGGCGGTGATCTGTACGCCCTCTCGGCCCGCCGACGGGCGCGCCGGGTGGCGTTCATGGAGCAGCAGGCCGACACCACACTGCCGCTGACGGCCCGTCAGGTCATCGAGCTGGGGCGCACTCCGCACCGCGGCCGCTGGCCCGTCCCCGCGGGCTCCGCCGCCGACCGCGAGCGGTCCGTGATCGGCGACGCCGTCACCACTGTCGCCGTCGGCGGGCTGCTCGACAGGACCTGGGCGTCCCTGTCCGGCGGGGAGCGCCAGCGGGTCCAGCTCGCGCGGGCCCTGGCGCAGGAACCCGGGGTGCTTCTGCTGGACGAGCCCACCAACCACCTGGACCTGCGCCATCAGATCGGCTTCCTGGAAACCGTGCGCGGACTCGGCATCACCACCGTCGCGGCCCTGCACGACCTCGAACTGGCCGCGGCGTACTGCGACGAGATCGCCGTGCTGTTCGACGGCCGCCTGGTCGCCCATGGGCCCGCGCGCGAGGTGCTCACCTCGGAGACGATCGCGCGTGTCTACCGGGTCGACGCGACCGTGGAGCGGCATCCCCGGCACGACAGACCGCACATCCGGTGGAACGGACTGCTTCCCGAAGGGCCGCGTCATGAGCCGTGACCGTACGAACGCCCCCGCGGCGCCCGACCGGGACCGGGCCACGGTCCTGGTCGGCATGTCCCTCACGGAGGCCGACCGCAGGGCCGAGCTGCTCGGGGCGGCCGCACCCCTGGGCGCCACAACGGCGTTCCTGCAGCAGGGCGACCCGTCCCTGTCGGCCGAGCTGACCAGGCTGGCCGACGCGGGGACGGAGACCGTCGTACTGATCGGGATCCGTCTGGGAGCCTCGGGTCCGGGCCACTCATGGCTGCGGCGGATCGCGGCGCACTGGTGGCGGGAGCGCGTCGGCCACCGCCCCGCTCTGCTCGTCGCCACCCGGCTCGCCGCCGCCGCGGACGCCGTGACCGTGGCGGCGGAGGTCAAGCCGATCACCGGTGCGGAGCCCGGCCTGACCTCCGCGGCCTGGAACGAGGTCCCCGGCCACCGGCACCAGGTCCTGGTGTGCCGCGGGCCGCGCTGTACGGCCAAGGGCGCGGACGAGACCCTGGCCGCGCTCGTGCGGCGGCTGACGGAGCACGGGCTGGGCGACGACGACGTCCTGGTGACGCAGACGGGGTGCCAGTTCCCCTGCAACCAGGCGCCGGTGGTCAGTGTGCAGCCCGACGACGTCTGGTACGGGCGGGTGGACGCGGCGGCTGCCGTCACGATCCTGTCGGAGCATCTCATCGGCGGCCGGCCGGTCACGGCGCACCGCCTCCCCCGGCACAGGAGCGACCGTACGGGCGGTGCGGAGGAAGGCTGACGGCGTCCGCGGCGGCGTCCGCGGCCCCTCCGGCATGGTCTCCGGGGGCTGCGCCCCGAGCGGTCCCGCCCGCCGGAGCGCCGCCCGGGGACCGGCAGGTGCCCCGGCCAGGGACCGGTGATCGGTCGTGGCCGGGGCGTGCGCACCGGGGTCCAGGCGGATCGCCCGCGGCTGATCGGCCGGGGCGTGCGCCTACGGTCGGTGAGGCGTCGTCACTTCAGGGCGGGCGGTGCGGCCTGTGTAGAGGTGCCCCAGGTCGAGGGCCGGGGACCGACCGTGTAGTCGATCGAGCGCAGTCCGCGCAGTGCGCCGGTGGTCAGATAGGTCCGGTCGTAGGGCGATGCGTCGGTGCGGACCTTCTGGATGTAGCGGTTGGAGTCGGAGGTTCCCGGAGCATTGATCGTGAGGTGTCCGCCCGGGTGGTAGCGGCGGTCCAGCCGCAGGTCGACACGGTCGAAGACGGGCGTGGTCAGGCCCCAGGTGGGGTAGCCGGGCTGCACCGGGAACAGTCCGATGGCGGACAGCACGTTCCAGGCGGACATGGTGCCCAGGTCGTCGTTGCCGGTCATTCCGGTCGGCTCGTCGGTGAACAGGGTGAGCGCGGCGTGCACCACGTCGGTGGTCTTCCAGGGCTGCCCCGTGGAGAGATAGGTGTACGGGGCGATGAGGTCGGGTTCGTTCTGCGGGTTGTACTTGTCGGCGTTGTAGTAGTCGTAGGCGCCGTTGACCCACACCTCGCGGGTGGTCTTCACCGGGTCCTTCAGAAGCTGGTCGTAGGCGAAGAAGGCGTCGAGGCGGTCGTTGGCGGCCTGCCTGCCTCCGATGAGGTCGGTCATGCCGGGCAGGTCCTGCGGCACGAGCCACTGGTACTGCCAGGAGGTGCCCTCGTGGAAGCCGACACTCTGCGCCGGGTCGGCCGGTCCGGTGAAGGCGCCGGAGGCGTCGCGGGCGCGGAAGAAGCCGGTCGAGGGGTCGAAGACATTGCGGTAGTTGCGGGAGCGGGCGGCGTACCGGTCGGCGTCCGCCCGGTGGCCGAGCGAGCGGGCCATCTGGGCGAGCATCGCGTCCGACAGGGCGTACTCCAGGGTCGCCGAGGCCCCGTGGTCGTAGTCCGAGTCACCGGGCTTCGCGTGCGGCCGGTTCGCGAGGTAGGGGGCGAAGCCGTTGTGGAGGTACTCCTGGTTCGCCTCGCGGCCCACGGCGGGGGAACCGGCGGGCGGCACGCCGTCGGCGTTCTTCTTCAGTGCCTGGTACGCCCGCTCCTCGTACCCCTTGAGCAGGCCCTGCTGGTAGGCGTTGGTCAGGTAGGGGGTGACGGGGTCGCCGGTCATGATGTTGGTCTCGACGGTGCCGTAGCCCCACTTGGGCAGCCAGCCGCTCTCCTCGGCGACCCGGATCACCGAGATGGCCATGTCCCGGGCCTCACCGGGCGCGAGCAGCGCCAGGAACTGGGCCTGGGTGCGGTAGGTGTCCCACAGCGACCAGTTCTGGTAGTACGTGAAGCCCTGGGTGCGGTGGACGCGCTGGTCCCATCCGGTGTAGCGGCCGTCGGTGTCGCTGCCCACGTTGGGCGCCAGGAACGAGCGGTACAGCGCCGAGTAGAAGGTGCGGCGTACGGTGGCGTCGCCGCCCTGGACGCGTATGTCGCCGAGCCGGTCCTCCCAGGCCCGCCGCGCCGCCTGTCGCACGACGTCGAAGGAACGGCCGCCCTCGGCGCGCAGGTTGCCCGCCGCACCGGAGGCGTCGACGTAGGACAGCGCGGTCGTCGCCTCGACCGTGCGCTTCCTGGTGGTGTCGAAGCGGAGGTAGGCGCCGCCGGGGCCGGCCGTGGAACCGGCGGTGACCTTGGTGCCGTCCCAGGTGCCGTACGCGGTGAAGGGCCGGTCGAAACGGGTGAGCGTGTAGACGGTGTAGGGCCGGGTGTCCTGGCAGAAGCCCTGGCCGGTGATGGCGGTGCGTACGGTGCGGCTGTCCAGGATCTCCACCTTCGTGGAGAGCGTCTGGTGCAGTGCCTGGCCCGCGTTCAGCAGGACGTTGGCCTTGTCGGTGGCCGGGAAGGTGTAGCGCTGCACCCCGGTGCGGGTGCTCGCCGTCAGCTCGGCCGTGATCCCGGAGGACAGGCCGACCCGGTAGTAGCCGGGGCTCGCCTGCTCGTCGTCGTGGCGGAAGGAGGCCGCGTACTTCGCGTAGTCCGTCTCCGTGACGTCACCGACGGTCGGCAGCACCGGCAGGTCACCGCCGAGCCCGCAGCCAACGCCGGAGAGGTGTACCAGGGAGAAGCCGCGGATGTGGTCCTGGGCATAGTCGTAGCCGGTGTTGTGGCCGGTGTCCGGCGAGAGCTGCACCATGCCGAAGGGCACGGCCGCGCCGGGGAAGGTGTTGCCCTCGTTCTCCGTCCCGATGAACGGATTGACCAGATCGACGAGGTCACCCTGCTGGGCGGCTGCCGGGGGCGCGGGAGAGACGAGCGCGGCGAACATCAGCAGGGCCGCAGCCACCATCGTCCCCGCGGCACGAAGCTGTCGGGAGCGGTTCATGACGGAATGGCCTCCTGGAGGGTCGGACAACGTTGTCACGAACGGTGTGCCATTCTTCGTCGCCGTCGTGTACTCGTCAAGACTGTCGGCGACCCCGGTTCGGTGACCCCAACCCCTCCCCCGACCCCTCCGAAGCATGCCGAGGTCGAGTGACGTTGCGCACATCCCGGCTGGCCGGCCCGGCCGCACACGCTCCGGCCACGGGGGCGTCGCTCCATCAACGCCATTGCGAGGGAGGGCGACTGACGGGGAGCCAGGGAATGCCGCACACCATGACACCTGCGGGGACGGACCGCCGGAGCGGTCCGGCCACGCTCGCCGCCGCGGCTATCTTTCTCGAATATGAAAACCATTCGCATTAAGGGGTTGCTCGGCGCCTGCCTGCTGCTCCCCGGACTCGCCGCCTGCGGTGCGAGCAACACGGCCTCCCCGGGGACCCCGGACGCGG
This sequence comes from Streptomyces nodosus, assembly GCF_008704995.1. Lineage (NCBI taxonomy): Bacteria > Bacillati > Actinomycetota > Actinomycetes > Kitasatosporales > Streptomycetaceae > Streptomyces > Streptomyces nodosus. The sequence continues at coordinate 553,123 of NZ_CP023747.1, forward strand.
CACGGCCCTCCGGCACGGTCACGACCAGCTGCGGTCTCAGCACGAGGGTGCCCGCTCCCCCTGAGCGAGCCGTCTCCCTGGAGCAGAACGCCACGGAGATCATGCTCAGCCTGGGGCTGGCCGACCGGATGGCCGGCACCTCCTACCAGACGGATCCCGTGCTCCCCTCACTGGCCGCGGAGTACCGGAAGGTTCCGGTGCTCGCCAAGCAGTACCCCAGCCATGAGGCCGTCCTCGCCGAGGAGCCGGACTTCCTGTACTCCACGCTCTCCTCGGCATACGCCGACGAGGCGGCGGGCCCCCGCGCCGGCTGGAAGAAGCTCGGTGTGCCGGCCTACCTCTCCGCCCATGACTGCGAGAAACCCGAACTGACGCCCGGCGAGGTGCGTTTCGACGCCGTCTTCGACGAGATCGAGGACATCGCCACCATCTTCGGCGTCGAGAAGCGCGGGGAGAGGACGGTCAAGGATCTGCGCGTCCGGCTCGACCGGGCGGTGCGCGAGGCGCCGAAGAACACCGGTGCGAAGGTGATGTGGTACTACTCCGGCACCACCACGCCCTATATCGCCGGGCACGGCGGGCTGCCCTCGACGGTCAGCGAACTGGTGGGGGTGGACAACGCCTTCGACGACATCCATCAGAAGTGGCCGGCGGGCAACTGGGAGAAGATCGCCGAGCGTGACCCGGACGTCATCGTGCTGGCGGATCTGACCCGCGGAGGGGACGGGGACAGCGCCGAGGCGAAGAAGCGGTTCCTGCGCTCCCATCCCGTCACCTCGCAGCTCGACGCCGTGCGCCACAACCGCTTCATCGTGGTGCCCGGTTCGGCCATGGACCCCTCCATCCGCAGCGTCAGCCTGGCGGAGGAGGTCAGCAAGGGACTGGCCGCCCTCTACGGCTGACACCGCCCCCGTCCCGTCCCCACCCGTTCGAAGGACATCTGCATGACCGACACCACCGCTCTGCCCCCGCGCGTTCTCCTGGAGCGCTGGGACGCCCAGCAATCCGCCTACGTCGCCCACCGGGAGCTGCGCTTCCAGTCGATGCTGGACGTACTGCGCCTTGCCCTGCCCGAGTCGTTCCATGTGCTGGACCTCGCCTGCGGCCCCGGCTCCCTGGCCGACCGTGTCCTGCGCGCCTTCCCCGGGGCGCGGGTCACGGCCGTCGACTACGACCCCGTGCTGCTGCGCATAGCCGGTGAGGTGCTCGCGGAGCACGGCGACCGGGCGACCGTCGTGGACACCGACCTCGTACGCGCCGACTGGGCCGAACCGCTGGCCGGAGAGAGGTTCGACGCCGTCGTCTCCTCCACCGCCCTGCACTGGCTCTCCCCCACCCAACTGCTGCGTGCCTACACCGCGCTGGCCGACCTGCTGCCGCCGGGCGCGGTCTTCCTCAACGCCGACCATCTGCGCTACGGGCCCGAGCACCAGACCCTGGGCGCGCTGTCCGAGCGGCACGACGCCGAGGTGCAGCGCACCACGTTCGCCGCCGGTGCCGACACCTGGGACGACTGGTACGAACTCGCGGTGGCGCAGCCGGGCATGCCCCCGCTCGCCGCCGAACGAGAGCAGCGGTTCGCGGACCGTCCGCCGCAGCCGCCGGCGCCGCTCCACTTCCATCTGTCGGCCCTGCGCACCGCGGGCTTCACCGAGGCGGGAACGGTCTGGCAGTACCTCGACGACTATGTGGTGTTCGCCCGCCGATGACCACTGCCGTCACCGGGGCAGGCCGTCGGCGGGGCGTGCTCGTCCTCGTCGGCTGCGGTGCTCTGCTGCCGCTGTCCATGCTCGTCGCCGTCGGTACGGGCAGCGCCGACATACCGCCGCTGGACGTGGCCCGCAGCATCGGCGCCCATCTCGGAGCGCCCTGGGAGGCGCTGCCTCCGCTGCGGGACAGCATCGTGTGGAACCTGCGGCTGCCGCGCGTCCTGCTGGCCGCGCTGGTGGGGGCGGGACTCGCGGTGTGCGGCACGGTCCTGCAGGCCGTGACCCGCAATCCGCTGGCCGACCCCTATCTCCTCGGGGTGTCGGCCGGCGCGTCCACCGGGGCCGTACTGGTCCTGGTGCTCGGCTTCGGTGGCCTCGGCCTGCCCGCCGGGGCCTTCGCCGGCGCGATGGCGGCCTTCGGCTGCGTCCTGCTCCTGCTGGGCCGCTCGCTCGGCTCCGCCACCAAGGTGGTGCTGTCGGGTGTCGTCGCCTCCCAGCTGTTCAGCGCGCTCACCAGCCTTGTCGTCGTCCGCTCCGGCGACGCCGAACGCACCAGGGCGGTGACGTTCTGGCTGCTCGGCTCGCTGGCCTCCGCCGACTGGACCTCGGTGGGCGTGTGCACCGCGACCACCGCGGCCGGCCTGCTGGTCTGTCTGCTGTACGCCCGCCGTCTCGACGCACTCGCCTTCGGCCGGGAGACCGCCTCGACCCTGGGCTTCTCGCCGCCCCGCACCGAGCTGGTGCTGTACGGGACGACGGCCGTCGTCACCGGCTCCCTCGTCGCGGCCAGCGGCGCCATCGGGTTCGTCGGCCTGCTGGTCCCGCACGCGGCGCGGATGCTCAACAGGGCGCCGCACCGGGTGCTGCTGCCGTCCTCGGCACTGCTCGGGGCGGTCTTTCTGATCTGGGCGGACACGGCCGCGCGCAGCGCCTTCGGTGCCGGGGAGATGCCGGTCGGCGTGCTCACCGCGCTCATCGGTGTTCCGGCCTTCGCGGCGTTGCTGCGCAGACGAACGGCCGCGCCGTGAGGGGCCCGGGGATCGCGTGCGCGGCGCGCTCGCTGGAGTGGGCGGCAAGCGGCCGCACGGTCGTCGACGACGTCTCCTTCGACGTGCCGCCGGGGTGCTTCACCGGGCTGATCGGGCCGAACGGCTCGGGCAAGTCCACCGTGCTGCGTCTGCTCGCCGGGCTGCGCCGCCCCACCTCCGGGCACGCCCTGCTGGACGGATCCGACGTCGCGGCCCTGAAGAGGCGTGAGGTCGCCCGCCGGCTGGCCTTCGTCGCCCAGGAGACCGCCTCGGACGTCGACACGACCGTGTCGGAGGTCGTCATGCTGGGCCGGGCCCCGCACCGCGGACGCTCGGCCACCACCGACGAGGACGTCCGGGCGGTCGGACAGGCCATGGCGGCGATGGAGGTGACGGCGCTCGCCGAACGGTCCTGGGCCGGACTGTCCGGCGGCGAACGGCAACGGGTGAACATCGCCCGGGCGCTGGCCCAGCAGACCCCCGTGGTGCTGCTCGACGAACCCACCAACCATCTGGACATCAGCCACCGGCTCGGCCTCATGGAGTTGCTCTCGCGCACCGACGCCACGGTCGTCGCGGCGCTCCATGAACTCGACCTGGCGGCCCGCTACTGCGACCGATTGGTGCTCCTGGACGCCGGCCGGGTGGTCGCGGCCGGCCCTCCCGCCACGGTTCTCACCCCACGCCTCCTGGAGCAGGTCTACCGGGTCCGGGCCACCGTGCACCCGGGCCCGGACGGCAGACCTGACCTGCGTCTGTCCCCGCTGCCCCGGCGGTGAGCACCATCGGTTCCGCGCGGCCGGCGAGCCCTTCAACGCCTTGCTTCGCTCGCCGGGGTGACGGGGGATCGGGTTCGCGCGTTCCCGGCCGTCCGTGATGGCTTGCGCTCACGAGATGTCCGGGCAAGGTCAGGCATCGTGTGATGTGTGCCACGAGTCCGACGGTTCTTGAAAAAACAACCTTCGCGTCGGTCTCCACCGCTGCAGCTCAGGGCCCGTTTCCCGACTCCTGACCCAACTCGGTGATCACGTTCCGCTTACAAAAAAGATCGCAGAGTAATGTTTTTTGAGGGTCATATGAGGTGTGCCGTTGGATCCTGAACAAGCCCGACGCCGCCGAACACGTCGACCGCCTCGCCCAGGAACCCGACGCCCCCGCCGACGACCCCCATCTGGACGTCGACGGTGCCCTGGTCTTCGCCTGCCTCCTCCATCTGACCGACCACCGCGAAAGCGCCCAGTTCTGGTGGCAGCTCGCCGCCGGGGCCGGCCACCGCGCCGCCGCGTACTGCCTCCATCTGCACCACCTGGGGCTGGGCGAGACCCGCGAGGCCCAGCACTGGCTGCACGAGGTCACCCACGACGTCCTCGGTGCCGAGGCGCCCGACGAGGCCTTCCTCGCCATCCTGGAAGCCGTCGCGCTGTATGTCCGCAGGAACGGCTCCAGCCTGGCCGGCGCCCCGACCGGGGGCCTTGAGATGGAGGTCGACCGCCTGGCCACCGTCAAGACCGGCTCCTGCATCATCGTCCGGCGCCCCGACCGCCGATTGGCCGACCAGCTGCACGACTTCACCCGCCGCTGAGGTCTCCGAGGCCGGCCGCCGGAAGGGGCTCCTGCACCACAGCAGCCCACGTATCTCTTGTGAGAAGGATGCCAAGTGCACAGTGGCAAGCTGAAGACCTCATTCTCCCGTATGGCCCACCACCTGCGGGAATGGCCGCGAAAGTACGGTCGGACCGTTCACCGGCAGGTGATCCGGGGAGCGTCGTACAGCCTCGGCAGCGGCGCGGTCACCCTGGTGATCATCTGGTTACGGACCCGCCGCTGACCGCGAACGGATCGACGACGGCCCCCTGCCGAGGCGGGGGGCCGTCGCCGTCGCCGTCGCCGTAGCTGCCGGTGCCGGTGCCGGTGCCGGTGCCGGTGCCGGTGCCGGTGCCGAAGGCCGGGCTTGCGGAATCAGCAAATGGACTCGGCTCCCGGGCAGGTTCTTCCGCAGGATCGGCGTTGAACCGGCAGAACGGCAGAAGCGGGCCGTCCGCGCGGCCGGCAGACCGACGACCCTGGGAGCAGAGACATGTCGCAGCACGCCACGGAGATCACACACCGGCTGGTGTCCACGCCGGGAGGCCGGATCCACCTCGTGGAACAGGGAAGCGGGCCGCTGGTGCTGCTCGTCCACGGGTTCCCGGAATCCTGGTACTCCTGGCGCCACCAGCTGCCGGTGCTCGCGGCGGCCGGATACCGCGCGGTCGCCATCGACGTCCGTGGTTACGGGCGCTCCTCCAAGCCCGACGCCACGGACGCGTACCGGATGCGCGCCCTGGTGGAGGACAACGTCGCCGTGGTGCACGCCCTGGGTGAGGAATCGGCGGTGATCGTCGGCCATGACTGGGGCGCCACCATCGCCGCGAACTCCGCCCTGCTCAGGCCGGAGGTCTTCCGGGCCGTGGCACTGCTGAGCGTTCCCTACGCCCCGCGCGGCGGCCCCCGCCCCAGCGACATCTTCGCCGGCATGGGCGGGGACGAGGAGATCTACGTCTCGTACTTCCAGGAGCCGGGCCGCGCCGAGGCCGAGATCGAACCCGACGTCCGCGGCTGGCTCTCCGGCTTCTACGCGGCCCTCTCCGCCGACACCATGCCCGCACCCGGCGCGCCCGATCCGCACTTCGTCAGCAAGGGCGGGATGCTGCGTGACCGGTTCCCCGCCGGCCGGCTGCCCGCCTGGCTCAGCGAAAGGGACCTCGACGTCTACGCCGGGGAGTTCGAACGCACCGGCATGACCGGGGCACTCAACCGCTATCGGAACATGGACCGCGACTGGGAGGACCTCGTCGCCTTCGACAACGCCCCCATCACCCAGCCGTCCCTGTTCATCGGCGGCGGCCAGGACGCCTCCACGACCTGGCTGGCCGCCGCGATCGAGGCCTACCCCGTCACACTGCCGGGCCTTGTCTCCTCCCACCTCCTCGACGGCTGCGGCCACTGGATCCAGCAGGAACGCCCCGCCGAAGTCAACCGTCTGCTGACCGACTGGCTCGCCGCCCTCCCCAACTGACGCCACCGCACACCGCCCGGTGCGGGCCCGAACAGCCGGGCACGCACCGGGCACTGCTCCGCGGGCCCGGACCTGGGGCGTGCTCGGCGCTGTCGGGAGCAGGGAGATCGAAAAGGGTTTGCGGGCAAGGGCTGCGGTTGGATAGACGTTACTGCGGGACCCCCGCCACGAAGGTTGAGGGGCCATGGACGCGAGAGGAGGGATAAGCCCATGATCGCCATGATCACCGCGCTTGTGTCCTCCCGAGGTACGGACCGCCTCTGACCCCGGAGCGGACGGGCGCCTTCACCGGAGCGTGACTCGACCGTGAAAACGAACGAACTGACCATGCGTCCGATCGCCGGACGCGAAGAACTCGACCTGTTCTCCCGGCTCCCTTACGTCCTCAACAAAGAACTGGCGGACGACCTCGCCAACGGTCGCCGACGTCCGGAGTGGATGTGGGTCGCCCTGCGCGGTGACCGTCTGCTGGCCAGGGCAGCCTGGTGGAGCCGGCCGGGCAGCGACACACCGCAGATCCTCGACGTCGTCGACATCGACGACCGCAGCACGGAACCCGATCGCTTGGACATAGGGGTGCGGCTTCTGCACACCGCAATGGCTGCCGGCCTCCCGAACGGGGCGCGTCCACCTGAGTACAGCCGTTTCGTCCCGCCGGACTGGCGGGAGGACGCGGCGGTCAGACGAGCCGTCGAAGATCGCATGACGGTGCTGGAACGGACCGGTGCCCAGCTCTTCGTCGAGCGACTACGCCTGGAATGGCGTCCGGAATCCCCGGTTCCAGAGCCCGGCGAGCGCCTTGTGTTCCAGCCGGCCCATGACGCCCAGGATCTCGTGGCCCTGATGACCTCGGTACTGGACGGCACCCTGGACGCACACAGCCGTGACGACCTGACCAGGATGTCCGCCCATGAGACGGCCGTCAGGCACTACGAGGACGAACTCGCGCGCTACACCAGCCCGCGTGACTGGTGGCGTATCGCGACCCTGCCCCAGGGAGAGCCCGTGGGATTCGTCATCCCGGCCCACAACGGCTACAACCCGATCATCGCCTATATCGCGGTGCTGCCCGCACACCGCGGCAACGGCTACATCGCCGACATCCTCGCCGAGGGCACCCGCGTTCTCGCGCGGCAGGGCGTCCCCCGCATCCGTGCGTCCACGGATCTCGGCAACGTCCCGATGGCGAACGCCTTCCGGCGCGCCGGGTACGTCAGTTTCGAGCGTGAGATCAACATGACCTGGAAGTGACCGGGCGTCGGGCGGGGACACCCCCAGCCGGTGTCCCCGCCGGCGGTACGCGGAAGGCAGGAGCAGCCCACTGCCGCACTGCGCTCATGCCGATATGAGCTTACGGGCGAGGATCTGGATCCCCGTCGACTCGTGACCGTTCATGGTGGACACCGTGATGGTCCGGGTGTCGGTGGTCCGGAACTCGGCGAGCAGGGTGGAGAACCACTCGCGGGGGTGATGGCGGCATACCGCACCGTCACCGGTTTCGAACACGCCATAGCTGCCGTAGTGATCAGCATGGCGGTCGTAGCGGCTGCGGTTGCGTTCGTCGTCCTGCAGCAGAAGATCACTGATGTAGAGGATCCCACCGGGCTTGAGGACGCGGTTCAGCTCGGCGATCAACCGGTGTTGGGCTTCATCGCCGGGAATGCAGGTCAGCACGGCGAAGAGCAGAACGGCGTCGAAGCTTGCGTCCGGGTAGGGCGTGGCAGGTGGTGCGTCCAGGGCGGCACAGCGCATGGCGGGGTGCAGACGGCGTGCCCGGCTGATCATTGCCGGTGAGGCGTCGACGCCCGTGAGGTCGCTGAAGCCGCGCTGCTCGAGTTCCTTCATGATGCGGCCGTAGCCGCATCCATAGTCGAGTATCGCGGCGTGCCTGCCGGCCCTGTCGAGCCAGGGCAGATGGAGCGGGTGGGTGAACGTCTTGGTGGCCGCGGCGGCATCCCAGTAGGGGACCTGGCTGTCGAGGTCGGACATGGCGCGTCAGCCGTTACCGACTTCTCGTGCCACGCGCTCCAGTCGGCTCCGGTGGCCCTCCCACCATGCCTGATCCCCTGGTGGCATGTCGTCCTTGCCCCGCGTATGGCCGACGGATCCGTCGATGAGTTCTCGCACGATGTCGGCGTGGCCTGCGTGCCTCTGAGTGTCGGAGGTCACGCGCACCAGGATGTGGTGCAGCGTCACCTCGCGGCGGTCCTCCGGCCACCACGGCACGTGACCGATCGCGTCAAGGCTCAGCGCCGCGATCGTACTGTCGGAATGTTCCCACGCCTGGTGGTACAGCTCGACGATCTCCTCACGCGACTCGTCCGCGGTGGCCCACATGTCCGAGTTGGGTTCCGAGTCCTCCGTGTACCACCAGTGCGGCGGCTGCTTGTCGAAGAACGGCCGTCCGAATGTGTCACCGAAATACCCCAGCTCCACGCCGGCGACATGTTTGACCAGCCCCAACAGGTTCGTGCCCGTGGGGGTGAACGGGCGGCGGACGTCGTACTCCGAGAGTCCGTCGAGCTTCCACAGCAGGGCGTTCCGGGCCTCCTGAAGGTAACGGAGGAGGTCCGCTTTCGGGTTCGGTTCGATCATGCCAGGCAGTCTTTCACCCGGCACTGACAACGGGGCTCCGGCGAGCGACGAGGCCTCGGGTTTCCGGTGGATCGGCGGTGTCGGCTCGGCCATGCTGTCTACTACAAGTCCTTGTCCGTGTCGGCGAATTCGGTTGTCGGGAGGTCTGGAGATGGGTGAGCTGTATCCGCCGGTCGAGCCGTACGAGAAGGGGATGCTCGACGTCGGCGACGGCAACCTCGTGTACTGGGAGGTCTGCGGTAATCCGGACGGCAAGCCCGCACTCGTCGTGCACGGCGGTCCAGGCTCGGGGTGCGGGCCCAGGGCGCGCCAGTTCTTCGACCCGGACCGGTACCGGGTCGTCCTGTTCGACCAGCGCGGCTGTGGCCGCAGCACCCCTCACGCGAGCGACCCGGCGACCGACATGCGGCACAACACCACCCCGCATCTGATCGCCGACATGGAGCGGCTGCGGGAGCATCTGGGCATCGACCGCTGGTTGTTGTACGGCGGCTCATGGGGTTCCACGCTGCTCCTGGCCTACGCCGAGACCTACCCGGAGCGGGTGTCGGAGATCGTCATCGCCGCCGTCACCACCACCAGGCGCTCGGAGATCGACTGGCTCTACCGGGGCGTGGGCCGCTTCTTCCCCGAGCAGTGGGAGCGCTTCCTGGCGGGAGCCCCCGGCACTCCGCGGGACGGTGACGTCGTCGCGGCCTACGCACGTCTCATGGAACACCCGGACGCCGCGGTACGGGAGAAGGCCACGGCCGACTGGTGCGCCTGGGAGGACGCGGTCCTGTCCGGTGAGACGAACGGCGACTCCAATCCGTTCGGTGACCGCCCTCCGACCGCGCGACTGGCCCTGGTCCGGATCTGCTCCCACTTCTTCTCCCACGGCGCGTGGCTGGAGGAAGGCGCCCTGCTCCGCGACGCCCACCGTCTGACCGGCATCCCCGGCGTACTGGTCCACGGCAGCCGCGACATGGGAGGCCCGCTGGACACAGCGTGGGAACTCGCCCGGGCGTGGCCCGACGCGGAGCTGGTCGTCGTCGGAGACGCGGGCCACCTGGCCAGCGACACGACCCGCGCCCATGTCCTCGGAGCCCTCGACCGATTCGCTCGCCCGCGGTGAGACCGGGCCGCCCCCGCACCACCACGGACGACAACGCCGATTGCGGACTGGAGATCGTCAGTCATTAGGCTCGTTCCGCAACAGGACGCGAAGGGGAGATCGGTGGCGCGGGTTGCGGTGATCGGTGGGGGTATCAGCGGGCTGGGGACGGCGCTCATGCTCGGCCGACGAGGCCACAGGGTCACATTGTTCGAACAGGACGCGCGGAGGGCCGGAGAGGACCTGGACCGGGACTTCTTCCACTGGGACAGGCCCCGGGTCCCGCAGTCCGTCCAGCCCCACTCGCTGCTCGCGCCCGTCCGCACCGTGTTGCGCGCTGAGGCCCCCGACGTCTACACGGACCTGCTGGCCCGGGGAGCACGGGAGTACCACGAGTTCGACTGGTTCGATGAGCGCCCGCCGCACAGGGCAGGCGATGAGGACCTGGTGACCCTGCGCACCCGCCGCATCGTGCTGGAGGCCGCCCTGACCGCGGCCGTGCGGCGCGAACCCACCGTCGAGGTGCGGCAGGGCTGCCGGGTGCGCGCCCTCACCTTCCGGGAGGGCCGTCCTGCCCGGGTCACCGGGGTGCAGGTGGGCTCGGAAACGCACCAGGCGGACCTCGTCGTGGATGCATCGGGTCGGCGCTCGCCGGTGCCCGCCTGGCTGGCCGCGGCCGGCTGCCGCCCGCCCGTGGTCGACAGCCACCGCACCGGGATCGCCTATGTGTGCCGCTGGTACCGCCTGCGCGCCGACGGTCCACGCGATCCCGGGCGGGTGAAGACCGGTTCGGCCGCGCCGTTCGCGCTCGCCGGCGTCTTCCCTTCCGACAACGGCACCTTCGCCGTGAGCCTGGTGCTCTCCACGGGTGACCCGACCCGCGGCGCGCTCACCGACCCTGCCGTGTTCGAGGCCGTCGCTCGCCGCTTCCCCGCGACCGCCGCCTGGCTCGGCCTGGCCCCCGAACCGCGCTCCGCCGTGCTGGCGATGGCCGGCCTGGACAACCGCTGGACCGCCCTCGCCGACGACGACGGGCCCCTCGTCACCGGCCTGGTCAACGCCGGGGACAGCCTCATCCACACCAATCCCACCTTCGGTCATGGCGCGGCCCTCTGTCTGCTTGCCGCCCAGCACCTCGCCGGCCAGGTCGACCAGATCGCCGCGGACCCCATGGGCTACCACATGTGGACAACAAAGGCCCTCCGCCCGTGGTTCGACGCGCAGGTCAAGGCCGACCGAGCCGACGGGCAACGCCTCGCCGAAGGCGCACCACCCGCAGATCGACGCGCTGCCGCCCGGGCCGCCTGCGCCTTCGACGATCCCGTCGTCATGCGAGCCCGGGCCCAGGTACGCCATCTCCTGCGATCAGCCGAGGAGGCCTACGGCACCGACGAGGTGGACCAGCACATCACCGCCTGGCTGACCGCCCACCCGGACTTCACACCGAAACACGACGGCCCGACCCGGGACCAGTGGGAAGCACTCACAAAATAGCGGTAGGCGCCAGGTGACGGACCCCGGTATGGCGCCCTGTGCCGCCGCCGGTGCCCGGCCCTCAGCCGGGGCGTTTGGCCATGATTACCAGGCCCGGCCCGCTTTGCTCGTCCGCAGGCAGCCGAAGCTCGGCAACCGGGCGCAGTCCGGCCTGCTCGATCAGGTCCAACAGTAGTTCCGGCCGCCATTTGTGTGTCGTCCAACGAACAGGTCGTATGCGTTGCGGTAGTACCCCTCGCCGGATTCCCGGTCATAGAGGTGCCGGTCCCGCCAGGGCTTCTTGAAGTCGTCCAGGGTCGCCCGGAGCACCGGTCGCCCCGCAGCACTGATCCACTCGGCCAGTTCATGCCCGAAGCTCGTCTTCCCGGCGGCGGTGAAACCGTCGACTCCCACGAGCAGGCGGCCCTCACCGAGAGCCAGGATGCGCTTGGCGATCTTTTCGACCAGCATGCTGCGCTCGTCGGAGGCCGGCGGAGGACAGGGCTGCCGCCAGGACGAAGCCGAATGATGCACATCTGCCTGGGGTGATCTCATGGAAGTAAACCTATCGACACGGCGGGACACCTCGCCGTGCTCCGCGATGGCCGGCTGCTGCCATCCTGATGCCCATGGCGACGCTGAACGGACGACCTGTCACCCCCGATGCCCTGCTGACTCTGGCGTTGACGAACTACGGCCACTTCACCTCGATGCGTGTGGACGATCAGCGCGTGCGCGGCCTCGGCCTCCATCTTGAACGCCTCGTCAGGGACTGCCGGACGGTGATGGGCGCGGAGCTGGACCCGGAGCAGGTCCGCGCGTACGTGCGCCAGGCCGCCGGTGATCTGACGGGCTCGTTCGTCGTGCGGGTGACCGTCTTCGATCCGGCCGTGGAGGTGGGGCACCCCGACAGGGCGGACCACCCCGGCGTCCTCGTGACCGTGCGCCCGGCCGGCCGCCTGCCGATGCCGCCGCTGCGCGTGAAGTCCGTCCGCTACGAGCGGGATGTGCCCGCGGTCAAGCACACAGGCCTCTTCGGCGCTCTGCACGCACGGCGTTCGGCGCTGCTGGACGGCTACGACGATGCGCTGTTCATCGGGCCGGACGACCGTGTGTCGGAGGGCGCGACATGGAATGTGGGCTTCATCGACGCGGACGGCGTCGTCTGGCCGGAGGCCGACGTGCTGCCCGGCGTGACGATGGCGCTGCTCCAGCGGTCCGGGGAGCACCGCACCATGCCCGTGACTCTCGCGGAAGCCCGGGGTATGCACGCCGCGTTCGCCACCAACACGACGATCGGGGTGCGGGCGCTGTCCGCCGTCGATGATGTGCCGATGGCCACGGAGCACCCGGTGCTCAGCCAACTCCGGAAGGCCTATCTCGCCGTCCCGGGCGAACGTTTGTAGGGCCCCGGTACGGGTGGGCTCTCGTTGAGGAGGCGGCTATGAGTTGTCGTCAAATGTCATGCGTCCGCCCGGGGCGGGGTGACGGGGGCTGTTGCCCCGCGTAAGTCGAGCCGACCGGTCGAACGCCCCTCGGCGGCATGTCAGTGGCTACTTCTACGCTTTCGGCCATGGACATGGACGATCTTGTCTGGCAGGCGAGCAACAATCGCGGCATTGCTCCGAGAAGGGTGGGGCTCCTGCTGGAGCACGGTCACCTGGACCTGGTGATCCGGGCAGCGGCGGAACGCGGCGAGTGGTTCTGCGCGGAGAGCGCGGTGGAGGAGCTGTGCCGGGCGGGGGAGTTCGGACGGGCGCTGGAGGTGATGGAGCCGTTCGTCATAACCGGGTGGCGGCCCGCCCTGTGGGCGAAGGCCGACATCCTGCTCCGGGCGGGCCGGACGGAGGAGGCCCGGGATCTGGTCCGTCCCGACGAAGCAGGCCGCACCTCGAGGACCGAACACCGCGACTTCGCCGAGCTGCTCGCCAAGGCAGGGCGCGTCGACGAGGCCATCGACCTGCTCGTCCCGCACATCGGTGAGTCGTGGATCCGGTCGGTCCTGGTGGAGATCACAGAGGGTCAGGACCGTGACGAGCGGGTGCTGGAGTTGATCGCCCCGCACGCCGAAGCCGCGCGGCGAGCCCGCGACGAGGGCCGGTGGGACTACTCCTGCTCGGACGCGCAGGAACTCCAGGCCCGGGTGCTTGAGCGCGCAGGCCGCGCCGACGAGGCGATCCGGATCCTCGGCCAGGACATAGTCGAGAATTCCTACCTCACCCTGAACACCCTCACCGCCTATGCCGAACTGCTGGCACGTCACCACCGGCTCGACGAGCTACGCGAGCTGGCCACCGGACAGGACGCACACACCGTCCTGCACATCTACGCCGGCGCCCTTCGCGACCACGGCCGGGCCCATGAAGCCGAGACTGTGATGCGTGACGCCATCGCCGCTGACGACTGGGTCGGGTACCGGGCCTGGCTCTCCTCGGCCTTGCTACGGGACGGCCGTCTGGACGACGCGATCGCCGTGGCCGAACCCGGCTTCAGCTGGTACGACTGCTCCAACCTCCTGGCCCCACTCGTCTACCCGCTCCTCGACCGCCCTGAGGAACTGCTCCGCCTCCTGGAGCACCCCCTTACCGTGCCCCACCATGGTCACGAAGAGTTCCAGCACTGGTGGCGGGCCTTCGCCCTCGCCGGCCTCGGCCGCACCGACGAGGCGATCGCCTTGGCCGAAGCCCACCCGGACCCCTGGACCGACCCCCGTATCGTCAAGGCCGGCCTCCTCAGCACCGCCGGCCACCTCTCTGCCGCCGCCGCTGAACTGCGGGACCTCGGCACGATCGAGGCACGGGAGGAACTGTTCGAGGTCCTGGTCCGGCAAGGCAGGGCGGCCGAGGCTATCGCCGCCCACCCCACAGTGGCTGAGCAGCGGGCCGCCGAATCGAAGCCCGAATCCGCCCTTCTCCGCGAAGACGGGTACTCCCTGGAGCCACCTTTCTAGGGTGGCGCTGTCACGTCCACATCAGGATGCTCCGGGCCGCGCAGGCGATGGTTCGGGCATGGACAAGCCTGTCGCCGGGCGTCGCGGCGGATCTCCCCCCACTTTCCGAGCGCGGGAAAATATCGCCGGCATCCAAGGGCTGGCCCGCCCATAGGGGAGGCGGGCATCGGGAGCGCAATTAGCGATATAGGAACGGCGGAATGCATGATGCGTAATACGGCGGCCAGCCGTCATGGATTCAGTCGTAGGGACATAGTTTCAACAAGTAAGTCAAGACTTACCTTTATGGAACTTTGACCGTATGGTGTGGCTCGAATCGAAGGAGCCCCCTGTTGTCGAAAATGAATGATCCCGCTGTGCGTGCGGTTGAATCGGAGCAGGATTATGTGTCCTCCTTGTATGAGTTGCTCACCGAGCGGCTTTCCGAGGCGCGAGTGCATCGAGCGAGTGTGCTGAAGGCCCCGGCGGACAGCGCCGGTGAGGCATACGAGAGAGAAATCGCCGCCGAGCGTCTGGCCAAGGAAATCGGCCGGCTGGAGGGCGCCGAAAAGGGGCTGGTCTTCGGGCGCATCGACTGGACGGACGGCACGGCTCTGCGCATCGGGCGGATCGGACTGCATACGGAGGAGGATGACCTGCCTCTGCTCGTGGACTGGCGCGCGAACGCGGCGCGGCCCTTCTACGAGGCGACACCGGTCCACCCGATGGACCTGCGGCGGCGTCGGCACCTGCGCCTCGAGGAGCGCACGGTCGTCTCGGTGAGCGACGAACTGCTGGACGGGACCGCCCCGACCGACGAGGACGTCGTGGGGGACGGCCCGTTGACCGAGGCTCTGTCGGCACGGCGTACGGGCAGGATGCACGCGGCCGTCGCGACGCTGCAGGCCGAGCAGGACGAGATCGTCCGTTCCGCCCACCGCGGGGTGACCGTGGTGCAGGGCGGACCCGGCACGGGCAAGACGGTGGTCGCCCTGCACCGGGCGGCCTACGTCCTGTACGCGTTCCCGCGCGCCGCGGAGGAGGGTGTCCTGGTGGTGGGCCCGAACGCCCGCTTCCTCGACTACATCTCCCAGGTCCTTCCCTCGCTCGGCGAGAACGATGTCGTCCTGGCGACCTGCCAGGAACTGGCCGGAGTGTCCACGGACACGGCGGGCCCGCTCGATACGGCGCGTCTGAAGGGCAGCTCCGACCTCGCCGACGCCTTGGCCGGCCTGCTGCGCGTCCACCAAGCCCCCGCCGGTGACTTCACCGTGCGGGTCGGACAGGAACTGGTTCACCTCTCCCGCGAGGAAGTCGCCACGGCACGCGACGCCGCCGTGACCGCCGTACCGGGACACAACTCCGCGCGCCAGGTGTTCAAAGAGCTCTTGGTCGACGCCATCACCGATGCGATGCAACGAGACATGGGCGACCTCCTGGAGCAGATCGACGCCGATTCCGAAAGGATGACGGGCATCAACCTCGACCGGTTCACGGGCGCCGACCAGCGCCGTGCCGAAGGTGCGGCCGACTCAGACCCGGTCCATGAGCTGGACCTGGACGCCATCCGAGCCGATCTCCTCGACGACGCCGGTGTCGACCGAGCGGTCGAGGTGTTGTGGCCGCGGCTGGTACCCGGTGACCTCGTGAAGGCGCTCCTGACGGACGCCGACGCTCTCGCCGAGCGCCTGCCCCGCCTGACCGCGCAGGAGCGGTCCCTTCTGCTGCGCGGCCCTGACGACCCGTGGACCGATGCCGATGTGCCGTTGCTGGACGAGGCGGCGAACCTGGTCGACGGCCCTCCCGAGCGGACGTACGGGCACGTCGTCGTCGACGAGGCGCAGGAACTGACCGCCATGCAGTGGCGGATGATCGTACGCCGCTGCCCGGCAAGGGCGATGACGCTGGTGGGTGACTTCGCCCAGGCAGGCCCGGTCACGACAGCGTGCGACTGGAAGGAAGCACTGAGCCCGCACCTCGGACCGAGGTTCAAACTGCACAGCCTGACCGTCAGCTACCGCACCACGCAGGCGATCCTGGAGAGCGTCCGGGACCTGCTCACGCGGATCGCTCCGGACCAGAAACCCACACGGTCGCTGCGAAGCGGTGAGAGCCCTCGCACCACGACCACACCCCCGGACGGGTTGGTCACCGCCGTCGTCCAGGAACTCCGCGCCCAGAGCACCGCGCACCCGGGTGAGCTTCTGGGAGTGATCTGCGCGGACACCAGGGTGAGCGAACTGACGGCCCAGGGCGTAGCTCACCACGCACGCGTCGTGCCGGCGTCCGAAGCGCGCGGTCTGGAATTCGACGGGGTCGTCGTCATGAACCCCGGGGAGATCATCATGGCCCGCCCCGGTGGGGAAAGGGACTTGTACGTAGCCCTGACCCGGGCCACCAAACGCCTCTGCACCGTCACCGTCCAGCCCGCCTGACGGTTCGGCGCCCGCGCCCGCGCCCGCTGCGTGACCCGGCGACCGTCCACCCGGACGAGGATGATGAGGGCGGCCGCGAGGCATGAGCCGAGATGGCCTGGGTGCCTGGGTCTCCAGCCCTGGGCACGCTGCATGGGTGCGGGCCCGGGGCCGGGGTCAGCGTTCGAAGGTGCCGGTCAGTCGGCCGCGGGCGAGGACGGGTGCGGTGATGGCGGGCAGGAGGGCGCGGGGCCGTACCCGGTTCGGTTGCGCTGTGCCGGGGGTGCTTTCCACGCGGGTGGCGAGGGCGAACAGCTGGAAGATGTAGCGGTGCGGCCCGTGGCCTTTGATGGGTCCGGGGCCGTGGTATCCGCGACCGATGCTGGAGCGCAACACCTGAACTCCGGCGGCCGGCTGCCGTGCGTCGAGGGCACCGGGCACCAGCTCTCGGGCTGCCGGGTCGATCAGGGCGACGCAGTGAACGGCGGGCTTGGCTATGGGGACGTCGATGTCCTCCATGACCAGGAGGAGTTGGGCGGTGCCGGCCGGCGGCGGGGTCCAGGCCAGGTGGGGGGACAGGTTGTCGCCGCCGATGTTCTTGAGGCAGTGCTCCAGCGGAAGGGGGTCCCCGTCGCCGAAGTGCCTGCTGGTGAGGGTCAGCGACTCGGCACTTTGCAGATGGGGCAGATTCCACGCCGTGTGGGTATCGCCTGCTCTGCGGTTCTTCAGGATGCGGCCCAGCAGGGTCATCGTGTTGCCTCGATCATGTCGATGATGTCAGTGACGGTGGCGGTCTCGCCGAGTTTCGGGAAGACGCGTTCGGTGCTGTGGCGGTGGGCATCGGCATCAGGGTCGCTCATGGCGTCGGTGGCCAGGACGACGTGGTAGCCGTAGTCGGAGGCCGAGCGTGCGGTCGACTCCACGCCTGAGCTGGTCGCGATTCCGGCGAGCACGATCTGGGTGACGCCCGAGTCCCGCAGGAGGGTGTCGAGCCCGGTGTCGTGGAATGCGCTGCGCCGTCGTTTGGTGATCAGGTGGTCGGTCGGCCGGACGTCGAGTTCATCGATGAGGTCGGCCCAGCCGGAGGGCAGCGCGGCGATGCTCCCGAAGCGCTGGGTCTCGGTGCGTCCCGGCGCGCGGCCGGTGACGTTGACCAGGACCACGGGCAGGCCGTGCCGACGGAACTCGGTCGTCAGGTGCGTCGCCTGCTTGACGGCGGCAGCCGTCTGGCTGTCGGTGTGGGCCGCGACAATGCCCTTCTGCAGGTCGATCACGACGAGCGCGGGCGTGGGATCGATGGTTGTCAGCGCCATGGGTGTTTCTCCTGTGGATATCTGCTGGTCGCCGGGCGGCGCGGGGCGGGCGTCTCGGGAGGAGCCGTCATCGGGGTGCTTCCCTGTTTCCGCCGGGGTCAGATGTTCCGGGCCAGCCGCTCCAGCAGCGGCGCGGCCGATGCGAGTTGTTCCAGCTCAGCGGGGGTGAATGCGCCGCCGGTCAGGGACCGGGCGATGAGTTCGGCCCGCGCGTTGCGCTTGTCCTTCAGCGCCTGCAGACCGGCGTCGGTCACGGACAGCACCATGCGTCTGCCGTCGTTCGGATCCGGGTGGCGTTCGACCAGACCACGGGCCCGCAGCGCACCGAGTGTCGCCCCCATGGCCTGCGCTGTGATCTGCGCCTGGCGGGCCAACGCCGAGGAGGTGGTGGGGCCTGAGCGATCCAGGTGCGACAGCGCGGTCCGCTCGGGCATGGTGAGTCCGCCCTCGACGGGTACTTGGCGCACCCGTCGTACCAGCGCGCTGATACCGGCCAGCAGGGCCGAGGCGACTTCGTCGGGGTCCAGGTCATCGTCGTTCACATACTAAGGCTACCTTATCAACTAGCCTTAGTATCCGGCTCTCCGCTCTTCGGCAAGATCAATCCCTTAGCGCGAACCGCTGTTCGGTTGTTCCGCGGGGCCGTTGCAGGGCGTCGGTTCCGGCTCGTGCTGTGGCGTGTGGGTGCGTCGGGGAAGCAGGAACGGTGTGGTCAGGATGAGCAGTCCCGCGGCCGTGAGGGCGGTGCGGGGGCTGGTGACGTCGGCGAGCAGCCCGGCGAGCGCGGTGAGGACGGCGATGGACGCCTGCTGGCCGATCGACCAGGCCGTCAGGGTGCGGGCGACAAGATGCTTGGGGGTGTGTTCGAGCCGGTAGGTGGCGAGCACCGGTGTGTACAGGCTCATGTTGATGATGATCGCCAGTTCGACGGCCATCACGGTGACGAGGCCGACGACGCCGGGACGGACGAAGGCCAGGCCTATCAGCCAGACGGCCCGCAGGGTGCCGACGGTCCGGAAGACCGTGTGCCGGCCGTAGCGGGCCACGACACGGCGGGCCAGCCGGGAGCCGATGAGCCCGCCGAGACAGGGGGCGGCGAAGGCGAGGCCGTACTGCCAGGGCGCGAAACCGAGTTGGCGCAGCAGGAGCACGGCCAGCAGCGGCTCGGTGGCCATGATCAGACCGGAGACGAGCATGTTGTTGAGGTAGAGCGCCCGCAGACCGGGATCCCCCATGATGTGCCGCCAGCCGTCGAGCAGTGCGCCCGCCCGGACCGGGCTCTTGCCGGTTGGCTGCGGTGCTTCTTCTCGGCCGCGGATCGCGGTGATGCCCAGTGCGGAGAGCAGATAGCTGAGCGCGTCGGCCAGCACGGTGGTGACCGGTCCGAACAGGCCGATCGCCGCTCCGCCCAACGGTGGCCCGACCGCGATGGAGCTCCAGTTGGTGGACTCGAACCGCGCATTGGCCACGAGCAGGTCGTCCGGCGGAACGAGGGCCTTGAGGTAGGCACCGCTCGCCGCGTTGAAGGCGATCTTGGCCGCGGCGACCACGGCCGAGACCACCAGCAGCTGGACGAAGCTGAGCCGGCCGAAGGCGTAGGCGACCGGGATCGTCGCCATGACCGCGAACCGGGTGAGGTCCATCGTGATCATGACCGGGCGTTTGCGCCGGAACTCCACCCATGGCGCGAGCGGCACCGCGATCAGCGCGCCCACCGCGGGCCCCATCGCGGACAGCGCGGACACCTCGGCGGGGCCGGCGTGCAACGCCAGTACGGCGATCAGCGGCAAGGCCCCGAACCCCAGCCCGGACCCATAGGCGCTCACGGCATATGCCGCCCACAGCCAGCCGAACTGCCGGCCCAACGGTCTCCGGCCCGTCATGCGCGGCGCCCCCTTGATCTCTCACCCGAACAAACCCACGTTGACCAGCGAGAGCTAAGCGAGCGGCACAACAGCAGGTCAAACAACTGTCCTGCCGACGACGCACAACCATCCGTTGTTCTCTAAGGTGGATCGACGTGGACCTCGAAGCCGTACGTACCTTTGTCGCGGTCGCGGACGCGGGCCAGTTCCAGGAAGCGGCCGCCGACCTGTCGATCACCCAGCAGGCCGTCTCCAAGCGCATCGCCGCGCTGGAGAAAGACCTGGATGTGCGCCTTTTCACCCGCACCGCCCGCGGCGCCCGGCTCACCATCGACGGCCAGGCGTTCCTGCCCCACGCCCGTGAACTTCTCCGGGTGGCGGCGCGGGCCGATGCGTCGGTCCGTCCCGGCCGACGTGCGCTGCGCGTCGACGTCGTCAACCGGCGGATCGTGACGGCGGGGCTGCTCCAGGACTTCTACCGCATGCACCCCGGGATCGAACTGGATGTGGTGACCCTGGACGCCGATGTCGACGGCGCCGTCGCCGCCGTCGAAGCCGGGACGATCGACGCCACGTTCCACGCGGTTCCCCCGCAGCAGCACCTGCCGGACGCGATCAGCACCGCGCGAGTGATCGACGAGCCGCACGAGGCGCTCGTCGGACCGCGCCATCCGCTCGCCAACGCCCGTGCCATCACTCCGGGGCAACTCGCCGGGCACCGCGTCTGGATGCCCGGCCTGGACGCCCGCGGCGAGGTGGCCGTCTACTACGACGAGCTCGCCACCGCCTTCGGCATCACCATCGACGTGGTGGGACCCGTCTTCGGGAACGAGGCGTTGCTGGCCGAGATCGCCGACTCCTCGGATCTGGCGACCCTGGTCGGTGAAGGCTCCCGGTATCTGTGGCCGGACAGCTACGACCTGCGGCGCATACCGATCCGTGACCCGGCACCGGTCTACCCGATGTCTCTGATCTGGCGCGACGACAACCCCCATCCCGCGCTCGCGGCCCTTCGCGACTTCCTCGGCTCCGGGCGAAGGGACTCCCCCGACACCGACGTCTGGACACCGACATGGGAACGGGCGGCCCCGAGGTGACAAGCGGGACGCACACCGCGGGCCCGTGTGGTGGAGGGGGCCGTCAGAGCGGGGCGAGGCGGGCCTTGAGCAGGCAGAACTCATTGCCCTCGGGGTCGGCGAGGACGTGCCAGGACTCCTCCCCGGTCTGATCGATGTCGACGGGTTCGGCCCCGGCCGCCAGGAGGCGTTCGAGCTCGGCGTCCTGATCGCGGTCGGTGGCGTTGACGTCGATGTGCAGCCGGAGTTTTCCGCTCTTCGGCTCGTCGGTGCGGCTGAGGATGATCGTCGGCTGCGGGCCGCCGAACCCTTCGCGGGGCCCGATCTCGATGGCGTCCTCCTCCCGATCGAGCACGACGAAGTCCAGGACCTCGCACCAGAACCGCGCCAGTGCCTCGGGGTCGTGGCAGTCGAGCACAAGCTCACTGATACGGCATGCCATGGGCGACACCTGCTCTCCGCGTGGACACTCCGCGACGGTACCGGGCGGGTCGGGCAGCTGCGAGGGATTTCGGGCTCTCGCACCTGCCTGGGCCCGCCGGGCCGGGGCGCGGCCGCCCCGGGCCGCCGAGCGGGGACGGTCCGTGGGCCGTCAGGGCATGGCCAGCGCTGCGGCCAAGCCGACCGCGCCGAAGACGGCGATACCGATCCCGAGCGCCTTGCACAGTCCGACAACCGTCCGGGCGAGCCCCGGTGACCACAACGCGGCACGGATCCGGCTGCCCGACCGAGGCATCGCAACGGCGAACGAACCGCACAAGAGGGCCAGTCCGGCCATGACTGCCAGCGCGCAGGCGCAGATCGCGGCCAGCCGCCCGGCCGTCGGGGCCACACCGACCGCGTAGCAGTGGTAGCGCTCGTCCCACTGGACCGGAAGCACCGTTCCCTTCTTGTAGGAACGGCTGATGGACACGTACACGCCCTTGACGCGGTGGTCGTCGGACCGGAAGTCCCCGAAGCAGTCGGTGTGGCGCCGTTTGCCGGTGTCCGAGGTGACGCATTCGGATATCTCGAGCAGTCCCGGGGTGCCTGAAAGGCGCGTGGAGTACTTCAGGCCGTCGGCGAAATGTGCTGCTCCGCCCGCCCCGATGCCGGCGAACAGCACCCCCAGGGTCAGAAAAATCAGCACCAGACCGACGCGGTCCAGCAGCGACTTCGTTTTCTCGGCAGCCCTCACTCGCGGCGCTCCTCCAGGTCTGTGCCGTCTCTCGCCGCAGCATTATCAGTGGTGATCGAAGGCTGCCCGGGGGCCGCTCCCTTCCTCGGGTCGCGTGATCACGGACCTGCAACACGCCTTAGGGTGCTGATTGTTGGTCGACGCATCGGATCACGGGGTCTGGGGATCAGGGGGACGACGGCCGATGAACGACGCGGATGCGGCTGAGGTGTAGTCGGACGCGCTGCCGAAGAGCGGGGTCAGCTTCGTCCTGGCCGACCTGACGATCTGGCGGGCGGCCTAGTACCGCCCCGGTGGCCGTCGGCATGACGGGCCGGTACGCCGACGGCGTCAACCTCCTTCCGGGCGCTCACGGTCGAGCATGTCCGCCGGCGTTCTGGAGGCTCACCAGGGCAGGGGCCCCGCCGCGTCGAAGTACCCTCCGCTGGGGTCGTCCGGGCCCAGCTGTGCCATGCGGACGATGATCTCGGCGCCCTCCTCGACCGTCTGGGTCCCGGTGTTCCCGTTGAGATCCGTCTTGGTGAAGCCGGGCTCCACCGCGTTGATCCGCATGGCCGGGAACGCCTTCGCGTACTGCACGGTGATCATGTTGACCGCGGTCTTCGACGCCGGGTACGCGACCCCCGGGTAGAAGGCCGCGGGGTGGCCCGGGTCGGCCAGGTGTGTGAGCGAGGCCAGCCCGCTGCTGACGTTGACCACGACCGGCGACGTGGACCGCCGCAGCAACGGCAGGAACGCATGGGTGACGCGTACCGTGCCGAACACATTGGTCTCGAAGACCTCCCGCATCATGTCGGCGGTGACGTCCGCCGCGCCGGCCACCTCGTTGTCCGGACCGCGCGCCTCGATGCCGGCGTTGTTGACCAGTACGTCGAGGCCGCCGCCGCCCTCGATCACCTTCACCGCGGCCGCGACGGACGCGTCGTCGGTGACGTCGAGCTGTACGGCGCGGGCCCCCTCGCCCAACCGCTCGGCCGCACGGCGGCCCCGGTCCGCGTCCCTGCTGCCGATGTAGACGGTGTGGCCCGCGGCGATCAGGCGGCGGGCGGTCTCCTGGCCGAGACCCTTGTTCGCTCCGGTGATCAGTGTTGTCGTCATGGCTCCACGATCCGCCGCGTCCGCCCGCGCAGCCAGGCGTCCCGCCTTCCTGGGACCAGCGGTACCAGGCAGCCGCGCGACCGGCGCGGCACACTGGTGGCCATGGCGACGGCGGACTTCGGCAAGGCGGTGCGCCGCTGGCGCGACCGGGTCCCGCCCGAGGCGGCGGGGCTGCCGTCCGGCGGGCAGCGGCGCGCGACCGGGCTGCGGCGCGAGGAGCTGGCCATGCTGGCCGGGATCTCCGTCGACTATGTCACCCGGCTCGAGCAGGGCCGTGCCACCCACCCCTCGGCCCAGGTCGTCGAGGCCCTGGCGCGGGCGCTGCGGCTGTCGGAGGAGGAGCGCGCGCACCTGTTCCGGCTGGCCGGGCTCGCCCCGCCCGGCCCCGAGACGGTGCCGGCGTACATCACTCCGAGTGTTCAGCGGCTGCTGGACCGGCTGACGGGGACGCCGGTGGCGGTCTTCGACGCGTCCTGGACCCTGCTGATGGCCAATGCGCCCTATGCGGCCCTGATGGGCGACCCGTCCGGCCGGCGCGGCCATGAGCGCAACGGTGCCTGGCGCCACTTCCTCGGACCGGGGCCCGGGGTGCTGCGCACTCCGCAGGGGCAGCGCGATCACGAGGCCGCGCTCGTCGCCGACCTGCGCGTGGCCGCCGAAAGCTACCCGGCCGACCGGCGGCTGCAACGGCTGATCGCCGAACTGCGCGAGGGCAGCGAGCGGTTCGCCGAGTTGTGGGACGCGGGCGCCGTCGGCCGCCATGAGGCCTCGCGCAAGACGATCGACCATCCCCAGGTCGGGCCGGTCACGCTGGACTGCGACATCCTCACCGTGGCGGGCAGCGATCTGAGGATCATGGTCTACACGGCCGAACCCGGCACCGAGGACGCCGAACGCCTCGCCCTCCTGACCGTCCTCGGCACCCAGGACCTGGTCGGCCCCGCCGGCTGAGGCACCCGCCCTGCGGCCTTTCGCCGCCCTCCCCGGCATCGTCCGTGTCCTCCGCCGACACGACGCGGTGCGTGACCGGTCTTCGTGACCTGTCTCCTCCACGGTGGAGCCGGAGCCGGGACGTGCGGATCGGTCACCACTCGTGTGAGTGCGGTCAGGGCGAAGCGGCGCAGGTGGCTCCGTCTGCCGTGGTCGGGCCGTCGGCGATCGTGGCGAGCTGGGCTCACCGCCCCGGCGGGCCGGTGTGGCACACCGTCGGTGCGGAACGAGCGAGCTTTCGGCGGCGGCCATGAGGCCGTCGTGAGACGCTGCGCCTCATGATTGCCCAACTGCAGTGCGTGGTGCTGGACTGCCCCGATGTCGTCGAGTTGTCCCGGTTCTACCAGTCGCTTCTCGGCGGCGTGGTGAACCGGCCGGATCCCCGGTGGTCGCTCGGCGACGACTGGGCGACGCTCCACACCGACGGTGGGCTCGTGCTGGCCTTCCAGCGCGTGGAGGACCACCGGCCGCCGCAGTGGCCGGACCCCGCTCGCCCGCAGCAGTTCCATCTCGACCTGGCGGTCGAGGATCTGGACCGGGCCCAGGAAGACGTCCTGGACCGGGGCGCCGCGCTGCTCGACGCGGGTGACGGACAACGGGGTTGGCGCATCTTCGCGGATCCGGCAGGGCACCCGTTCTGTCTCGTCCGGGACTGACGGCCGGCGCCCGGGGCCCCGTCAGCCGCAGTCCGGGGTTTCCTCCAGGGCCGCGGCGTCGAGGGCTGTGGTGAGGCGGTCGAGGTGGGTGCGGAGGGTGCGGATCTCTTCGAGGGTGAAGCCGGTCGCCGAGGCGATCCGCTGCGGCACCCGGAGCGCGCGCTCGCGCAGTGCCGTGCCCTCCTCGGTGAGCCGCACCTCGACCGACCGCTCGTCGCGCACGCTGCGCTCCCGGCGCACCAGGCCGGCCGCCTCCAGCCGCTTGAGCAGCGGGGACAGGGTGCCGGAGTCCAGCCGCAGATGCTCACCGAGCCGCTTCACGGGCGTCTCGCCGTGTTCCCAGAGCACCAGCATCACCAGGTACTGCGGGTAGGTCAGCCCGAGCTCCTTGAGGAGCACCCGGTAGACGCCGTTGAAGGCGCGCGAGGCGGCGTGCAGCGAGAAGCAGATCTGGCGGTCCAGATGGAGCCACTCCTCGTCCGGTGGCGTGCTGGGCGGAACCTCGGTCGTCATGGGGCCAGGGTAGCCGGACGCCATTTGATTGTGCGCAATTTAATTGTGTGCTCTACTTATGCCTGCAACCGATACTCCTGTCTCCTTGAGAGGGATGGTCTTCCATGGACGCGCTCTACACCGCCGTCGCCACCGCCACCCACGGCCGCGAGGGCCGCGCCGTCAGCTCCGACGGCAAGCTCGATCTGCAGCTGGCCTTCCCGGTGGAGATGGGCGGCAACGGGCAGGGCACCAACCCCGAGCAGCTCTTCGCCGCGGGCTATGCGGCCTGCTTCGCCAGCGCCCTCGGGGTG
This sequence comes from Streptomyces nodosus, assembly GCF_008704995.1. Taxonomy (NCBI): domain Bacteria; kingdom Bacillati; phylum Actinomycetota; class Actinomycetes; order Kitasatosporales; family Streptomycetaceae; genus Streptomyces; species Streptomyces nodosus. The sequence continues at coordinate 578,403 of NZ_CP023747.1, forward strand.
GTCGGCCGGCAGGCGAAGGTGGATGTCAGCGATGCCGCGGTCACCGGCGAGGTCGGCATCGGCAAGCAGGGCGAGGGCTTCGCGCTCGCCGTCACCCTCCGTGTGGAACTGCCCGACAGCATCGACAAGGCCACAGGCCGCAAGCTGGTCGAGCAGGCCCACCAGGTCTGCCCGTACTCCAACGCCACCCGCGGCAACATCCCGGTGGACCTCGTCGTCGAGTGACCCGGCGGCGGCGCGCCGCACAGAGCTCCGGCCGCCCGGTGTGACACCGGGCGGCCGGAGCCGGTCGGTCAAGGGCCCGGGCGGTCGGGTCGGGCCCGCCGGAGCACCGCCGGGCCGTCTACCAGCCGACGGCGACCAGCAGCCACTGCGGGTTGCCGTGGGAGACGAAGGAGGACTGGCCCGCCACGTCGTCGTAGGGGAAGCCGTAGGCGAGCTGGTTGATCGCGTTGTCGTGCCAGAACTTGGCGTAGTAGTTCGCGGGCGCCCCCTTGTAGTACTGAGCCGGGTCGGACCGCTGGGAGGCCGGCAGCGTGGCGACATGCCGGTTCAGTGCGGCGCACATGTCGGGATTGCCGGCCAGGGAGGCGGCGCAGCCGAAGATGTCGGAGGTGGCTTCGCCGACGCCGACGGACTGGGCATAGGAGGTGAAGTAGCCGGCGTTCACGCCGCCGGCGCGGAAGCTGGGGTCGCTGCCGGGGGCGATGATCCGGTACGGCGCCTGGGTCTGGGCCAGGACCTTGAACTGGTCGGGGACGGCGTTGGTGAAGCGCTGGAAGGTGGTGGCGCGGTCCTCGGCGAAGGTGCCCCGGTTCTCGCCGACCTCGACGTCGTAGCCGTCCTTGGTGTGCAGACGCATGGCGAGCTTGAGGCCGAAGGCGTCGACCCGGGTGGTGTTGCCGTTGAAGACGTTGTCACCGACGGTGAACTCGATGAAGTCGTAGTAGGGGCTGCTGGGCGAGCCGAGGTAGAAGTACATACGGCCCGCGGAGTTGGCCAGCATGTCGAGGTAGGGCTGCTCGGCGATGGAGTGGACCTGCCCGTTGAAGCTCCAGTACACCTGGCTGTCCGGGTACTTGCCGTTGGTGCGGTTGAGGATCTTCACCTCGACGACATTGTGTGCGGCGGGTATGTCCGCCGTGTTGCCCCAGAAGTCGTCCGGCGGGGTGGTGCCGCCGGATCCGTAGACCTGGAACTCCCACAGGGAGTAGCCGTAGGGGGTGGCTCGCTCGGTGCCGAGGACCCGCACATAGCGGCCGCTGCCCGAGACGGCGAGATTCTGGACGCCGCCGGTGGAGGTGCTGGTGGAGTAGACGGTGGTCCAGGTGTTCGCGTCGGTGGAGGTCTGGATCTGGTAGGCCTTGGCGTAGGCGGCCTCCCAGTTCAGCGTGACACGGGTCAGTTGCTGGACGGACCCGAGGTCCACCCGGAGCCACTGGGGGTCGGAGAAGGCGGAGGACCAGCGGGTGCCGGTGTTGCCGTCGACCGCCGCACCGGCCGGGAAGGCGTCGCTCTCGGCCGAGGACGCGACGGCGGGCCGCCCCTGGGACAGCAACTGGTCCGCGGCGCGCGCGGGCGACGGTGCCAGAGCGGCGAAGCAGGCGGCTATCAGGACGACGACCAGACCGAGAGCCGTACGGGAACGCAGGGCGACGGTCGCCGGTCTGCGGGTGAGTGCGCTGAGCGAGGGCTGCATACAGGGTCTCCTCAAGCCGGTTCGGCGTGTGTGGGGGTGGAGCAGCAGCAGGGGTGAGAGCGCTCTCTCCGGGTTGTATCCCCGCTGCCGTCCGGCGTCAACAACTGAAGCCGAAATCAAGGGAGTTCATGGGGTCGAAGGCGAGAGGGCCCCGGCGGGCGCGGTGGTGCACCGGTATGGATGCGGCGCATTCGGGATGTTCAGGTCACCGTGGACGGCTCCCGCATTCACTACTTGATGCGATCCGGCGCCGGTTCCACCGCGCGGAGGATCGAATCGGGAGCAACCATCGCGAACGAAGTCCTATATCACATCCAACCCATGAATACAGCTAAGATCTGCAAAGCTCAAAGAAACCTCAAGTAACAATTTGATTTCTAAGGTTCACGGATCCCATTGCCTCGGATTCACTGGTCCAGCTCGTGCGCTCTCCGTACGGGAGATCGCTGACCCGGCACTAAGGACTCCCCCCATGACCCCCCAGCCGCCCCCGCCGAAGGCTGACAACGGCCAGGCAGGCCGAACCGGCCCGACAAGCCCCGCAGAACATGGTTCAGGGCTTCAGGCGGGCCTGAAGAACCGTCATCTGTCGATGATCGCCATCGGCGGTGTGATCGGCGCGGGACTGTTCGTCGGCTCCAGCTCCGGCATCGCCACGGCCGGCCCCGGCATCCTGCTGTCGTACGCCCTCGTCGGCACGCTCGTCGTCCTCGTGATGCGCATGCTCGGCGAGATGTCCGCCGCCAACCCCACCTCCGGCTCCTTCTCGGCGCACGCCGACCGCGCCCTCGGCAGCTGGGCCGGGTTCTCCATCGGCTGGCTGTACTGGTTCTTCTGGGTCGTCGTGCTGGCGGTGGAGGCGACCGCCGGCGCCGCGATCCTCTCCAGCTGGGTACCCGCCGTGCCCCAGTGGGGCTGGGCCCTGATCGTCATGATCGTGCTGACCGCCACCAACCTGATCTCCGTCGGCTCCTACGGCGAGTTCGAGTTCTGGTTCGCCGGAATCAAGGTCGTGGCGATCAGCATCTTCATCGTCATCGGTCTGCTGGCCGTCTTCGGGGTGCTGCCCGGTGTGCACGCCGACAAGGCCGGGCTCGGCAACCTCACCGACCACGGCGGCTTCCTGCCGCACGGGCTCAGCGCGATCTTCACCGGTGTGCTGCTCGTCGTCTTCTCCTTCATGGGCAGTGAGATCGCGACGCTGGCCGCCGGCGAGTCGGAGGACCCTCAGCGCGCCGTCACCAAGGCGACCAACAGCATCATCTGGCGCATCGGCGTCTTCTACCTCGGCTCGGTCTTCGTGGTCGTCACCCTGCTCCCCTGGAACGACAAGGCGATCGCCGAGAAGGGCTCCTATGTCGCCGCCCTGGACTCCCTCGGTATCGCGCACGCCGGTGAGATCATGAAATTCATCGTGCTGACCTCGGTGCTGTCCTGTCTCAACTCCGGTCTCTACACCGCCTCCCGGATGGCCTTCTCGCTCGGCGAGCGCGGGGACGCGCCGAAGGCGTTCGCGCGGACCAACAGCCGTGGTGTGCCGATGGCCGCGATCCTGTCGTCCGTCGTGTTCGGCTTCGTGGCCGTCTTCTTCAACTACCGGTTCCCGGACTCCGTCTTCCTCTTCCTGGTCAACTCCTCGGGCGCGGTCGCCCTGTTCGTGTGGCTGGTGATCTGCTTCTCGCAGCTGCGCCTGCGCAGGATCATCCAGTCGGAGGCGCCGGAGAAGCTGATCGTGAAGATGTGGCTGTACCCGTATCTGACCTGGGCGGCGGCGTTTCTGATCATTCTCGTGTTCGGCTACATGCTGACCGACACCGAACACGACGGCCGCGAGACCGTGCTGCTGTCGATGCTGGTCGCGGTGATCGTGCTGGCGGTCGCCTTCATCAAGCAGAGGGTCGAGGGCGGCCGGGCGAAGGCCACGGAGCCCGCCGCCGCCGAGGCGGAGAAGGTCTCGGCCGGCTGACGGCCCCAGGCCGGCACCCCGTGCGGCGCCTGTTCGTACGGAAGGCCGTGGAGGCCTTCCGTACGGGCGGCAGGGACCGGTCACCGCCGGTTCGGCCACCTTCGGCTCGGTGACGGCGAGCAGACCTCCGGCCGGTACCCGGACGGCATGGCCCATGCGGCCCCGGCGGAGACCAGCAGGCGACGGGCCGACTTCGCGAGGGCGAGCGCCCCGCAGCCGCCCGCGATGCCGGCCGCCCTGCGCAGCCGCTCCCGGGCCCCGGCCTCGTCGCCGTAGCGTAAGAGGGCCTGGCCCAGTACGTGTTCGGCGCGGGCGTACTCGATGACCGCGGGCGACCCGGAAAGCTGGTGGGCCGACTCGGTGAGCAGGTCGAGGCCGGCCCGGCCGGGGGTGAGGACGCCCTCCGCGAGCGCGGCGAGCCCGAGGGCCCGGGGTGTTCCCCAGCGCCGGGCGCGTTCGGCGCCCTGTTCGGCCAGTTCCCTGCCCTCCACGGATCGGCGCAGGCCCGCCAGGATCAGACAGGTGTCCGCCCACCACGGGGTGACCACCGGGTTCAGTACACCGGCACTCTCCTGCGCCCAGCCGCACTCGCGCAGCAGCCGCAGCGCCTGCACGGGACTGCCCGCCGCCCAGCGGGCCCGGGCAAGGGCGTGCAGAGACAGCAGGGAGACGAGGGCGGAGCGGTGCGGCTCGACGCGGCCCGTCCGGGACAGCAGCCGTTCGGCCTGGCGCGGCTCGCCGCGGTCCACGAGCACCGACGCCAGCACCGCTCGTGCCGCCACCAGCCGTGCGTCACCGGGGTTCTGACACTCCGTGCGGAACACCGACCGGGCTTCCGCGGCGGCGTCGCGCACCGAGCCGTCCCGGTGCAACAGATAGGACCGCAGGGACCCGGCGAGCAGCCGGCCCCGGGCCGTCTGGCTGTCGCTGGTGCGCCGCACCATGGTGTCCAGCGCCCGGTGCGCTTCCGTGGTCTCGTCCGCGAGGCCCAGGGTGACGGCGGCGGTGAACAGCAGCCACAGCGGCTGCTGGGGGGCGGACGCCGCCAGCACACGCCGGGCGCCTTCCAGGGCGGCCGGCCTGGAGTGGCCGGTCAGCGCGGTGCGCAGGGCGGCGAGGCCCTCCGTCTGGAGCCGGTCGGTGCGCGGCCGGTACGGTGCCGTCGCCGTGGCGCGGTGTTCCCGCACCACGGCGCCGGTCTCCCGTCGGCCCGTCAGCAGCAAGACGGACGCCACCTGGTCGCGCAGTCGTGTGTCGGTCTCGGCGCCGGACGCGAGGACGTCCCGGGCGTCCTCCAGGGCCCCCTGGATCTCCGCCCGGCAGACGGCGGGGAGCGGCAGGGACAGGCAGGCCATGGCGTACTGGACCGCGATACCGGCGCGCGCGAGGGTGTCGGTCGTGCCGGCGAGTGCCGCGCGGAACAGCGGAACGGCGCTCGGCGGGTCGTCGGGGGCCGTGGCGAGCGCGAGCCGCAGCAGTACGTCGGTGTCGTCGGGCTCCGCGTCCAGGACCCGGCGCAGATAGCCGGCCGCCTCGGCGAAGGCGCCCCGCTGTTCCGCCCGGGCGGCGGCGGCGCGCAGCACCGCGGTCATCCACGGTTCCCGGGCATCGGGCAGCCGCATCAGATGCCGGGCCGCCTCTTCCGCGGGCCGGCCGACATCGCTGAGCAACAGCGCGGCGCGGGCGCGCAGTTCGGCCGTCCGCTCGGTGCCGAGCGGTTCGAGCAGCGCGGTGCGTACGGCTTCGTGCACGATGTCGGTGCCGTCCGGGGTGAGGGCTCCCGCATGGCGCAGAGCCGCGATCGCCTCCTCGGTTCGCACGCGGTCCACATCCGCCAGGACCGCCACATGGTCCAGCGGCTGCACGCTCCCGAGCAGTGCGATCGCCGTGGCGACGCTGTGGACCTCGGGGGACTCGCGCTCCAGCAGCCGTGGCACCGACCTGGCCGCCATGCCGCCGCCGAGCTCCATCGCCCAGTGTGCACCGGCCTCGTCCGGGGCGGCGCCCCGCCGTCGCAGCTCACGCAGCAGTCGTACGACGTTCCGTGGGTTGCCGCCGGTGACCGCGGCCACGCATTCGGGGAGCCGATGGTGCACCGGTCTGCCGTAGACCTGTTCGGCGAGGCCGCCGACGGCGTCGGTGGGGAGCGGACCGAGGGGCATCACGGACACGACCGGGTGGGCGAGGACGGTCGTCCAGGCGTGGGGAGCGCGCAGGCCGGCCCCGGAGCGCCGGGCGAGGAGCACCAGCAGCGGGCGTCCTGCTCCCTGCCGCAGCAGGAAGTCCAGCCAGCGCAGGGAGTGTTCGTCGCAGTGGTGGGCGTCGTCGAGCACCAGCAGCAGCGGCCGGTCGGCCGTCAGCCGGACCACGTGCTCGCTGAGCCGGCGGAACACCGGGTAGGCGGAGGCGGGGGTGAATCTCCGGCCGTCCCCAGGGTCGGGCAGGAACACGGCCGGGCCGTCCGTGCCCGCCGTCGCTTCCGGGTGGTCCGGAGCCGGTGCTCTCGCCGGTGCGAACAACGCCCGCAGTCCGGTGTAGGCGCCCGTCGCCGCCTCTCGGCAGCGGCCCCGCAGTACCCTCATGCCCCGGCAGGCGGGGGCACGCAGCAGGGTGTCGAGGAGAACGCTCTTGCCGTAGCCGGACGGTGCGGTCAGAACCACGGACCCCGTCTCACCGCGGGATGCGGCGGCCGCCCGGGCGAGGAGAGCGGTCAGTTCGTTGTCGCGGCCGTATGCCGCGTCGTGCTGCACGAAAACTTCCCCTGGTTCGTTTTCCCTTGGTTGCGCACACAGCCCCCGCCGCCCTCGACACACCGGCCCTCCGCGTCGGGCGGTCCGGTGGACCGCAGGACTGAGCCGCACACGCGACTCGGCCGTGCGGCACACCGGCACGGGACTCCTCCGGCATCTGCCCGCCCCGCTGGAGGCCGTCCGTTCCGCCCGCCGTCCGTGGCCTGACGAGGGGCGGAACGGCAGACGCCGGTACCGCGGCAGGCAACGTCTGCCCGTGAGGGAGCGGTGGCCGGTGCATGCTCTCGGTGTGCCGGCCGGAAGCCCTCGTACTGGACGTACTCGGGCTTGCGGCCGGTGCGGCAAGAAGGCGTGCCGGGCGTCGCGACGGGGCGAACGTTGCCTGTCGGGGCGCTAGCCCTGCCCGGTGAGGTGCTTCCGGAGCAAGGCGATGACCGCGGGGGCCTCCGCCGTCAGGTAGAAGTGGCCTCCGGGGTAGACCTGGAGGTCGAAGTCGCCGGTGGTGTGGCCGCGCCACGCCTCGGCCTCGGCCATCGAGGTCTTGGGGTCGCTGTCGCCGGTGAGGACGGTGATCGGGGTGCGGACGGTGACGTCGGGGGCGCACCGATAGGTCTCGATCGCCTCGTAGTCGCTGCGGATGGCGGGCAGGATCATGCGCAGGATCTCCTCGTCGCCGAGCAGCGCGGTGTCGGTGCCTGCAAGGAGCTTCAGCTCCCGCACGATGCCCTCGTCGGAGAGGCGGTGCACCTTCTCGTCGCGGACGGTCGACGGCGCGCGCCGACCGGACGCGAACAACCGGACGAGTTCACCGCCGTCGGCCTCCAGCCGGCGGGCCACCTCGAAGGCCAGGGTGGCGCCCATGCTGTGCCCGAAGAACGTGGTCGGCCGCGCCCTGAGGGCGGGGCCGAGGGCGTCGTAGAGCTGGTCGGCGAGGGTGGCGATGTCCCGGGGCGACACTTCCTTGCGCCGGTCCTGCCGTCCCGGGTACTGCACCGCGAATACCTCGGCCACCGAGGACAGCTGTGCGGACACCGGGAAGTAGAAGGACGCCGAGCCGCCCGCGTGCGGGAAGCAGTAGAGCTGGGTGGAGCGGGAAGGGGCCGGGTGGAAGCACCGGGCCCACAGACTCTCCTCGGCGGACGGCGTCCGGGGCGTGGCCGGAGTACCTTGCCGAGCTCCGGCCCCCTCGGAACCGGATGTGCGGGTCGTTCCCGCGCCCGGCTCGAGCGGACTCCTCGGGCTGCTGTGGACGGTCATGCTTTCTCGGCCCTTTCGTGAGCGCCGGCACGGTGCCGGCGGTGACATGCGGCGTGTGCGGGGCGAGGACTGCCGCGCTCGCCCGATCCGCCGTCCCGCCGGCGGACGACATGGTGCCCGTGCAGGGGCTTCAGCGATGCCGAGGACCGGACGGCCCCTTGCCCGGGGTCGTCCCGCTCGTGTGCGGCACCTGGGATCGGCGGACGTCCGCACGACGGGCGGATCCGTTCCGGCGTGCGGCGGACGCGATCGTCGTCCGGGAGACGGGTGACGGCAGGCTGCCGCGTCGGCGGATCGCCCGGAGACCGCCCGGCTGGCCGGCTCGTGGTGGAGCGTCCGGGAAGAACGCCCCGGGCCGTCCGCTCGGGTGCAGCGGCTTCGTGTCGCACCTGGGGGTTCTCCTTGGGACGGACCGGACGGCGCGCTCCTGCGGACGGTCGGCCGACGCGGCCCGCGGGAGCGGTCACGCCGGATGCCTTCACCTGTCCGTCTGCGCTTGCGGTGCGACTCACTGGTGCCGCGGCCGGCAACGAGGCCTGTCGCGCGGCACCAGGTGAGCCACATGACATCGCGCCCCGACGGCCGTCGGGGCGCGATGTCCATTCCACAGAGAGAAGAGTGGGAAAACCACCAGTGTTTTCGGTCAGCCGGGCACCCGGGCCCCGGCGGGTCCCGCGGGCCGCCGTGGCGGCCCGCGGAACGGGTCAGCTCAGGCCGAGCTCGTCGTCGAGGAGCGCGAACATGTCCTCGTCGGACGCGCCGTCCAGGTCGTCCGACGAGGCGTCCTCGTCGGCCGTGTCCGTACGGCCCAGCGCGGCCCACTTGGTCCTGAGGACCTCGATCCGGCCGGCCACCCGCCGGTGCTCCTCCGCGTCGTCGAGGCTGAGTGCGGCGATCGCCTTCTCCAGCCCTTCGAGCGCCGCGAGCACCGAACCGGCGCCCGACGGATCGTCGGTGACGAGCTGTCCGCGCAGATAGCGGACGACGTCGGCCGGCGTCGGGTAGTCGAACAGCAGCGTGGCGGGCAGCCGCAGTCCGGTGGCCGTGTTGAGCCGGTTGCGGAACTCGACCGCGGTCAGCGAGTCGAAGCCCAGTTCCTGGAACTGGCGCTCCCTGCCGATCGCCGAGCCGTCCCGGTGGCCGAGCACCGTCGCCGCCTGTCCGCGCACCAGGGTGAGCAGCGCCTCCTCCTGCTCCTGGGCGCCCAGTCCGGCGAGCTGCCGGGTGAGCGTGTCCGCGGACGGCACCGCGCTCTGGGCCGCGGCCCGCCGCGCGGGCACCCGGATCAGTCCGCGCAGCAGCGCGGGCACCTCACCACCGGCACGCAGTACGGCGAGGTCCAGCCGGACCGGCAGCGCCAGCGCACGTTCGCCCGCGACCACCGCGTCGAACAGGGCGTGGCCCTGCTCGACCGTCAGCGGCGGCATCCCGGAACGCGCCAGCCGTTCGGCCTCGGCGTCCGTGAGAGTGCCCGTCATGCCGCTGTCCTGCTCCCAGGGACCCCACGCGAGGGACACGCCGGGCAGTCCGTCGGCGCGGCGCCGCGCCATCAGGGCGTCCAGGAACGTGTTGGCCGCCGCGTAGTTGGCCTGCCCCGCACCGCCGAACACACCGGCCACGGACGAGTAGACGACGAACGCGTCCAGGTCCAGGCCGCGGGTCGCCCGGTGCAGATGCCACACCGCGTCCGCCTTGGGCCGCAGCACCGTGTCGAGGCGCTCCGGCGTCAACGAGCCGACCACACCGTCGTCGAGCACACCGGCCGTGTGGACGACCGCCGACAGCGGACGGCCCTTCGGTGCCGCCGCGACCAGGGCGGCCACGGCCTCCGGGTCGGCGACGTCGCACGCCCGCACGGTGACCTCGGCGCCCATCTCCTCCAGTTCGGCGACGAGCTTGCCCGCGCCGTCCGCCTGGAGACCCCTGCGGCTGGCGAGGAGCAGGCTCCGCACGCCGTGCGTGGTCACCAGGTGCCGGGCGAGGAGCCGGCCGAGGCCGCCGGTGCCGCCGGTGACCAGGACGGTCCCGGTGGTCCGGAACGTGCCGGACGTGCCGTCCGCCATGGCGCCGGAGGCGGGCTCCGGCTGTGCGGCGTCGTACCGGGCGAGGCGGGCGGCCACGACCTCGATGCCGCGCAGCGCGAGCTGCGGTTCCTCGGCGCCGGCCGTCAGGGCCTCGACGAGCCGTGCGGACGGGACCGCCGCGGCCGGGTCGAGGTCGAGCAGGCCGAAGCAGCCGGGGTTCTCCGTCTGCGCCGACCGCACCAGGCCCCAGACCGCGGAGGCCGCGAGGTCCGCGGTCCCGCCGTCGTCCACGGCGACCGCGCCACGGGTGACGAACACCAGCCGCGAGGCCGCGAGCGCCTCCTCGACGGGCCACTGCTGCAGCAGTGCGAGCACCCGCCCGGTGACCTCACGGACCGCGCCGGGCAGGTCCGCCCCGTCGGCCGGGGCTCCGGCGACCGGGACGAGCACCGTGTCCGGTACGGCGGCCTCGGAGGAGGCCGTCAGCGCGGTGAGGTCGGCCGCCGTGACGGCCGTGAGACCGGCGCCGGCGAACGCGTCGGCCAGGCCGAACGGGTCGGCTCCGACGATCGCGACCGACGCGGGCCGTGCGGCCCGGGTGTCGGCGACCGGCGTCCAGTCGACGCCGAACAGCGTGTTCTGGTCCTCACCGGCGGCCTTCAGCTGGTCACCGGTGACCGTGCGGGTGAGGAGCCGACCGACGGTGACCACCGGCGCACCGGCCGGGTCCACCGCGTGCACCGACAGCGCGTTGTCGCCGGCGGGGGCCAGCCGCACCCGCAGCGCCGAGGCGCCTGAGGCGTGCAGCGCGACGCCCTCCCACGAGAACGGCAGGGCACCTCCCCCGTCGCCCTCCTCGCCGCCGGTGGCGGCCAGCATGGTGGCGTGCAGCGCGGAGTCGAGCAGCGCGGGGTGCAGACCGAACTCGGCCGCCTCACCGGTGCCTTCCTCGGGCAGCGCCACCTCGGCGAAGAGTTCCTCACCGCGACGCCACACCGCGCGCAGCCCCTGGAAGAGCGGTCCGTACGCGAATCCGGCCTCGGCGAACGCCTGGTAGCAGTCCTCGGTGTCGAGCGACTCGGCGTCCCGCGGCGGCCACACCTCGGTGCCCAGGCCCGTCTCCGGGGCGCCGGCGCCGGGCGCCAGGACACCGGCCGCGTGCTGGGCCCACACCGACTCGTCGGCGCCTTCGAGGCGCGAGTACACCCCGACCGTGCGCCGGCCGGAGTCGTCCGGGGCGGCGACGGCGACCTGCACCTGGAGCGCGCCCCGCTCGGGCAGGACCAGCGGCGCGGCGAGGGTGAGTTCCTCGACCCGGCCGCAGCCGACCTCGTCACCCGCGCGGACCGCCATCTCCAGCAGGGCCGTGCCCGGCAGCAGGACGGTGCCCATGACGACATGGTCGGCCAGCCACGGGTGCGAGCTCAGCGACAGGCGGCCGGTGAACAGCACCCCCTCGCCCGCGGCGAGTTCGACGGCGGCGCCCAGCAGCGGGTGCTCGGCGGAGCCGAGACCGGCGGCACGGACGTCACCGCCGGCGGCGGCCCGGCCGGTCGGCCAGAACCACTGGTGCTGGAAGGCGTACGTCGGCAGGTTCACCCGGCGGGCACCGGTACCGGCCAACAGGTCCTGCCAGCCTCCCCCGATCCCCCGTGTGTACAGCCCGGCGCGGGCCAGCAGGGCGGTCGTCTCCTCGTCGCGGTCCTTGCGCAGCAGCGGGATCGTGACGGTCTCGTCGCCGGTCAGCGACTCCTGGGCCATGGCGGAGAGAACTCCGTCGGGGCCCAGCTCCAGGAACGTGGTCACGCCCTGCGCCTCAAGGACGGCCACCCCGTCGGCGAAGCGGACCGCCTCACGGACGTGACGGACCCAGTACTCGGGCGAGCACAGCTCCTCGGCCGTGGCCAGGGAACCCGTCAGGTTCGACACCACCGGGATCACCGGAGCGGCGTAGGAGAGTCCCTCGGCCACCGCCCGGAACTCGTCCAGCATCGGGTCCATCAGCGGCGAGTGGAAGGCGTGGGACACGCGGAGCCGGGTGGTCTTACGACCCTCCGCCTCGAACCGCGCGGCCAGCTCCAGTACGGCGCTTTCAACGCCCGACAGCACCACGGACGTCGGCCCGTTGAGCGCGGCGATCGACACCCCGTCGGACAGATGCGGGACGACCTCGTCCTCGGTGGCCTGGACGGCGACCATCGCGCCGCCGGCCGGGAGCGCCTGCATCAGACGGCCACGAGCGGCCACGAGGCGGGCGGCATCCTCCAGCGAGAACACCCCGGCAATGTGCGCGGCAGCGATCTCACCGATGGAGTGACCGGCCACAAAGTCCGGCCTCACACCCCACGACTCCACCAGCCGATAGAGAGCGACCTCGACCGCGAAGAGGGCGGGCTGAGTCCACCCGGTCTCGTTCAGCAGGCCGGCATCCTCACCCCACATCACCTCCCGCAGCGAACCACCCAACTCCCCGTCAAGAACAGCGAGCACGGCATCCAGGACCTCGGCGAACACCGGGAACCGGCCGTACAGCTCACGACCCATACCGAGCCGCTGCGAACCCTGACCCGAGAACAACGCCGCCGAGCGACCGGAGGCCACCGTGCCCGACACCGCCGTCGGGTCGGTCGCGCCCGCCGCCAGTACGGTGAGGGCGCGGACCGTCTCCTGGTGCTCACCTGCCAGCACCACCGCGCGGTGGGCGAACAGCGAGCGGGTGACGAGCAGGGAGTGGGCCACGTCGGCCGGACGCGGTGCCGGCTCCTCGGTGACCGCGGCGAGCAGGCGGGCGGCCTGGTCGCGCAGCGCCTCCGGCGTCTTGGCGGACAACACCCACGGAACCACCGAGGGCTCCACCACGTCCGACTCCGGTGCCGCCGAGGCAGCCACCACCGTGCCCTGGATCACCTTCGCCGGCTGCTCCAGGATGACGTGGGCGTTGGTACCGCTGATACCGAAGGAGGAGACACCCGCACGACGCACATGCTCCGTCTCGGGCCACTCCGTCTGCTCGGTGAGCAGTTCCACGGCCCCTTCGGTCCAGTCGACGTGCGAGGACGGGGCATCGACATGCAGGGTGCGCGGGAGCACACCGTGCCGCATCGACATGACCATCTTGATCACACCCGCGACACCCGCCGCGGCCTGCGTGTGACCGATGTTCGACTTCACCGAACCCAGCAGCAGCGGCTGCTCCGGGTCACGGTCCCGGCCGTAGGTCGCAAGCAGCGCCTGCGCCTCGATCGGGTCACCCAACGTCGTACCCGTACCGTGCGCCTCGACGACATCCACATCACCCGTCGACAGTCCGCCACTGGCCAGCGCCTGACGGATCACCCGCTGCTGCGAGGGACCGTTGGGGGCGGTGAGGCCGTTGGAGGCGCCGTCCTGGTTGATGGCGGAGCCGCGCAGCACGGCGAGGATCTCGTGGCCGTTGCGGATCGCGTCCGACTGCCGCTCCAGGACCAGCATGCCCACGCCCTCGGACCAGCCGACACCGTCCGCCGAGTCCGAGAACGCCTTGCACCGTCCGTCGGGCGACAGACCCCGCTGGCGGGAGAACTCGACGAAGGTGCCCGGGGTGGAGATGACCGTCACACCACCGGCCAGGGCGAGCGAGCACTCGCCGGTCCGCAGTGCCTGCGCCGCGAGGTGCATCGCCACCAGGGACGAGGAGCACGCGGTGTCGACGGTGACCGCCGGACCCTCGAAGCCGAAGGTGTAGGAGACCCGGCCGGAGGCCACGCTGCCCGCGCTGCCCTGGCCCTGGAGGCCTTCGAACTCCTTGCCGCCGAGGATGGAGCCGTAGTCGCTGTACATCACACCGGCGAACACACCGGTCGCACTGCCCCGCAGACCGACCGGATCGATACCTGCCCGCTCGATCGCCTCCCACGACGACTCGAGGAGCAGACGCTGCTGGGAGTCCGTCGCCAGCGCCTCACGCGGGCTCATCCCGAAGAAGCCGGGGTCGAACTCCCCCGCCTCGTGCAGGAAGCCACCGGAACGGGTGTACGAGGTGCCGAGGTGCTCGGGGTCCGGGTGGTAGACCGACTCGATGTCCCAGCCGCGATTGACGGGGAACTCGGTGATGGCGTCGGTGCCCTCCAGGAGCAGTCGCCACAGGTCCTCGGGCGAGGCGACCCCGCCCGGGTAGCGGCAGGCCATGCCCACGATGACGATCGGGTCGTCGGTCGTGGCGGGCAGTTGCTTCACCGGGAGCGCGAGCGCCGACTCGGTCTCGGCTCCGAAGAGTTCGTCGTGCAGATGGCTCGCGAGCGTGGCCGCGTTCGGGTAGTCGAACACCAGCGTCGCGGTCAGGCGCAGTCCGGTGGCCGCGCTCAGCCGGTTGCGCAGCTCGACCGCGGTGAGCGAGTCGAAGCCGACGTCCCGGAACTGGGCCGCGGCGTCCACCGACGCGGCGTCGGCGTGTCCGAGGACCAGCGCCGCCTGGGTGCGGACCAGGCCGAGGAGCGCCTCCCGGCGTTCTTCGGCCGTGAGCGCGGTCAGGCGTGCCACGAGCCCGTCGGCGGTGACGGTTCCGCCCGCGACAGTGCGCCGGGTGCGGGTGCGGACGAGACCGCGGAGCACCGCGGGCACCTCGCCCTGCGCGGCGAGCGCCGCCAGGTCGAGCCGGACCGGGACGACCAGGGCGGTGCCGGTGGTGTCCTCAGAGCCGGTGCCGGTGCCGTTGCCGGCCGCGAGCGCCGCGTCGAAGAGGGCGAAGCCCTGCTCGGCCGCGAGCGGCGGCATCCCGGCACGCGCCAGCCGTTCGGCCTCGGCGTCCGAGAGGGTTTCCGTCATGCCGCCCGCCTGGTCCCAGGGGCCCCAGGCCAGCGACAGGCCCGGCAGGCCGGCCGCCCGGCGGTGCTCCATGAGCGCGTCCAGGAAGGCGTTGCCCGCCGCGTAGTTGGCCTGACCCGCGCCGCCGAAGACTCCCGCCACGGACGAGAACACGATGAACGCGTCCAGGTCCAGACCGCGGGTGGCCTGGTGCAGGTTCCAGGCCGCGTCCGCCTTCGGGCGCAGTACCCGGGCGAGCCGCTCCCCGGTGAGGGAGCCGATGACACCGTCGTCGAGGACGCCCGCGGTGTGCACGACCGCGGTGAGCGGGTGTTCCGCGGGGATCCCGGCGACCAGGGCGGTCACGGCGTCCGGGTCGGCGACATCGCAGGCCTGGACCGTCACCTCCGCACCATGCGCGATGAGTTCGGCGACGAGTTCCGTGGTGCCGGGGGCGTCACCGCCGCGCCTGCTGACCAGCAGCAGGTTGCGGACCCCGTAGGCGTCGACGAGGTGCCGGGCGAACTGGGCGCCGAGGCCACCGGTGCCGCCGGTGACCAGGACCGTGCCGTCCGACTGCCACGCGGTGGGCGCGGCGGTGTCGGCGGGACGGGCCAGCCGGGCGAGCCGGGCGGCGTGCGGCCGGCCGTCGCGCAGCGCGAGCTGCGGTTCGGCGGAGCCGAGGGCCGCTGCGAGGGCGGCGGCGGACTCGGGCGTCCCGTCCAGGTCGACGAGGCCGAGGGCGCCCGGGTTCTCGGTCTGGGCCGAACGGACCAGACCCTGGACGGCCGCCGCGCCGAGGTCCCGGGTGTCGACCGCGCCGCGCGTCACGAAGACGAGGCGGGCGCCGGCGAGCCGGTCTTCGGACAGCCGGCTCTGGACGGTGTCCAGCGCGTCGGCGGTGAGCCGGTGTGCCGCGTCGGAGGCCGGTTCGCCGTCGTGCGAGGCGACGCCGTGCACGACCACCTCCGGCACGGGCCCGTCCGCGGCGACCGTGGCGGCCACCAGGGCGGCCACGTCCGGGTAGGTCCGCACGGTGGTGCCGGCGCCGGTGAGCGCGGCGGCGAGCCCGAGCGGGTCGCCGTCGGTCCCGAGGAGCGCGACGGTCGCGGGGGCCGCCTCGGATCCCTGGGCGGGGGTCCACTCGACGCCGAAGAACGCGTCACGCAGCAGCGCCTCGGTTCCCGTGGTGCCGAGTCCGTCGACGCTCCGGGTGACCAGGGAGCCCACCGAGACGACCGGCGTACCGGACGGGTCCACGGCGCTCAGCGACAGCGTACGGTCGCCGGTCGGCGTCAGCCGGACACGGAGCACGGTGGCTCCGGAGGCGTGCAGCGAGACGTCCGTCCAGGAGAACGGCAGTCCGGCCGTGCCGCCGTCGGCGGCCGGGGTCAGCAGTAGGGCGTGCAGCGCGGAGTCGAACAGGGCCGGGTGCAGACCGAAGCCGGCGGCCGTGTTCTCGGTGCCCTCCGGCAGAGCCACCTCGGCGAACCATTCGTCGCCGCGCCGCCAGGCCGCGCGCAGCCCCTGGAAGAGCGGTCCGTAGCCGAAGCCGGCCGCGGCGAACTCCTCGTAGCATCCGTCGGCGTCGACGGCCTGGGCGCCCTCGGGCGGCCATACGGCGGTGTCGAAGGCGGCGGGGGCCGGCCGGCTGCCGGCGGGGGCCAGCACACCGGCGGCATGCTGCGACCAGGCGGTGTCGCCGGTGCCTTCGGGGCGTGCGTACACGCCCACGACGCGGCGGCCGGCGGCATCGGGTGCCTCGACGGCGACCTGGACCTGGACGGCGCCCCGCTCGGGCAGGACCAGCGGTGCGGTGATGGTCAGTTCCTCGACCTGGTCGCTGCCGACCTCGTCGCCGGCGCGGATCGCCAGCTCCAGCAGGGCCGTGCCCGGCAGCAGGACGGTGCCGTCGACGGTGTGGTCGGCCAGCCAGGGGTGAGAGTGCAGTGCGAGGCGGCCGGTGAACAGCACGCCCTCGCCTGCGGCGAGTTCGACGGCGGCGCCCAGCAGGGGGTGCTCGGCGGAGCCGAGACCGGCGGCGCGGACATCGCCGCCGCCGAGCGGGGCCGCGGGCCAGAACCACTGGTGCTGGAAGGCGTACGTCGGCAGTTCCACGCGGCGTGCGCCGGTACCGGCGAACAGGGCGGACCAGTCGATCCGCAGTCCGCCGATGTGCAGTCGGGCGAGCGCGGCGACCGTCGCGGCCTCCTCGGCCGTGTTCTTCCGCAGCAGCGGGACGGTGACGGCCTCGTCGCCGGTCAGCGACTCCTGGGCCATGGCGGAGAGAACTCCGTCCGGACCCAGCTCCAGGAAGGTGGTCACGCCCTGTTCTTCGAGCGTGGTGACCCCGTCGGCGAAGCGGACCGCCTCACGGACATGGCGCACCCAGTACTCGGGCGAGCACAGCTCCTCGGCCGTGGCCAGGGAACCCGTCAGGTTCGACACCACCGGGATCACCGGGGCCGCGAACGACAGCCCCTCGGCCACCGCCCGGAACTCGTCCAGCATCGGGTCCATCAGCGGCGAGTGGAAGGCGTGCGACACGCGCAGCATCGTCGCCTTACGGCCCTCCGCCTCGAACCGCGCCGCAACCTCCAGCACGGCACCTTCGGCCCCCGACACCACCACGGACGCGGGTCCGTTGAGTGCGGCGATCGACACCTCGTCGGACAGGTACGGGATGACCTCGTCCTCGGTGGCCTGGACGGCCACCATCGCGCCGCCGGCCGGGAGCGCCTGCATCAGACGACCACGGGCGGCCACCAGACGCGCCGCATCCTCCAGCGAGAACACCCCGGCAATGTGCGCGGCAGCGATCTCACCGATCGAGTGGCCGGCCACGAAGTCCGGAGTGACTCCGAAGGACTCCACGAGGCGGTGGAGAGCGACCTCGACCGCGAACAGCGCGGGCTGAGTCCACCCGGTCTCGTTCAGCAGACCGGCATCCTCACCCCACATCACCTCCCGCAGAGAACCGTCCAACTCGCCGTCCAGGACAGCGAGTACGGCATCCAGGGCCTCGGCAAACACGGGGAACCGGCCGTACAGCTCACGACCCATACCGAGCCGCTGCGAACCCTGACCCGAGAACAGCGCCGCCGAGCGACCGGTGCGGGCCGGGCCCGATACGGCCGCGGGGTCGGGCTCGCCCACCGCGAGGGCCGCCAGGGCGCGGGCCGCGGTGTCCGCGTCGGTGGCGAGGACGACCGCACGGTGCTCGAACAGCGACCGGGCGGCGACCAGGGAGGAACCGACGTCCACCAGCGGACGGTCGAGCTCCGCCTCGACCGAGGCGAGCAGCTTCGCCGCCTGGCTGCGCAGCGCCTCCGGCGTCTTGCCGGACAGCACCCACGGAACCACCGAGGGCTCCACCACGCCCGACTCGGGTGTCGAACCACCGATCACGGTGCCCTGGATCACCTTTGCGGGCTGCTCCAGGATGACGTGGGCGTTGGTACCGCTGATACCGAAGGAGGAGACACCCGCACGACGCACATGCTCCGTCTCGGGCCACTCCGTCTGCTCGGTGAGCAGTTCCACGGCCCCTTCGGTCCAGTCGACGTGCGAGGACGGGGCATCGACATGCAGGGTGCGCGGGAGCACACCGTGCCGCATCGACATGACCATCTTGATCACACCCGCGACACCCGCCGCGGCCTGCGTGTGACCGATGTTCGACTTCACGGAGCCGAGCCACAGCGGCTGCTCCGGGTCACGGTCCCGGCCGTAGGTCGCAAGCAGCGCCTGCGCCTCGATCGGGTCACCCAGCGTCGTACCCGTACCGTGCGCCTCGACCACGTCGATCTCCTGGGCGGAGAGTCCACCGCTGGCGAGGGCCTGGCGGATGACGCGCTGCTGGGACGGGCCGTTGGGGGCCGTGAGGCCGTTGGAGGCGCCGTCCTGGTTGACCGCGGAGCCGCGGACGACCGCGAGGATCTCATGGCCGTTGCGGATCGCGTCGGACTGCCGCTCCAGGACCAGCATGCCGACCCCTCGGACCAGCCGACACCGTCCGCCGAGTCCGGAGAACGCTTGCACCGTCCGTCCGGCGACAGACCCCGCTGCCGCGCGAAGTCCACGAAGACTCCCGGTGTCGACATCACGGTCACACCGCCTGCCAGGGCGAGCGAGATCTCACCCGAGCGCAGGGCCTGCATCGCCCAGTGCATCGCCACCAGCGACGACGAGCACGCGGTGTCCACCGTGACTGCCGGACCCTCGAAGCCGAAGGTGTACGAGACCCGGCCGGAAGCCACGCTCGGGGAACTGCCGCTGCCCTGGAAGCCCTCGAACTCGGGCTCGCCAGCATCGCGGCCTGTAGTCCGCTGTACATCACACCGGCGAACACACCGGTCGCACTGCCGCGCAGACCGGACCGGGGTCGATACCGGCCCGCTCGATCGCTTCCCATGGAGGTCTCGAGCAGCAGACGCTGCTGGGAGTCGGTGGAGAGCGCCTCACGCGGGCTCATGCCGAAGAAGTCGGGGTCGAAGTCCGCCGCTTGTGCAGGAAGCCGCCGGAGCGGGTGTACGACGTGCCGGTGTGGGCCGGGTCCGGGTCGTACAGCGAGTCGACGTCCCAGCCGCGGTTGACGGGGAAGTCCGAGATGACGTCGGAGCCTTCGCCGAGCAGTCGCCACAGGTCCTCGGGTGAGGTGATTCCGCCGGGGAAGCGGCAGGCCATGCCGACGATCACGATCGGGTCGTCGTCCAGGAGCGCCTCGGCCGGCGCGGCCTCCTCGGCGTCCGACTCGGCGTCGGGGCCCAGGAGTTCGGTGAGCAGGTGGTCGACGAGGGCGACGACGGTCGGGTAGTCGAAGACCGCAGTGGCGGACAGCCGGACACCGGTCGCGGCACCGAGCCGGTTGCGGAGCTCGACCGCGGTGAGCGAGTCGAAGCCGAGGTCGCGGAAGGCGCGGGACGGGTCGATGCCACCGCCGCCGGAGTGGCCGAGCACCAGCGCGGCCTGTTCGCGGACCAGGGTGAGCAGGGCGTCGCGCCGTTCGGTGCGCTGCAGCCGGGTGAGCCGGTCGACGAGCGCGGTGTCGCCCGTGGCGGCGGTGGCCGCCGCGCGCCGGGCGGGGGCGCGGACGAGACCGCGCATCAGCGGTGCGACGGTTCCCCGGGCGCGCAGCACGGCGAGGTCCAGGCGGACCGGGACGAGGGCGGCGCTGCCGGTGGTGAGTGCGGTGTCGAGGAGGGCGAGGCCCTGCTCGACCGTGATCAGCGGCATCCCGGACTCTGCGGCCCGGCGGATGTCCCGCTCGTCGAGCCCGGCCGTCATGCCCGCGCCCTGCGCCCAGGCGCCCCAGGCGAGCGAGAGGCCCGGCAGTCCGAGGGACTGGCGGTGGGCGGTGAGTGCGTCCAGGAAGGCGTTGCCGGCCGCGTAGTTGGCCTGACCCGCGCCGCCGAAGACACCGGCGACGGACGAGAACACCACGAACGCGTCCAGGTCCAGACGGCGCGTCGCCTCATGGAGGTTCCAGGCGCCGTCCACCTTGGGCCGCAGCACCGTGGCAAGGCGCTCCTCGGTGAGGGAGCCGAGCACACCGTCGTCCAGCACACCGGCCGTGTGCACCACCGCGCGGAGCGGATGCTCCGCCGGGATGCCCGCGATCAGCGTGTCCACCGCGTCCCGGTCGGCGACGTCACAGGCCGCCACCGAGACCTCGGCACCCAGGTTCTCCAGTTCCGCCACCAGCTCACGGGCGCCCGCGGCGTCCAGACCGGAGCGGCTGGTCAGCAGCAGACGCCGTACCCCACGCTCCATGACCAGATGACGGGCCACCAGACCACCCAGACCACCGGTACCACCCGTCACCAGCACCGTCCCCTCGGACGACCAGGCGCGGGGCACGGTCAGCACGATCTTGCCGATGTGCCGGGCCATGCTCATATGGCGGAAGGCGTCCGTGGCGTGCCGGATGTCCCAGGCACGGACCGGGAGCGGGTGGAGGTCTCCGGCGGCGAACAGCTCCGTCAGCTCGCGGCCCATGGCGCCGATCACCTCGGGGTCCACAAAGGCGAGGTCGAAGGACTGATAGGTGATGCCGTCCGGGACCGAGTCGTCCTCGCGGATGTCGGTCTTGCCCATCTCCAGGAACCGGCCGCCCGTGCCGAGCAGCCGCATCGAGGCGTCGACGAACTCCCCGGCCAGGGAGTTCAGTACGACGTCGAGACCGTTCTCGCCCGCGACGGCGGCGAAGGCCGCCTCGAAGTCGAGGGTGCGGGAGGAGGCGATGTGGTCGTCGGCGACTCCGAGGGAGCGCAGCACGTCCATCTTGGCCTCGCTGGCCGTCGCGAAGACCTCCGCGCCGAAGTGGCGGGCGATCTGGATCGCCGCCATGCCGACACCACCGGCACCGGCGTGGATGAGGACCTTCTCCCCCGCGGTCAGCCCGCCGAGTTCCTTCAGCGCGTGGTAGGCGGTGAGGAACACCAGCGGCAGGGAGGCACCGATCTCCCAGGTGCACTGCTCCGGGAGGTGGGTGAGACGGCGGGCGTCGGTCACGGCGAACGAGGCGAAGCTACCGGAGACCATGCCCATGACGCGGTCACCGGGGGCGATGTGCGTGACGTCCGGGCCGACCTCGACGACCACGCCGGCGGCCTCGTGGCCGTATCGCCCGGCGTCGCCGGGATACATGCCGAGGGCCTTGAGGACGTCGCGGAAGTTGAGGCCCGCGGCGCGGACCTCGATACGGGCCTGGTGTCCGGTGAGCGGCTCCAGGGCCTCCGGGTGCGGGGTGAGGGCGAGGCCGTTGATGCTGCCGGGCGTGGTGCTGTCGAGGTGCCAGGCCCGCTCGGCCGGCAGCGTCATGGCGCCGGCGGCATCGAAGCGGGCGAGGCGGCCGGCCAGAACCACGTCGTCGCGGAGCGCGAGCTGCGGTTCGCCGCTGCCGAGCGCCGCCAGGAACAGGCTCCCGCGTTCGGCGGCGTCGCCGGCGGCGTCGGCCGCCTCCCGGTCGACGAGTACAAAGGTGTCCGGGCTCTCGGACTGGGCGGAGCGCACCAGGCCCCAGACCGCGGCGGCGGCGACGTCGGTGACCTGGGAGCCGCCCGCCTCGACGGCGCCGCAGGTCGCGAACACCAGCCGGGCCCCGGCGAACCGGTCCTCGGCGGTCCACCGCTGGGCGAGAGCGAGGGCCTCGGCGGCCACGGTGTGCGCGGCCTCGGCGACCGGTGCGGCGGTGCCGTCGACGGTGACGACGACGGTGCCGGGGATGTCGGTGCCGTCCGCCGCGAGGGCGGCGAGGTCCTGGTGGGCCGTGACGGCGGCGCCGGCTGCGGTCAGGTCCGCGGCGAGCCCGGTGGTGTCCGGGCCGACGAGCGCGACGGCTGCCGGGATGTCGCCGTCCTGCGGGAGCGGGGTCCAGCCGAGGGCGAACAGGGCGTCGCGGGCGATGCCGGCGGCCTCGTTCAGCTGGTCGCCGGTGACGGCCCTGACCAGGAGCCGGTCGATGGAGGCGACCGGCTGACCGGCGGTGTCGCAGACCGCGATCGCCACGGACTGCCGGGCCTCGTCGGTCGGGGTCAGCCGGACCCGCAGCGCGGTGGCGCCGGTGGCGTGCAGCACCGCGCCCTCCCAGGCGAACGGAAGCCCGCCGTTGCCCTCCTCGCCCTCGTGGGCGACGAGCGAGGCGTGCAGGGCGGCGTCGAGCAGCGCGGGGTGCAGACCGAAGCCGGCCTCGTCGTCGGCGGCGCCGGCCTCCTGGAGGACGACCTCCGCGTAGAGGACGTCTCCGCTGCGCCAGGCGGCCTTCAGCCCCTGGAAGACCGGGCCGTAGCCGAAGCCGAGGGCGGTGAAACGCTCGTAGCAGCCCTCGGTGTCGAGAGCCTCGGCGCCGGTCGGCGGCCACACGGTGGCGTCGAAGCCGGTGTCGCGGGCGGTGCCGCCCGGCATCAGGGTGCCGGTGGCGTGCTGCGTCCACGACACGTCCGTCGCGTCCTCGGGGCGCGAGTGGACGGTGACGGTGCGTCGGCCGGTGTCGTCGGCGACGCCGACCCTGACCTGGGTCTGGACGGCGCCGCGCTCCGGCAGCACCAGCGGGGCGGCGAGGGTGAGTTCCTCGACGCGGTCGCAGCCAACCTCGTCGCCCGCGCGGAAGGCGAGGTCGAGGAGGGCGGTGCCGGGCAGCAGGACGGTCCCGTGCACGGCGTGGTCGGCGAGCCAGGGGTGGGACTGGAGGGAGAGACGGCCGGTGAACAGCACGCCCTCGCCCTCGGCGAGCTGCACCGAGCCGTTGAGCAGCGGGTGTCCGGCGGCGGTGAGGCCTACGGCGGCGGCGTCCGCGGCGGAGTGGGTGCCGCTGGGCCAGTAGGTGGTGTGCTGGAACGCATAGGTCGGCAGGTCGACGCGGGTGGCGCCGGTGCCGGCGAAGAAGGCGTTCCAGTCGAGCCGCACGCCCGCCGTGTGCAGGGCGGCGAGGGCGGTCAGGGCGGCCGTCTCCTCGTCGCGATCCTTGCGCAGCAGCGCGACGGTGACGGCCTCGTCGCCGGTCAGCGACTCCTGGGCCATCGCGGAGAGGACTCCGTCGGGGCCCAGCTCCAGGAACGTGGTCACGCCCTGCGCCTCAAGGGCGCTCACCCCGTCGGCGAAACGGACCGCCTCACGGACGTGACGGACCCAGTACTCGGGCGAGCACAGCTCCTCCGCCGTGGCCAGCGAACCCGTCAGGTTCGACACCACCGGGATCACCGGGGCCGCGAACGACAGCGTCTCGGCCACCGCCCGGAACTCGTCCAGCATCAGGTCCATCAGCGGCGAGTGGAAGGCGTGCGACACGCGCAGCATCGTCGCCTTACGGCCCTCCGCCTCGAACCGCGCCGCAACCTCCAGCACGGCACCTTCGGCCCCCGACACCACCACGGACGCGGGTCCGTTGAGTGCGGCGATCGACACCTCGTCGGACAGGTACGGGATGACCTCGTCCTCGGTGGCCTGGACGGCCACCATCGCGCCGCCGGCCGGGAGCGCCTGCATCAGACGACCACGAGCAGCCACCAGACGCGCCGCATCCTCCAGCGAGAACACCCCGGCAATGTGCGCGGCAGCGATCTCACCGATGGAGTGACCGGCCACGAAGTCCGGCCTCACACCCCACGACTCCACCAGCCGATAGAGAGCGACCTCGACCGCGAAGAGGGCGGGCTGAGTCCACCCGGTCTCATTCAGCAGACCGGCATCCTCACCCCACATCACCTCCCGCAGAGAACCCTCCAACTCGCCGTCCAGGACAGCGAGTACGGCATCCAGGGCCTCCGCGAACACCGGGAAACGGCCATACAGCTCACGACCCATCCCGAGCCGCTGCGAACCCTGACCCGAGAACAACGCCGCACGACGGCCCGACCGGGTGCGGCCGGTGACGGCGGCGGAGTTCGCCTCGTCGTCGGCGAGGGCGGTCAGGGCGCGGAGGGCGTCCTCCCGGCCGGTGGCCAGGACGACGGCCCGATGGTCGAACGCGGAACGGCTGGTCGCCAGCGAGTGGCCCAGGTCGAGCGGGCGCAGCGCCGTGTGCTCGCGGACGGTGTCGAGCAGGCGGGCGGCCTGATCGCGCAGCGCCTCGGGTGACTTGCCGGAGAGGATCAGCGGGACGACGGCGGGTTCGGCGCCGTCCACATCGGCCGTCGCCGGTGCCGGTGCGACGACCGGCTGCTCCAGGATGACATGGGCGTTGGTACCGCTGATGCCGAAGGAGGAGACAGCGGCGCGGCGCACCCGGTCCGTCTCGGGCCACTCGGTCTGCTCGGTGAGCAGTTCGACGGCCCCTTCGGTCCAGTCGACGTGGGACGACGGGGCGTCGACGTGCAGGGTGCACGGGAGCACACCGTGCCGCATCGACATGACCATCTTGATGACACCGGCGACACCGGCCGCGGCCTGGGTGTGACCGATGTTCGACTTCAGCGAACCGAGCCACAGCGGTTGCTCGTCGGTGCGGTTCTGGCCGTAGGTGGCGATGAGCGCCTGGGCCTCGATGGGGTCGCCGAGGGTCGTGCCCGTGCCGTGCGCCTCGACGGCGTCCACGTCGCCGGTCGAGAGTCCGCCGCTGGCCAGGGCCTGGCGGATCACCCGCTGCTGGGACGGGCCGTTGGGGGCCGTGAGGCCGTTGGAGGCGCCGTCCTGGTTGACCGCGGAGCCGCGGACGACCGCGAGGATCTCATGGCCGTTGCGGATCGCGTCGGACTGCCGCTCCAGGAGGAGCATGCCGACGCCCTCGGACCAGCCGACACCGTCCGCCGACTCGGCGAACGCCTTGGAGCGGCCGTCGGCGGAGAGACCCTGCTGGCGGGAGAACTCGATGAAGGTGCTGGGGGTGGACATCACGGTCACGCCGCCGGCCAGGGCGAGCGAGCACTCGCCCGACCGCAGTGCCTGGGCGGCCCAGTGCAGGGCGACCAGGGAGGACGAGCAGGCGGTGTCGACGGTGACCGCGGGGCCTTCGAAGCCGAAGGTGTACGAGACCCGGCCGGAGGCGACGCTGCCCGCGCTGCCCTGGCCCTGGAAGCCCTCGAACTCCTTGCCGCCCAGCAGGCTGCCGTAGTCGTGGTACATGACACCGGCGAAGACACCGGTGCGGCTGTCGCGGAGGCTGAGCGGGTCGATGCCGGCCCGCTCGATGGCCTCCCAGGAGGTCTCGAGCAGCAGTCGCTGCTGGGAGTCCGTCGCGAGCGCCTCGCGGGGGCTCATCCCGAAGAAGTCGGGGTCGAAGTCGCCCGCGTCGTGGAGGAATCCGCCGGAGCGGGTGTACGAGGTACCGGAGTGCTCGGGGTCCGGGTGGTAGAGGCTGTCCACGTCCCAGCCGCGGTTGGCCGGGAAGTCGGAGATGGCGTCGGTGCCCTCGCTGACCAGGCGCCACAGGTCCTCGGGCGAGGTGACGTCGCCCGGGAAGCGGCAGGCCATGCCGACGATCACGATCGGGTCGTCGTCGGTCGGCGGCAGCAGCGTGACGGGGGTGAGGGTCTCGGCCTCGGCGCCGAACAGCTCGGTGAGCAGGTGGTCGGCGAGCGCGGACAGGGTGGGATGGTCGAAGACCATGGTGGCCGACAGGCGCAGACCGGTGGCGGTGCGCAGGCGGTTGCGGAGTTCGACCGCGGTGAGGGAGTCGAAGCCGAGGTCGCGGAAGGCGCGGTCGGCGTCGATGTCGGAGCCGGCGGCGTGGCCGAGGACCAGGGCGGCGCTCGTACGGACGAGGTCGAGCAGGACCTCGTGGCGCTGCTCGCGGTCGAGCCCGGCGAGCCGCTGGACGAGTCCGGCGTCGGCACCGTCGGCGGCCCCGGTCGCGGCGGCGCGGCGCACGGGGGTGCGGATCAGTCCGCGCAGCAGGGCCGGGATCTCGGGCCGGCCGCGGAAGGCGGCGAGGTCCAGACGGCTGGTGACGAGAGCGGCCTCATCGGTGGTGAGGGCGGCGTCGAAGAGGGCCAGGCCCTGCTCGACGGTGATCAGCGGCATCCCGGACTCTGCGGCCCGGCGGATGTCCCGCTCGTCGAGCCCGGCCGTCATGCCCGCGCCCTGCTGCCAGGGGCCCCAGGCGAGGGAGACGGCGGGCAGTCCGAGGGCGTGGCGGTGGGCGGTGAGGGCGTCCAGGAAGGCGTTGGCGGCCGCGTAGTTGGCCTGACCCGCGCCGCCGAAGACACCGGCGACGGAGGAGAACACCACGAACGCGTCCAGGTCCAGGTGACGCGTCGCCTCGTGGAGGTTCCAGGCGCCGTCCACCTTGGGCCGCAGCACCGTGGCAAGGCGCTCCTCGGTGAGCGAGTCGAGCACACCGTCGTCGAGTACACCGGCCGTGTGGACGACCGCGACCAGCGGGTGCTCCGCCGGAACCGCCGCGACCAGCGCGGTCACCGCGTCCCGGTCGGCGACGTCGCAGGCCGCCACCGACACCTCGGCACCCAGCCCCTCCAGCTCCGCCACCAGGTCACCGGCGCCCGCGGCACCGAGACCGGAGCGGCTGGTCAGCAGCAGACGCCGCACCCCACGCTCCATGACCAGATGACGGGCCACCAGACCACCCAGACCACCGGTACCACCCGTCACCAGCACCGTCCCCTCGGACGACCAGGCGACGCGGGCGGTGGAGTCGGCGGTGGCGCGGGTCAGACGGGCGGCGAGGGCACGGCCTCCGCGCAGCGCGAGCTGCGGCTCATCGAGGCCGAGGGCACGGGTAAGGGCGGAGTCGGAGGCGCCGTCGGCGTCCAGATCCATGAACCCGAAGACACCGGGATTCTCGGTCTGCGCAGAGCGCACCAGGCCCACCAGCGCGGCAGCGGCGAGGTCGGTCACCGGCGCGTCGTCGGTGGCGACGGCGCCGCGGGTGACGAGGACCAGACGAGAACCGTTGAACCGGTCTTCCGCCAGCCACTCCTGAAGGAGGGTCAGGGCGGCGGCGGTGCGAGTGTGCACGGCGCCCGGCGTGTCATCGGTGTCGGAGCCGGCCGTGAGCGGAACCAGTACGGCACCGGGGACCGGCGCGTCGGCCGCGAGCAGATCGGCAAGGGTGGCATACCGGACGGCGCCCTCTCCGAGGGCCTCGGCCAGGTCGTCGGTGTCCGGGCCGAGCAGGGCGAGGCTCTCGGTGGGCGTGCCGTCGGGCAGCGGGACCGGGGTCCACTCCAGCCGGAAGAGCGCGTCCCGCAGGTGTCCGGCGTCGCCGGTCAGCTGGTCGGCCTCGACCGGGCGGGCGAGCAGCCGGGCGATGGAGACCACGGGCCGGCCGGCCGGGTCGGCGGCGGTCACGGACAGCGCGTTCGCACCCGCCGGGGCGAGGCGGACGCGCAGCGCGGTGGCGCCGGAGGCGTGCAGACTGACGTTCTCCCAGGAGAACGGCAGGCCACCGTCGTCGTCGGTGAGCAGCGCGGGGTGCAGAGCGGCGTCGAGCAGTGCGGGGTGCACGGCGAAGCCGGCCGCGTCGTCGTGGCCCTCCTCGGGCAGCGCGATCTCGGCGTACAGCGCCTCGCCGGCCTTCCAGGCGGCGGTGAGGCCCTGGAAGAGCGGACCGTAGGCGAAGCCGTGGGCGGCGAAGCGCTGGTAGCAGCCCTCGGTGTCGAGGGCCTGAGCGCCGGCCGGCGGCCAGACGGTGGTGTCGAGGGCCGTGCCGGTGGCGGCGGTGTCGGACAGGGTGCCGGTGGCGTGCAGGGTCCAGACGCCGTCGGTGGCGTCCTCGGGGCGGGCGTGCACGGTGACGGTGCGTCGGCCGGCGTCGTCGGCGGCTCCCACCCGGACCTGGAGCAGCACGGCGCCGTCCTGCGGCAGGGTCAGCGGCGCGGCGAGGGTGAGGTCCTCGAGGTGACCGCAGCCGGCCTCGTCGCCCGCGCGGATCGCGAGGTCGAGGAGGGCGGTGCCGGGCAGCAGGACGGTCCCGTGCACGGCGTGGTCGGCGAGCCAGGGGTGGGACTGGAGGGAGAGGCGACCGGTGAGCAGCACGCCTTCCCCGCCGGGGAGTTCCACGGCGGCGCCGAGCAGGGGGTGGGATGCGGAGCCGAGTCCGGCGGCGCGCATGTCGTGCGGATGTGCCGCTCGGGCGGCGGGCCAGAACCAGCGGTGCTGGAAGGCGTAGGTGGGCAGGTCGACGCGGGCGGCCCCGCCGACGGTGAGCGCGGAGGTCCAGTCGGCGTCGATGCCGAGGACGTACAGCCGGCACAGGGCGGTGACGAGGGCCTGCTCCTCGCTCCGGTCCTTGCGGAGCACGGGCACGGTGACGGCGCCCTCGGTGACGGACTGCTGCGCCATGGCGGACAGCACACCGTCGGGGCCGAGTTCGACGAAGGTGGTGACACCGTGTTCGCCGAGGGTGCCGACGCAGTCGGCGAACCGGACGGCGTCGCGGACATGACGCACCCAGTAGTCGGCGGAGCACAGGTCGGCGGGGTCGGCGAGGGTGCCGGTGAGGTTGGAGACGACCGGGATCGCCGGGGCGGAGTACGAGAGCCCCTCGGCCACCGACCGGAACTCGTCCAGCATCGGGTCCATCAGCGGCGAGTGGAAGGCGTGGCTGACGCGCAGCCGGCTGGTGCGCCGTCCCTGCTCGGTGAAGTGCCCGGCGACCGCGAGGGCGGCGGCCTCGGCGCCGGAGACGACCACGGACGACGGTCCGTTGACGGCGGCGATGGAGACGTCGCCGGTGAGGAGCGGGAGGACCTCGTCCTCGGTGGCCTCGACGGCGATCATGGCGCCGCCCTCGGGCAGCGCCTGCATCAGGGCCGCGCGGGCGGCGACGAGACGGCAGGCGTCCGCCAGGGTGAGCACCCCGGCGATGTGCGCGGCGGCGATCTCACCGATGGAGTGGCCGGCCACGAAGTCCGGCTTCACACCCCAGGACTCCACCAGTCGGTAGAGCGCCACCTCGACGGCGAACAGTGCGGGCTGGGTCCATCCGGTCTCGTTCAGCAGGTCGGCGTCCTCACCCCACATCACCTCCCGCAGCGAACCCTCCAACTCGCCGTCCAGGACGGCGAGTACGGCGTCCAGGGCCTCGGTGAACACGGGGACCCTGCCGTACAGCTCACGGCCCATGCCGAGGCGCTGGGAGCCCTGGCCGGAGAACAGGAACGCGGTGCGGCCGCCGCGGGCGGTGCCGGTCAGCAGCGCGCTGTCGTCGGTACCTGCGGCAAGGGCCGCGAGGGCGCGGAGCGCCTCGGTGCGGTCGGCGCCGAGGACGGCGGCGCGGTGGTCGAAGACGGAGCGGCTGGTGAGCAGCGAGTACGCGATGTCGGCGGGGCGCGTCTCGGGGTGGGCCTCGACATGGGCGAGCAGTCGGGCGGCCTGGTCGCGCAGGGCCTCGGGGGTCTTCGCGGACAGCGGCCAGGGGGCGGCCGGAAGTTCCTCCGCGGGGCCGCTCGGGGCGGCCGGGGCCGGGCCGGCGGCCGGCTGCTCGATGATGACGTGGGCGTTGGTGCCGCTGATGCCGAAGGAGGAGACGGCGGCGCGGCGCACCCGGTCGTTCTCGGGCCACTCGGTCTGCTCGGTGAGCAGTTCGACGGCTCCGGCGTCCCAGTCGACGTGCGAGGACGGGGCGTCCACATGCAGGGTCTGCGGGAGCAGCCCGTGCCGCATCGACATGATCATCTTGATGACGCCTGCGACGCCCGCGGCGGCCTGGGTGTGGCCGATGTTGGACTTCACGGAGCCGAGCCACAGGGGCCGCTCCGGGTCACGGTCACGGCCGTAGGTGGCGATCAGCGCCTGGGCCTCGATGGGGTCGCCCAGGGTGGTGCCGGTGCCGTGCGCCTCGACGACGTCGACGTCCTCGGGGGACAGTCCGCCGCTGGCGAGGGCCTGGCGGATGACCCGCTGTTGGGAGGGGCCGTTGGGGGCGGTGAGGCCGTTGGAGGCGCCGTCCTGGTTGACGGCGGAGCCGCGCAGCACGGCGAGGATCTCGTGCCCGTTGCGGATCGCGTCGGACCGGCGCTCCAGGAGGAGCATGCCGACGCCCTCGGACCAGGCGACGCCGTCGGCGGCCTCGGCGAACGCCTTGGAGCGGCCGTCGGCGGCCAGGCCCCGCTGGCGGGAGAAGTCGACGAAGGTGCTGGGGGTCGACATCACGGTGACACCGCCGGCCAGGGCGAGCGTGCACTCCCCCGTGCGCAGCGCCTGGGCGGCGAGGTGCATGCCGACGAGGGAGGAGGAGCAGGCGGTGTCGACGGTGACCGCGGGGCCCTCCAGGCCCAGGGTGTAGGAGACGCGGCCGGAGGCGACGCTGGGGGCGCTGCCGTTGCCGCGGAAGGCCTCGTACTCCTCGCCGGTGAGGATGGTGCCGTAGTCGTTGTACATGACGCCGGCGAAGACGCCGGTGCGGCTGCCGCGCAGGCTGTGCGGGTCGATGCCGGCCCGCTCGACGGCCTCCCAGGACAGTTCGAGCAGCAGGCGCTGCTGGGAGTCGGTGGAGAGCGCCTCGCGCGGGCTCATGCCGAAGAAGTCGGCGTCGAAGGAGCCGGCGTCGTGCAGGAACCCGCCGGCGCGCACATAGGTGTGCCCGGGGCGGTCGGGGTCCGGGTCGTAGAGGTTGTCGACGTCCCAGCCGCGGTTGACGGGGAACGGTCCGGTGGCGTCGGCGCCCTCGCTGACCAGGCGCCACAGGTCCTCGGGCGAGGTGACGCCGCCCGGGTAGCGGCAGGCCATGCCGACGATGACGATCGGGTCGTCGGTGGTGGCCGGGAGGGCGCCCGCGGGGGTGGGCAGGGGTATGTCGTCGCCGGTGCCGAGGAGTTCGTCGCTCAGGTGGTCGGCGAGCGCGTTCGGGGTCGGGTAGTCGAACACCATGGTCGCGGGCAGTCGCAGACCGGTGGCGGAGTTGAGGCCGTTGCGCAGTTCGACCGCGGTGAGCGAGTCGAAGCCGAGGTCCTGGAACTGGCGGGCCGCCTCCACCTGGCCGGCGTCGGCGTGGCCGAGGACCTGGGCGATCTGGGTGCGGACCAGGCCGAGGAGGGCCTCGCGGCGGGCGGCGGCGTCCAGTCCGGCCAGTTGCTGGGCGAGGCCGTCGGCGGTCACCGACACCTGGGCGGCGGCGCGGCGCACGGTGGTGCGGATCAGTCCGCGCAGCAGCGGCGCGATCTCGCCCTGGGTGCGCAGCACGGCCAGGTCGAGGCGGACCGGCAGGAGGGCGGGGCCGCCGGTGGCGAGGGCCGCGTCGAAGAGGGCGACGCCCTGCTCGACGGTGAGCGGGGGCATGCCGGAGCGGGCGATGCGCTCGACGTCGATGTCGGAGAGGGTGCCGGTCATGCCGACGCTCTGGGTCCAGGGGCCCCAGGCGAGGGAGGTGGCGGGCAGGCCGAGGGCGTGGCGGTGGGCGGCGAGGGCGTCCAGGAAGGCGTTGCCGGCCGCGTAGTTGCCCTGTCCGGGGCTGCCGAGGGTGGCGGCGACGGACGAGAAGAGCACGAACGCGTCCAGGTCCAGGTCCCGGGTGAGCTCGTGCAGATGCCAGGCGGCGTCGGCCTTGGGCCGCAGCACGGTGTCGAGGCGCTCGGCGGTGAGGGAGCCGATGACGCCGTCGTCGACCACGCCGGCGGTGTGCACGACCGCGCTCAGCGGGTGCGCGGCGGGCACCCGGGCGAGGAGGGCGGCGAGCGCCTCCCGGTCGGTGACGTCGCAGGCGGCGACGTCGACCGAGGCGCCGAGTGCGGTGAGTTCGTCGACGAGGGCGGGGGCGCCGTCGGCGGCCGGGCCGCGGCGGCTGGCGAGCAGCAGCCGGCGGACGCCGCGTTCGGTGACGAGGTGGCGGGCGAGGACGCCGCCGAGTCCGCCGGTGCCGCCGGTGATCAGGACGGTGCCGTCCGGGTTCCAGTCGGCGCCGGCGTCGGGTGCGGGCACCCGGGCGAGCCGGGCGGTCAGTACGTCGGAGCCGCGTACGGCGAGGTCGGGTTCGTCGTACGCGGCGGCCAGGGCCGCCACCAGGGCCGCGGGCGCGGCGGGGGTGCCGGTGGCGAGGTCGAGGAGGACGAAGCGGCCGGGGTTCTCGGTGCGGGCGGTGCGGATCAGACCGCCGGCCGCGGCGGCCGCCAGGTCACCGCCCGCGGTGGCGTCGCGGGTGACGAGGACGAGCCGGGCGTCGGCGAACCGGTCCTCGGTCAGCCAGTGCTGTGCCAGGCCGAGTACGGCGGCTGCGGTGGTGTGGGCGGCGTCGGCGGCCGGGGTGTCCTGGTCGCCGGGCAGGGCGGTGAGCACGGTCCCGGGCACCGGGGCGGGGTCCGCGGCCAGTGCGGCCAGGTCGGGGTGGACGGTGACCTGGACGCCGCCGGTGCGCAGCGTGTCGGCGAGTCCGGCCGGGTCGGCGCCGACGAGGGCGACGGTCTCCGGGAGCTGCCCGGACTGGCTCCGCAGCGGGGTCCAGTCGACCTGGAAGAGGGAGTCGCGGTGGACGGCCCGGGCGGTGCCGGGGATGTCCTTGGGGACGGCGCGGGAGACCAGGGAGTCCACGGAGAGGACGGTGCCGCCCGCGGTGTCGTACACGGCGATGGAGACGGTGTCCTCGCCCACGGAGGTGATCCGGGCGCGGACGGTGGTGGCGCCGGACGCGGCGAGGTGCACGCCCTCCCAGGCGAACGGCAGGCCGCCCCGGCTGATGGCGCCGAGGTCGTTGTAGGCGGCGGCGTGCTGGGCGGCGTCCAGGAGCGCGGGGTGCAGGCCGAAGTCGGCGGGGTCGGTGCCGGCGTTCTCGGAGAGGGCGACCTCGGCGAACACCTCGGTGCCGCGGCGCCAGGCGGCGCGCAGGGCGCGGAAGGCGGGCCCGTAGTCGAAGCCGAGTCCGGCCAGGCGCTCATAGCAGCCGTCGAGGTCGACCTGTTCGGCGCCCGCGGGCGGCCACACGGTGGCGTCGAAGGCGGCGTCCGGGGCGCCGGCGCCGGTGGTGAGGACACCGGTGGCGTGCTGCGACCAGGGGAGGTCGAAGCCGTCCTCGACGCGGGAGAAGATGCCGAGCGTGCGGCGGCCCGCGGGGTCGGGGGCGCCGACCCGGACCTGAAGCTGGACGGCGCCGCGCTCGGGGAGCACCAGCGGGGCGGCGAGGGTGAGTTCCTCGACGCGGTCGCAGCCCGCCTCGTCGCCCGCGCGGATGGCGAGTTCGACGAAGGCGGTGCCGGGCAGCAGGGCGCGGCCCTGGACGCCGTGGTCGGCGAGCCAGGGGTGGGAGTGGACGGAGAGCCTGCTGGTGAACAGGAACCCTTCGCCGTCGGCGAGTTCGACGGCGGCGCCGAGCAGCGGGTGGTCGGCGGAGCCCAGTCCGGCGGCGGTGACGTCCTGGCTGGAGCGGCCCGCGGCCGGCCAGAACCGCTGGTTCTGGAAGGGGTAGGTGGGCAGGTCGGCGCGCCCGGCGCCGGCGCTGTCGAAGAGGCGGGCCCAGCGGACGGTGAGGCCGCGGACGTGCACCCGGGCGAGTCCGGTGAGGGCGGACTCCTCCTCGGGGCGGTCCTTGCGCAGCAGCGGGACGGCGGTGGTGCCCTCGGGCAGTGACTCCTGCGCCATCGCGGACAGCACGCCGTCGGGGCCGACTTCGAGGAGGGTGGTGACGCCGCGGCCGGCGAGGGTGGTGACGCCGTCGGCGAAGCGGACGGCCTCGCGGACGTGGCGGACCCAGTAGTCGGCGGTGCACAGGTCGGCGGGGTCGGCGATGGCGCCGGTCAGGTTGGAGACGACCGGGATGCGCGGCTCGTGGTAGGTGAGGCCCCGGGCGACGCGGCGGAACTCCTCCAGCATCGGGTCCATGAGCGGCGAGTGGAAGGCATGGCTGACCCGCAGCCGGGTGGTCTTGCGGTCCTGCGCCTCGAAGTGCGCGGCGATGGCGGCGACTTCGTCCTCGTCACCGGCGACGACCACGGAGGACGGGCCGTTGACCGACGCGATGGAGACCCGCTCCGTCAGATGCGGGGCGACCTCCTCCTCGGTGGCGCGCACCGCGAGCATCGCACCGCCCCGCGGCAGCTCCTGCATCAGGCGGGCACGGGCGGCGACCAGCGCGCACGCGTCCTCCAGCGACAGCACCCCGGCGACATGCGCGGCGGCGATCTCACCGATGGAGTGGCCGCCGACGTAGTCGGGGGTGACGCCCAGGGAGGAGACGAGGCGGTAGAGGGCGACCTCGACGGCGAACAGCGCGGGCTGGGTCCAGCCGGTCTCGTTGAGGAGTTCGGCG
Organism: Streptomyces nodosus; assembly: GCF_008704995.1. NCBI lineage: Bacteria > Bacillati > Actinomycetota > Actinomycetes > Kitasatosporales > Streptomycetaceae > Streptomyces > Streptomyces nodosus. The sequence goes on from NZ_CP023747.1 coordinate 612,511, forward strand.
TCGGAGCCCCAGACGACCTCGCGCAGCGGGCGGTCGGTGTGGCGGTCGAGCAGGGCGGCGATCTCGTCGAAGGCCTCGGCGAACACCGGGAAGCGGGCGTGCAGTTCGCGGCCCATGCCGAGGCGCTGGGAGCCCTGTCCGGAGAACAGGACGGCCGAGGCGCCGTCGTCGACGGAGCCGTGGGCGATCTCGGTGGCGGCCGAGGCGTCGGTGCCGGCGCAGAGCAGCACGGCCCGGTGCTCGAAGGTGGCGCGGCCGTCGGCGAGCGCGAAGCCGATGTCGAGCGGGTCGGCGCCGGGGTGGCTCTCGAGGTGGGCGGCGAGGCGCTCGCGCTGGGCGTCGAGCGCGGCGGCGGTGCGGCCGGACAGGGTCCAGGGGACGAGCGCGGGCCGGGCCGCGGGGTCCGGGGCGGGGCGCTCGGGCGCGGTGGGGGCCTGCTCCAGGATGAGGTGGGCGTTGGTGCCGCTGATGCCGAAGGAGGAGACACCGGCCCGGCGGGCGCGGCCGGTCTCGGGCCAGTCGACGGCCCGGTCGAGGAGTTCGACGGCGCCTGCGGTCCAGTCGACATTGCTGGTCGGGCGCTCGGCGTGCAGGCTGCGGGGCAGCACGCCGTGCTGGATCGCCATGATCATCTTGATCACGCCGGCGGCGCCGGAGGCGGCCTGGGCGTGGCCGATGTTCGACTTGACGGAGCCGAGCAGCAGCGGCCGCTCGCGGTTCTGGCCGTAGGTGGCCAGCAGGGCCTGTGCCTCGATCGGGTCGCCGAGGGTGGTGCCGGTGCCGTGCGCCTCGACCGCGTCGACGTCCGCGCCGGCCAGGTGCGCGTTCTCCAGGGCGGCGCGGATGACGCGCTGCTGGGACGGGCCGTTGGGGGCGGTGAGGCCGTTGGAGGCGCCGTCCTGGTTGAGGGCGGAGCCGCGCAGTACCGCGAGGACCTTGCGGCCCTCGCGCTGGGCGTCGGACAGCCGCATCAGGATGAACAGGCCGGCGCCCTCGGCCCAGCCGGTGCCGTCGGCGTCGTCGGAGAACGGCTTGCAGCGGCCGTCGGCGGCCAGTCCGCTCTGCGAGGTGAACGCGATGAACGGGTGCGGCGTCGCCATCACGGACGCGCCGCCCGCCAGGGCCAGGGAGCACTCGCCGCCGCGCAGCGCCTGCGCGGCCAGGTGCAGGGAGACCAGCGAGGAGGAGCAGCCGGTGTCGACGGTGACGGCCGGGCCCTCGGCGCCCAGGAAGTAGGAGAGCCGGCCGGAGATCACGCTGGCGGCGTGACCGGTGGTGGAGTACACCTCGGCGTCCTCGTCGGACGCCTTGATGACCTCTCCGTAGTCCTGTCCCGTGGTGCCCATGAACACGCCCGTGCGGCTGCCCCGCAGCGCGGAGGGGTCGATGCCGGCCCGCTCCAGTGCCTCCCAGGCGATCTCCAGGAGGATGCGCTGCTGCGGGTCCATGGCGACGGCCTCGCGGGGCGAGATGCCGAAGAACCCGGGGTCGAAGCCGGCGGCGTCGTCGAGGAAGCCGCCGACCTGGGCGAGGCTGCTGCCCTCGCCGCCGCCCGCCAGCCGGTCCAGGTCCCAGCCGCGGTCGGTCGGGAACGGACCGATGACGTCGCGGCCCTCGGCGACGAGCTCCCACAGGTCCTCGGGGGAGACGACGCCGCCGGGGAAACGGCAGCCGATGCCGACGACCGCGATCGGCTCCGCCGCCGACGCGACCAGCTGCTCGTTCTGCTTGCGCAGCCGCTCGATCTCCTTCAGGGACGACCGCAGCGCCTCGACGTACTTGTTGGTGGACGTGCTCATCGTGTTCCAGCTCTCTTTCAGTTCGCCGAGTTCTCGGCGGCCAGCCGCAGCAGGGCTTCGGCGTCCATGTCGTCGAGGTCGAGGGCGTCCGCCGCGTCGTCCGTCGCGGTGGCGCTGTCCTCGGTGTCGTCGGACTCGGCGAGTTTCAGAACCATGTCGAGGAGGCCCGCCTTGCGCAGCCGTCCGATCGGGACGGTGGCGAGGGCCTCGCGGATACGGGCATCGGGGTCGTCGGCGCGGCCGGTGTCCGCCTCATCGGGTGCGGTGCCGTAGAGCAGCGAACCGATGTGCTGGGCGAGGGCCGTGGGGGTCGGGTAGTCGAAGACCAGGGCGGCCGGCAGGGGCAGCCCGAGGGCGGCGCGGAGCCGGTTGCGCAGTTCGACGGCGGTGACGGAGTCGAAGCCGACGTCGCGGAAGGCGCGCGAGGCGGGCACCGCGTCGGGGCTGTCGTGGCCGAGGGTCGCGGACGCCTCGGCGCGGACGGCCTCGACGAGGGCACGGGCGCGCTCGGCGGTGGGCAGCCCGTCCAGGCGGGCGCGCAGCGGCGGCACGGCCGCGTCGGCGCCACCGTCGGCCGGGCCCTCGTCGCTGAGCGCCGAGACGGCCTCCGGGACGGTGCTCAGCAGGGCGCTGGGCCGGTTCGCGGTGAAGGCGGGCGCGAACATCTCCCAGTCCATCAGGGTGATGGCGGCCGCGGTGTCGTCGTTCTCGAGCATCTGGTCGAGGGCGCCCAGGGCGTGTTCCGGTTCCATGGCCAGCACGCCCTGGCGGACGAGCCGGTCGTGGACCTCGGGGTCGGTCGCCATGCCGACCTCGCCCCAGGTGCCCCAGGCCACCGACGAGGCGGTCAGGCCGAGGGACCTGCGGTGCTCGGCGAGGGCGTCGAGGTAGGCGTTGGCGGCGGCGTAGCCGGGCTGGCCACCGCTGCCCCAGACCGCGGCGCCGGACGAGAACAGCACGAACGCGTCCAGGTCGAGGTCGGCGGTCAGCTCGTGCAGATGCCGGGCGGCGGTCAGCTTGGCGCGCATGAGCGCGTCGAGCTGACCGAGCGTCAGGTCGGCGACGGGGGCGTCGTCGTGGGCCACACCGGCGGAGTGGAAGACCGCGGTGAGCGGCGCGTCCTCGGGCAGCTCGGCCAGGAGCGCGGCGAGCGCCTCCCGGTCGGCGGCGTCGCAGGCGGCGATGGTCACCCGGACGCCCAGCTGCTCCAGTTCGGCGCGGAGTTCGGCGGCGCCCGGGGCGTCGGCGCCGCGCCGGCTGGTCAGCACCAGGTGTGCGGCGCCCTGTTCGGCGAGGCGGCGGGCGACCCGGCCGCCGATGCCGCCGGTGCCACCGGTGACGAGGACGGAGCCGTGGACCGGCGGGCGCTTCCCGGAGCCGGGTACGGCCGGGGCGGCGTGGGCGAGGCGGCGGGCCAGCACGCCCGAACCGCGGATCGCGAGCTGGTCCTCGCCGCCCGCGTCGGCGAGCAGTCCGGTGAGCCGGGCGGCGGCCCGGGTGTCGACCGTCTCCGGCAGGTCGATCAGACCGCCCCACCGGTCGGGGTGTTCGAGGCCGATGACCCGGCCGAGGCCCCACAGCGCACCCTGCACGGGGCTGCTGAGGACATCGCCGCGGCCGGCGGCGACACCGCCCCGGGTCAGGCACCACAGGGGCGCGGTGAGTCCCGCGTCGCCGAGGGCCTGGGCGAGGAGGAGGGTCTGGGCGAGGCCGAGAGGCACCGAACCGTGGTCGGTGTGGAGTGCCTCGGCGGCGGCGAGCAGCGAGACCACGGCGTGGAACTCCCCCTCGTCCTCGCGGAGCTGGGCGAGCTGCGCGGCCCAGGCGGCCCGGTCGGTGCCCTTGGCCTCGAAGCGGACGGTGTCCGGGCCGAGCGCGTCGAGGACGGCGGTGACCCAGGGGGCGCCCGCGTGGTCCGGCGAGATCACCGCGAGCAGCCGGCCGGCGGGCCGGGCGGTGCCGGGTTCGGCGACGCGGTTCCACTCGATGTGGTAGCGCAGGGCGTCCGCCCGGGAGCGGGTGAGGGAGCGGGTGCGCCAGGCGGACAGCGCGGGCAGTACGTCGCCGAGCCGGGCGGCGCCGTCGTCGGCGGGGATGCCGAGTTCACCGGCGAGCGCGTCGAGGTCCTGGTTCTGGACCAGTTCCCAGAAGGCGGCGTCGGAGGCGTCGGCGGTGCCCGCGGGGGCGGCGGTCTTCGGCTCGGGCCAGAAGTCCTGCCGCTGGAAGGGGTAGGTCGGCAGGTCGACGGCCGCGTACGCGGGGCGGTCGAAGGCGGTGGTCCAGTCGACGGCGATGCCATGGGTGTGCGCCTCGGCGAGCGAGGTGAGGAACCGGCGGCGGTCGCCGTCGTCGCGGCGCAGCGTGCCGAGGACGGCGCCGGTCTCGGTCAGCTCCTCCTGAACGCTCTCCTGTGTCTCCTGGATCGGGGCCGCCAGCACCGGGTGCGGGCTGATCTCCACGAACACCCGGTGTCCGGAGGCGATGAGGGCGCGGGTGGCGTCCTCCATCAGCACCGTCTGCCGCAGGTTGGTGTACCAGTAGGTGCCGTCGAAGGCCGCCTCGTCGAGCCGGGCGCCGGTGACGGTCGAGTAGAACGGCACCTCGGGGGTGCGGGGGCTGACGGGGGCGAGGACGCGGGCGAGTTCGTCGCGCACGGCCTCGACGTGCCGGCCGTGCGAGGCGTAGTCCACGGACACCTTGCGGGCCCGTACGTTCTGCTCGCGGCAGGTCTCCAGGAGTTCGTCGAGGGCGTCGGCGTCGCCGGAGACGATCACCGAGGAGGGGCCGTTGACGGCGGCGATGGACAGCGCCTCGCCCCAGGGCTGAAGGAGTTCGGTGACGCGTGCGGCGGGCGCGGAGACGGACATCATGCCGCCGAGCCCGGACAGCTGGGGCAGGGCCTGGCTGCGCAGCGCCACGACGAGGGCGGCGTCCTCCAGGCTGAGCGCCCCGGCGACATGGGCGGCGGCGATCTCGCCCTGCGAGTGGCCGACGACGGCGGCCGGTTCGACGCCGTGCGACCGCCACAGCGCGGTGAGCGCGACCATCATCGAGAACAGGGCGGGCTGGACGACGTCCACGCGCTCCAGGAGCTCCGGGTCGCCCTCGCCGGCCAGCACCTCGTGCAGCGACCAGTCGGTGTACGGGGCGAGCGCCGCGGCGCAGTCGTCGACGGCGGTGCGGAACACCTCGGAGCCGGCGAGGAGTTCGCGGCCCATCCCCCACCACTGGGAGCCCTGGCCCGGGTACACGAAGACGGGTCCCGTGGAGTCCGGTCCGGCGGTGCCGGTGACGACGCCGGGGGCGGACGCGGAGGACACCACGGCCTCCAGGCCGCGGGTGAAGTCCTCGGGCCGGCTGCCGAGGACGACGGCGCGGTGGTCGAAGGCGGTCCTGGTGGTGGCCAGGGCGTGTCCGACGCGGGCGGGCTCGACGGTGACGTCGGTGCCGGTGGTCGCGGTCAGCAGCCGGGACGCCTGCTCGCGCAGCGCCTGCGCGGACCTGGCGGACAGCAGCCAGGGGACGAGCGGGGCGCCCTCGATGTCACCGGCGGGTTCTTCGGCGGGCTCCTCGGCGGGCGGGGCCTGCTCCAGGAGGAGGTGGGCGTTGGTGCCGCTGATGCCGAAGGAGGAGATGCCGGCCCGGCGGGGGCGGTCCCCCACGGCGGGCCACTCGGTGCGCTCGCGCAGCAGGGTGACGGCGCCGGAGGTCCAGTCGACATGGCTGGAGGGCTCGTCGATGTGCAGGGTGCCGGGCAGTTCACCGGCGTGCATGGCCATCACCATCTTGATGACACCGGCGACGCCCGCGGCGGCCTGGGTGTGGCCGATGTTGGACTTCACCGAGCCCAGCAGCAGCGGCTGTCCGCCGTCGCGGCCCTGGCCGTAGGTGGCGAGCAGGGCGCCGGCCTCGATGGGGTCGCCGAGCTTGGTGCCGGTGCCGTGCGCCTCGACCACGTCGATGTCGGCGGTGCCGAGTCCGGCGTTGGCGAGGGCCTGACGGATGACGCGCTGCTGGGAGAGGCCGTTGGGGGCGGTCAGGCCGTTGGAGGCGCCGTCCTGGTTGAGGGCGGAGCCCCGGACGACGGCGAGGACGCGGTGGCCGTTGCGGCGGGCGTCGGAGAGCTTCTCCAACAGGACGACGCCGACGCCCTCGGCGAGGGTCATGCCGTCGGCGCCCTCGGCGAACGGCTTGCAGCGGCCGTTCTCGGCCAGTGCGCGCTGCCGGCTGAACCCGATGAACGCGTGCGGGGTGGCCATGACGGCCGCGCCGCCGGCCAGCGCGAGGCTGCTCTCGCCGCTGCGCAGCGACTGGCAGGCCAGGTGCATCGCGACCAGGGAGGAGGAGCAGGCGGTGTCGACGGTGACCGCGGGGCCCTCGAGGCCCAGCAGATAGGAGATCCGGCCGGACAGCACGCTGGCCGCGGTGCCGGTCATCATGTGCACCTCGGCGCCCTCGGTGCCGTTCTGCACGCTGCTGGAGTAGTCCTGGTAGCTGGCGCCGAAGAAGGCGCCGGTGGCGGTGGAGTGCAGCGACTCGGGGTCGATGCCGGCCCGCTCCAGGACCTCCCAGGAGGTCTCCAGGAGCAGCCGCTGCTGCGGGTCCATGGCCAGCGCCTCGCGGGGCGAGATGCCGAAGAACCCGGCGTCGAAGCCGGCCGCCTCGTGCAGGAAGCCACCGTGCACGGAGTAGGTGCGGCCCTGCCGGTCGGGGTCCGGGTCGTAGAGGCCGTGGGCGTCCCAGCCGCGGTCGGCGGGGAACTCGGAGATGACGTCGGCGCCGTCGAGGGCGAGCCGCAGCAGCTCCTCCGGGGTGTTCGCGCCGCCGGGGAAGCGGCAGCTCATGCCGACGATGACGATCAGGTCGTCGTCGGCGCCCGCGGTGACCGCGGCGGTGGGCCGGTCGCCGGCCGTGCCGGTGGTGCCGAGCGCGGTGGCCTTCAGGAACGTGGCGAGCGCGACGGCGTTGGGGTGGTCGAAGACCATGGTGGACGGCAGGGTGAGCCCGGTCGCGGCGACCAGGCGGTTGCGCAGGTCGACGGCGGTCACCGAGTCGAAGCCGATGTCGCGGAAGGCGCGGCGTTCCGGGACGGTCTCGGCGGAGGCGTGGCCGAGGACTGCGGCGGTCTCCTCGCGGACCACGGAGAGCACGATCCGGTCCTGCTCGGCGGCGGACACGCCCTGGAGGCGGGCGGCCAGGCCGCTGGTGGCAACGGCCGTCGCGGCGGGCGCGGCCCGGTCGGCCAGCAGCCGCGCCACCTCGGGGATCCGGTCGAACAGGTGCGAGGGCCGTCCGGCGGTGAAGACGTCGTGGTACGTGCCCCAGTCGATGTCCATCAGACCGATGACGGTCTCGTCGTCCTCCATGACCCGGGTCAGGGCGGTCATCGCCAGCTCCGGGTCGAGGTACTCCAGGCCGCTGCGGCGGATCTGGTGCGGGTCGGCCAGCTCGCGTTCGAGGTCGTCGGGCCACTTGCCCCAGTGGATGGAGGTGGCGCGGGCGCCGCGGGCGCGGCGCTGTTCGGCGAGCGCGGACAGATAGGCGTTGCCCGCGACATACGCGGCGTGCACGCCGCTGCCCCACATGCCGGCGGTGGAGGAGTACAGGACGAAGTCGTCCAGCTCCTCGTCGTCGAGGAGTTCGTCGAGGATCCGGGCGCCGGTCACCTTGGCGTGCACCACGTCGGCGAACGCGTCGACGGTGGTGTCGGCGAGGGCGGCCAGCTCGATGACGGCGGCGGTGTGCACGACCGTGCGGACGGTGCGGCCCTCGGCCTTCAGGTCGGCGAGCAGGGCGGCGACCGCGTCGGGGTCGGTGATGTCGCAGGCCGCGAACCGCACCTCGGTGCCCGCCGCCTGGAGTTCGGCGGCGAGTTCGGCCGCGCCGGGGGCGTCGGCGCCACGGCGGCTGAGCAGCACCAGGTGCTCGGCGCCCTGGGCGGCCAGGTGGCGGGCGAGTCCGGGGGCGAGGGTGCCGGAGCCGCCGGTGACCAGGGTGGTGCCGCGCGGCTTCCAGGAGCGGGCCTTGCGGCGGGTGTCGCCGCTCGCGCGGACGATACGGCGGGCGAGGACACCGGCGGGCCGCACGGCGAGCTGGTCGTCGTCGCCGAGCGCGCCGGCGAGGGCGGCGACGAGCCGCTGGGCGGCGCGGGCGTCCAGCGCCTCGGGCAGGTCGACGCCGCCGCCCCAGCGGTGGGGGTGTTCGACGGCGACGGTCCAGCCGAGACCGGCGATCTGGCTCTGGAGCGGCCGGGTGACGGTGTCGGACGGGCCGGTGGAGAAGGCGCCGCAGGTCAGGAACCACAGCGGGGCGGTGACGTCGGCCTCGCCGAGTGCCTGTGCCAGCGACACCGACAGGGCGAGTCCGAGGGTGAGTCCGGGGTGGCGGACGCAGCCCTCCTCGGCGTCGGCGAGGACGGAGACGATGCCGGTGAGGCCGTCCGTGTCCGTGAGGTGCTCGCGCAGGACGGCGGGGTCGGTGCAGGTCTCGTCGAGGACGAGACGGCGCACCTCGGCGCCGCCCGCCTCCAGCACCTCGGCGACGTCGTCGTCGACGCCGCCTGCGGACACCAGCAGCCAGGTGCCGTCCAGGGTGGCGCGGGGGATCTGGGCCAGCGGCTCCCAGACGACCCGGTAGCGCCAGGAGTCGACGGTGGAGCGCTCGCCGCGGGTGCGGCGCCAGGAGGCGAGGCCGGGCAGGATCGCGGCGACGGACTCCTCGTCGGTGCCGAGCGCCTCGGTGAGGGCGGAGACGTCCGCCTGCTCGACGGCCGCCCAGAACTCGGCGTCCATCGGCGCGGAGGCCGAACGGTCCACGACGGCACGGTCGTTCCAGTACCGCTCGTGCTGGAAGGCGTAGGTGGGCAGGTCGACCCGGGTCGCGCCGGTGCCCTCGAACAGCGGGGCCCAGTCGACCTGGACGCCGCGCACGAACACCTGGGCGGCGGACAGCAGGAAGCGGTCGAGGCCGCCGTTGTCACGGCGCAGGGTGCCGGAGGCCACGCCGACCACTCCGGCGTCGTCGATCATGTCCTGGACGGACATGGCGAGCACCGGGTGGGAGCTGACCTCGATGAAGGCACGGTGCTCGGTGTCGAGCAGACCGCGGATGGCGTCCGCGAACAGCACCCGGCCGCGCAGGCTGCGGAACCAGTAGCCGGCGTCCATGACGGTGGTGTCCAGCCAGTCACCGGTGACCGTGGAGAACAGCGGAACCTCGGACGCCTTGGGCGCGACCTCGGCCAGCAGCTGGAGGATCTCGTCGTGCAGGTCCTCGACATGGTGGGAGTGCGAGGCGTAGTCCACGGGGACGCGGCGCACCCGCACGCCCTCGGCGGTGAGCAGTTCGGACAGCTCGTCCAGGGCGCCGGGTTCGCCGGAGACCACACAGGAGCGGGGGCCGTTCTCGGCGGCGACGGACACCCGTCCGCCAAACGCCTCAAGACGGGCCTCCACATCGGCGACCGGCAGCGCCACCGACATCATCCCGCCCCGCCCGGCCAGCGTCCGGCCGATGGCCTGGCTGCGCAGCGCCACCACCCGGGCACCGTCACGCAGCGACAGGGCGCCGGAGACCACCGCGGCGGCGATCTCACCCTGCGAGTGGCCGACCACCGCGTCAGGCTCCACACCCTGCGCACGCCACACGGCGGCCAGGGACACCATCACCGCGAACGACGCGGGCTGGACGACATCGACGCGCTCCAGCGTCGGAGCACCCTCGGCACCCCGCAGGACGTCGAGCAGGTCCCAGTCGGTGAACTCGGCGAGCGCGGCGGCGCACTCGGCGATGCGCTCCGCGAACACCGGTGATTCGTCCAGGAGTCGGGCACCCATGCCCACCCACTGGGAGCCCTGACCGGGGAAGACGAAGACGGTCCGGCCGTCGACGTCGGCGGTGCCCTCGGCGAGTCCGTTCCAGGACTGGCCCTCGGCCAGCGCGCGGCTGCCGGTGAGCAGTTCGTCGCGGCCGGTGCCGACGACGACGGCCCGGCGCTCCAGCAGGGCCCGGGAGGTCAGCAGGCCCTGGCCGATGTCCTGGGGGCGCGGCTCGGGGTCGGCGTCGAGGCGGGTGACGAGGGCGGCGGCCTGGTCGCAAAGCGCCTGCCCGGAGTGGGCGGAGAGCAGCCACGGCAGGGCGCCCGGCACGGTGGCCGGCTGCTGCGGGGCGTCCTCGGTCCCGGCGTCCTCGGCGTCCTCGGCGGGCACGGGGGCCTGCTCGAGGACGGCGTGGGCGTTGGTGCCGCTGATGCCGAAGGAGGACACGGCGGCGCGGCGCGGGCGGCCGGTCTCCGGCCAGACGACGGGCTCGTTCAGCAGACGGACATGGCCCGACTCCCAGTCGACGTGGGCGGAGGGCGAGTCGGCGTGCAGGGTCGGGGGCAGCACGCCCTGACGGAGCGCCATGACCATCTTGATGACGCCCGCGACACCGGCGGCGGCCTGGGTGTGGCCGATGTTGGACTTCAGGGAGCCCAGCCACAGGGGCTGTTCGGAGCCGTGCTCCTGGCCGTAGGTGGCGAGCAGGGCCTGCGCCTCGATGGGGTCGCCGAGGCGGGTGCCGGTGCCGTGCGCCTCGACGGCGTCGACATCGGCCCCGGTGAGGCCGGAGTTGCTCAGGGCCTGGCGGATGACCTGTTCCTGGGCGCGGCCGTTGGGGGCGGTCAGTCCGTTGGAGGCGCCGTCCTGGTTGACGGCGGAGCCGCGCAGCACGGCGAGCACCGGGTGGCCGTTGCGGACGGCGTCGGAGAGCCGCTCGACGACGAGGACGCCGACGCCCTCGCCCCAGCCGGTGCCGTCGGCGTCGTCGGAGAACGCCTTGCAGCGGCCGTCGGGGGCCAGGCCGCCCTGGGCGCTGAACTCCACGAAGACGGAGGGCTCGGCGAGGATGGTGACACCGCCGACGAGGGCGAGCGAGGACTCCCCGTTGCGCAGCGACTGGGCCGCCATGTGCAGGGCGACGAGGGAGGAGGAGCACGCGGTGTCGACGGTGACGGCCGGGCCCTCGAGACCGTAGACATAGGAGAGCCGGCCGGACAGCACGCTGGCGGCCGTGCCGGTCAGGGCGTGGCCGTGGAGTTCGGTCGCGGTGTCCGCGGAGGGTGCGCCCCAGTGGTAGGAGCCCACGAAGACGCCGGTCGCGCTGGAGCGCAGGGAGGTGGGGGCGATGCCGGCCCGCTCCAGGGCCTCCCAGGAGACTTCGAGCAGCAGGCGCTGCTGCGGGTCCATGGCGGTCGCCTCGCGGGGCGATATGCCGAAGAACCCGGCATCGAAGTCGGTGGCCTCGTAGAGGAATCCGCCCTCGTGGGTGGAGCTGCTTCCCTCGCCCTTTCCGGTGAGCGCCTCGATGTCCCAGCCGCGGTCGGCGGGAAATCCGGAGATGGCGTCCCCGCCGGATTCCACGAGTTCCCACAGGGATTCCGGGGAACTCACTCCGCCGGGCAGCCGGCAGCTCATTCCGACGATCGCGACGGGCTCGTTGTCGCGGGATTCCAGCTCGCCTATCCGGCGGCGGGCGCGTCGCAGATCGTTGGTGACCCGGCGAAGGTAGTCGACAACTTTTTCCTGCTGGTTCTGCTGGGGTTCCGGCATCGGGTCCGTCCTCGTCATCGGGTCGCGAACGAAAGCTGTAGATCCGCTAGGAGATTTCGAACTCTTCATCGATGATGTCGAGCAGTCTGTCGACCGACACCGATTCGATGTCCTCGTCGGAGAAGTTCTCCTGCGGGGCGGAATTCCGCCGGAGCGAGGCGACGAGTGCGTCCAGGCGGTCGGCGACGGCCTGGCGTCCGGGGTCGTCGGCCGACAGGGTCTGCACGACGGCCTCGAACCTGGTGAGTTCGTCGTCGCACGATCCCTGCGGTGAGGAGCCGGATACGACGAGGAGTTCCCCGATACGCCGGGCGGCGAGCTCGGGGGTGGGGAAGTTGAAGACGAGGGTGGCCGGCAGCCGCAGTCCGGTGAGCGCGGTGAGGCGGTCACTGAGTTCCACGCCGGCCAGCGAGTCGAAGCCCAGCTCCTTGAAGACCGCGCGGGGTCCGACCGCGTCCGGGCCCTGATGGCCGAGGACCGCCGCCGCCTGGGTCCGTACCAGGCCGATGAGCCGGCGTTCACGCTCGGCGGGGGCCAGGGCCGCGGCCTCGGCGGCGAAGCTGTCCGGCGCCGAGGAGGCGGACGGCTCGGCGGCGGCGCCGGGGGCCGCGGCGACGGGCCGGGTGCGGCGCGGGGTCGCGGTGTCCTGGTGCCAGGCGCGTGTGAGCGGCCGGGGGGCGGTGCGCTCCTGCTCGGTGAGCTGCCGTACGACGACGGCCTCGGCGGTGAACACCGGGGCGCCGGTGACATCGGCGGCGGTCAGGGTCAGGGCACCGTCGTCGGCGGAGTGGATCCGCACCCGCAGGGCGGTGGCGCCGACGGCGTGCAGCCGCACCCCGTGCCAGGCGACCGGGAGTGTGCCGGTGGTGGTGAGGGCGGCGTGCCGGGCGGCGTCGAGGAGCGCGGGGTGCACTCCGTAGGCGCCGGGGTCGTCGGTGGTGCCGGCCGGGAGTTCGACCTCGGCGAGGAACGCGCCGTCGTGGCGCCAGGCGGTGCGCAGACCGCGGAAGGCGGGGCCGAGGTCGAAGCCGTCGTCGACGAGCCGCTCGTAGTGGTCCCCGAGGTCGAGGGGTTCGGCGCCCGGCGGGGGCCAGGCGACGGCGAAGGAGGTGTCGGGGGCCGCCGCGGTGCGGGGCGCGGTGCCGAGCAGGCCGCCGGCCCGCTGGGTCCAGGGCTCGGCGGGGGAGTTGCCGGGACGGGAGTGGACGGTGAGGGTGCGCCGGCCGGCCTCGTCGGCGGAGCCGACCCGGACCTGGAGGTCCAGGGTGTCGCCGGCCTCCAGGACCGGCGCCTCGACGAGGGCGAGTTCGTGCAGGACGTCGCATCCGGTGTCGTCACCCGCGCGTACGGCGAGTTCCACGAGCACGGCGGCGGGCAGCAGGACGCGCCCGGCGACGACATGGTCGGCGAGCCAGGGGTGGGTGGCGACGGACAGTGTGGCGCCCGACACCGTGCCGCCGTCGGCGAGTTCCACGGCCGGGCCGAGCAGCGGATGCCCGCCGCCCGCGGTACCGGTGCCGGGCCGGCCCGGGGCGGGCCAGTACCGCGCGTGCTGGAAGGCGTACGTCGGCAGGTCGGTGCGGCGGGCTCCGGTGCCGGTGTAGAGGGCGGACCAGTCGACGGTCGCGCCGAGGACATGGAGCCGGCCGAGCGCGGCGGTGAGAGCCCTCTCCTCGGGCTGGTCCTTGCGGAGGGTGGGCACCACGTCGACAGGGGCGCCCGGGGTGTCCGGGCCGAGGACGGTGCGGGCGAGGGCGGTCAGGACGCTGCCGGGGCCCAGTTCGACCAGCAGGTCGGTGCCGTGTTCCCGCAGGGCCGTCACGCCGTCGGCGAAGCGGACGGTACCGCGCACATGCCGCACCCAGTACTCGGGGGTGGCGATCTCGGCACCGGCAAGTTCACCGGTGAGGTTGGACATCACCGGCAGCGTCGGCTCATGGAAGGTGAGTCCGGCGACGACGTCCCGGAAGGCGTCGAGCATCGGCTCCATCAGCGGCGAGTGGAAGGCGTGCGAGACCGCGAGGCGGCTGGTGCGGCGGCCTTGGGCAGCGAAGTGGGCGGAGACGCGCTCCACGGCGTCCTCGGCGCCGGAGACGACGACCGCGGTGGGGCCGTTGACGGCGGCGAGCGAGACATCGCCGTCGAGCAGCGGGAGCACCTCGTCCTCGGAGGCCTCGACGGCGGACATGGCGCCGCCCTCGGGCAGGGCCTGCATCAGGGTGGCGCGGGCGGCGACCAGACGCGCGGCGTCCTCCAGCGAGAGCACTCCGGCGATGTGCGCGGCGGCGATCTCGCCGACGGAGTGGCCGCCGACGGCGTCGGGGCGCAGCCCGAAGGACTCGGCGAGCCGGTACAGGGCGACCTCGAAGGCGAACAGCGCGGGCTGGGTCCACCCGGTGCGGTCGAGTTCGGCGGGGTCCTCGCCCCACATCACGGACCGCACCGGACGCTCGAGTTGGGGGTCGAGGGCGGCCAGGACGGTGTCCAGGGCCTTCGCGAAGACCGGGAAGCGGGCGGCGAGTTCACGGCCCATGCCGAGCCGCTGGGAGCCCTGTCCGGAGAAGAGGACGGCGGTGGTGCGGGGGGCGGCCTCACCGCGGGCGATCTCCACGACACCGTCACCGGACGGCACCAGCACCGCACGGTGCCGCAACGCCGCCCGCCCGGTGGCCAGCGAGTGACCGATGTCCAGCGGATCGGCGCCGGGGTGGTCCCGGACGAAGGAGGTGAGCCGCTCGACCTGCGCGTCGAGAGCCTCCGGGGAGGCCCCGGACACCGGCCACGCGACGGCGTCGGCCGCGGGCACGAGGGCGGCGAGCCGAGCGGCGGGGGTGACCGGGCGGTCGGCCGGGCCGGCGTCGACAGCGGCGGGAGCAGAGGTGTCGGCGGGCTCCCCGGCGAGGGCAGCGGGCCGCGCGGCGGAGTCGGCGGCCGAGGCCACGTCCCGGTGGGCGGGCCCGGCGGGGACCGCGGCGGCGGGGTCGGTCGTCGGGGCTTCCTCCACGATGACATGCGCGTTGGTGCCACTGATGCCGAAGGAGGAGACGGCGGCCCGGCGCGGGCGGCCGGTGCCGGGCCAGGGCAGGGCCTCGGTGAGGAGTTCGACGGCGCCGGCCGACCAGTCGACGTGCCGGGTGGGCGTGGAGAGGTTCAGGGTCTCCGGCATCAGGCCGTGGCGCAGCGCCTGGACGGCCTTGATGAGTCCGCCGATGCCGGCGGCTGCCTGGGCGTGCCCGATGTTGGACTTCAGGGAGCCGAGGCGCAGCGGCTGTCCGCCGTCGCGGTCCTGGCCGTAGGTGGCGAGCAGGGCCCGGGCCTCGATGGGGTCGCCGAGCCGGGTGCCGGTGCCGTGGGCCTCGACGAGGTCGATGTCGGCGGGTCCGAGTCCGGCGTCGGCGAGGGCCTCGCGGACGAGTCGTTCCTGGGCCGGTCCGCTGGGGGCGGTGAGACCGTCGGAGGCGCCGTCCTGGTTGACGGCGGAGCCGCGCAGCACGGCGAGCACCCGGTGCCCGGCGGCGCGGGCGGTGGACAGGCGCTCCAGCACGATCATGCCGGCGCCCTCCGCCCAGGTGGTGCCGTCGGCGTCGTCGGAGAAGACCTTGCAGCGGCCGTCGGCGGCGAGTCCGCCCTGCCGGGTGTAGGCGATGAACCCGACCGGTGTGGACATCACGGTGACGCCGCCGGCCAGCGCGGTGGTGCACTCCCCCGACCTGAGCGAGCGCAGCGCGTAGTGGAGGGCGACCAGGGACGAGGAGGACGCCGTGTCGAGGGTGACGGCGGGCCCTTCGAGGCCGAGGAAGTAGGCGAGCCTCCCGGAGGCGATGCTCGGCGACAGACCGGTGAGGGCGTGCCCGGTGAGGTCCTCGCGGGAGGCGTTGGTGACGGTCGCGTAGTCCTGGCCGTTGGTGCCGACGAAGACGCCGGTGCGGGTGCCCCGCAGGGTGTGCGGGTCGATGCCGGCGTGTTCCAGGGCCTCCCAGGAGGTCTCCAGGACGAGCCGCTGCTGCGGGTCGGTGGAGACGGCCTCGCGGGGCGACATCCCGAAGAAGCCGGCGTCGAAGTCGGCGGCCGCGGCGAGGAATCCGCCTCGGTGGGTCACGCTGTGGTCCGGCCCGTCGCCGGTCAGGGCGGCCAGGTCCCAGCCGCGGTCGCCGGGGAACGGCCCGGTGGCGTCGCGGCCGTCGCGGACCAGCTCCCACAGGTCCTCGGGCCCCTCGACGCCTCCCGGGAAGCGGCAGGCCATTCCGACGACCACTACCGGATCGTCGTTGGCTCCGATCGTCATGCCTCGCTCACCCCTGCGGAAAAGTCGGTCCTGGGCCACCTCTGCCTGCCGGATCGTATGGGCGCGAAGGCTGTACTTTTCCCTAAGGAATCTCAGTGTTCGGCTCCGGGCCGCGCCCGGACGGACACGAAAACACCCGCTCCGGGGCGAAGACTAGGGATTCCCCGGACCCTGGCGTGAGATGAAGTCAGCGGCACGCTTCTCCCGCTCGGCACGGTGTGCCGAGCGGCGGGGTCGGCGGTGTCCTGTGACGGCGTGCGCGACAGGCGGCGGCGTCGGCGAATGCGATCATCCGGCGACTTTCGGTGGGTGGACGCGAGGCGTGCGGGCCTGCGCGGTCCGCCACTTTCCGGAGGGTGTTGTCCATGGGCGCGCACAGGCGGCCGATCCTGTTCGTCAGTTATGCCGAAAGCGGTCTTCTCAATCCGCTGCTCGTACTGGCCGAGGAATTGTCCCGGCGTGGTGTGGAGGATCTGTGGTTCGCCACGGACGAGAAGGCGCGGGACCAGATCGAGTCGGCGTCGGCGGACAGTGAGCTGCAGTTCGCCTCGCTCGGTGACACCGTGTCGCAGATGTCGGCGGTCACCTGGGACGACGAGACCTATGCCGAGGTGACGCAGCGCTCCCGCTTCAAGGCGCACCGCGCGGTCATCCGGCACTCCTTCGCGCCCGAGACCCGGGTGGAGAAGTACCGGGCGCTGGAGAAGGCCGTCGAGGAGATCCAGCCCGCCCTGATGGTGATCGAGAGCATGTGCCAGTTCGGGTACGAGCTGGCGATCACCAAGGGGATCCCGTTCGTGCTCGGGGTGCCGTTCCTGCCGAGCAATGTACTGACCTCGCATGTGCCGTTCGCCAAGTCGTACACGCCGTCCGGGTTCCCGGTGCCGCACTCGGGCCTGCCCGGCAAGATGTCGCTCGCCCAGCGGGTGGAGAACGAGCTGTTCCGGGTGCGCACGCTCGGGATGTTCATGACGAAGGAGATCCGGGAGATCGTCGAGGAGGACAACCGGGTCCGCGGCGAGCTGGGCATCTCCCCCGAGGCGCGGCAGATGATGGCGCGCATCGACCACGCCGAGCAGGTGCTGTGCTACTCGGTGGCGGAGCTGGACTACCCGTTCCCGATGCACGAGAAGGTACGGCTGGTGGGCACGCTGGTGCCGCCGCTGCCGCAGGCGCCGGACGACGAGGGCCTCTCGGACTGGCTGACGGAGCAGAAGTCCGTGGTCTTCATGGGCTTCGGCACCATCACCCGGCTCACCCGGGAGCAGGTCGCCTCGCTGGTGGAGGTGGCCCGCCGCCTCGAGGGCGAGGGCCACCAGGTGCTGTGGAAGCTGCCGAGCGAGCAGCAGCATCTGCTGCCCCCGGCCGAGGAACTGCCCGCGAACCTGCGGATCGAGAGCTGGGTGCCCTCACAGCTGGACGTGCTGGCGCACCCGAACGTCAAGGTGTTCTTCACGCACGCCGGCGGCAACGGCTACCACGAGGGCCTGTACTTCGGAAAGCCTCTGGTGGTACGGCCGTTGTGGGTGGACTGCGACGACCAGGCCGTGCGCGGCCAGGACTTCGGCGTGAGCCTGACCGTCGACCGTCCCGAGACCGTGGACACGGACGACGTCCTCGACAAGATCACCCGCGTGCTGAACGAGTCCTCCTTCACCGAACGCGCCGAGTACTACGCCGGGTTGCTGAAGGCCGCGGGTGGTCGTACCGCCGCCGCGGACCTGCTGCTCGGCCTCCCCGTCCTGGCAAACGACTGACCGAGGAAGTCAAGGATGTCCTATACGTATCCGGTCTCCATGCCGTGGCTGAAGGGCCGCGAGCTGGAGTATGTGACGGAGGCCGTCAGCGGCGGCTGGATCTCGTCGCAGGGCCCCTACGTCCGGCAGTTCGAGGAGGCGTTCGCCGCCTACAACGACATGCCGCACGGTGTCGCCTGTTCCTCGGGCACCACCGCGCTGACGCTGGCGCTGCGGGCGCTGGGCGTCGGCCCCGGCGACGAGGTGATCGTCCCGGAGTTCACCATGATCGCGACCGCCTGGGCGGTCACCTACACGGGGGCGACCCCGGTGTTCGTGGACTGCGGCGACGACCTGAACATCGATGTCTCCCGCATCGAGGAGAAGATCACCCCGCGCACCAAGGTGATCATGCCGGTGCACATCTACGGCCGGCAGTGCGACATGGACGCCATCATGAACCTGGCGTACGAGTACAACCTGCGGGTCGTCGAGGACTCGGCGGAGGCGCACGGGGTGCGGCCGGTGGGCGACATCGCCTGCTTCTCGCTGTTCGCCAACAAGATCATCACGGCGGGTGAGGGCGGGGTGTGCGTGACCCGGGACGCCCATCTGGCCGAGCAGATGGCGCATCTGCGGGCCATGGCGTTCACCAAGGACCACAGCTTCCTGCACAAGAAGCTGGCCTACAACTACCGCATGACCAACATGCAGGCCGCGGTGGCGCTCGCGCAGACCGAGCAGCTGGACACCATCCTCGCGACCCGCCGCGACATCGAGAAGCGCTACGACGAGGCGCTGCGGGACGTGCCCGGCATCACGCTGATGCCGGCCCGCGACGTGCTGTGGATGTACGACCTGCGGGCCGAGCGCAGCGAGGAGCTGCGCGCGTACCTGGCCGACCAGGGCGTCGAGACCCGGGTGTTCTTCAAGCCGATGAGCCGTCAGCCGGGCTACTACGACGCGAACTGGCCGTCGCTGAACGCCTCCCGGTTCAGCGAGGACGGGTTCTATCTGCCGACGCACACCGGGCTGACCGCGCAGGACCAGGAGTTCATCACCGACCGGGTACGCGCCTTCTACGGAGTCCTGTGATGACCGCCGAGACCGAGATGACGACCTTCGCGCCGGGCTGCCCCGTCGCCTTCCCGCTGCGCCGGCCGGGACGTCCGTTCCCGCCGCCGGAGTACGCCGACTACCGTGCGGGCGAGGGCCTGGTCCGCTCCGAACTGCCCGCAAGCGGCCCGGTGTGGCTGGTGACGCGGCACGAGGACGTGCGGACCGTGCTGACGGACCCCCGGATCAGCGCGGACCCCTCCCGCCCCGGCTTCCCGAGGGCCAGGCGCACCGGCGGCGCCCCCTCGCAGTCGGAGATCCCGGGCTGGTTCGTGGCGCTGGACCCCCCGGAGCACGACCGGTTCCGCAAGACGCTGATCCCGGAGTTCACCGTGCGCAAGGTGCGGGAGCTGCGTCCGGCGATCCAGCAGATCGTGGACGAGCGGATCGACGCGTTGCTCGCCGCAGGCAACTCGGCGGACCTGATCGCGGACTTCGCGCTGTCCGTGCCGTCGCTGGTCATCTCCGACCTGCTCGGGGTGCCCAAGGCGGACCGGGACTTCTTCGAGGCGAAGACAAAGGTCCTGGTGACCCTCAGCTCCACCGACGAGCAACGTGACGAGGCCTCCAAGGCGCTGCTGCGTTATCTGAACCGGCTCATCCAGATCAAGGGCCGCCGCCCCGGCGAGGACCTGATCAGCCGGCTGCTCCAGGCCGGCACCATGAACCGGCAGGAGCTGTCCGGGGTGTCGATGCTCCTGCTCATCGCGGGGCACGAGACCACGGCGAACAACATCGGCCTGGGCGTCGTCCAGTTGCTGACCAACCCGCAGTGGATCGGCGACGACCGCATCGTGGAGGAGATGCTGCGGTACTACTCGGTCGCCGACCTGGTGTCCTTCCGGGTGGCCGTGGAGGACGTGGAGATCGGCGGCCAGCTGATCAAGGCCGGTGAGGGCATCGTGCCGCTGATCGCCGCGGCCAATCACGACGGTTCGGTCTTCGACAAGCCCGAGGAGTTCAACCCGGAGCGTTCCGCGCGCTCGCACGTGGCGTTCGGGTACGGCGTCCACCAGTGCCTCGGGCAGAACCTGGTGCGGGTGGAGATGGAGATCGCCTACCGTACCCTGTTCGAGCGCATCCCGACCCTCGAACTGGCGGTGCCGGTCGAGGAGTTGCCCCTGAAGTACGACGGCGTGCTGTTCGGCCTGCACGAGCTGCCCGTCACATGGAGCTGAGCGACGGGCCCGTCCGCTGCGACGGCCGGCCCGCTGGAACGACCCTGGAGGAATGATGGTGCACGTCAACGTGGACGTCGATCGCTGCGTCGGTGCCGGACAGTGCGTCCTGACCGCGTCGGACGTGTTCGACCAGGACGACGACGGCCTGGTGACCGTCCTCGCACAGCCGTCGGACCCGTCCACGGTGGAGACGGTCCGGGAGGCCGCGGTGGTCTGCCCCTCGATGGCGATCACCGTCGTGGAGAACTAGCCGAGCCGTAGTGGGAGTTCAACGGGCCGTACCTGCCGACCGGCGGGTACGGCCCGCACCACGTTCGGCGGCGGCAGCAGTTCGGGGGCGAGTCCGGCAGCTCGAGACCGGTGGGCAGTGGCGGGAGAGGTTGCACGGGCTCACCTGGACCCGACAGCCACATCCGATCAGCAGGACATCAACCCTTCGCCGGCTCCGCCGCGCTGCGTTCCACAGGGTTTGCGTGGGAGGCCGCATCGCCGGCACTCACGCCCTGAGGTGTCTCCGCTGTCCGGCCTTGTCCGGCCGCCGATCAGGAAGGCCGATCCTCGCAGGCGCCCCAGGACATCACGGCTTGGGGTCCGCAGAGTTCACGGAGGCCTCCGCGGAGTCCAACGCGCGGATGATGCGGGCCAGGTCGGCCGGGGCCGCCGCGAGGCGAACGGTCGTGCCTGCGTCGTCGAGTTCGGCGATGTGCCAGCTTGCGGGGACGGTGTCGTCGTCGCCACCCCGGGCGCGCCGCACGCCCTTGACGATCAGCCGTTCCACCGGTATGCGGTGCGCTCCGTACCGGCCCGGGCCGGGCGTCACCGCGAGGGTGCCACCACCCAGGGCGATGTGGGTGCCGAAGCCGTAAGGGTTGTAGTCGGTGTCCTCCAGGAAACGGGCGACCAGGAACACCTCCTCTTCCCCTTCCCCCGCCTTCTTGGTGGACGCTTCTTCCCCCGCTTTCCCGGCGGATGCTTCGGACGCTCCGATCGCTCCGATCGCTCCGATCGCTCCGGGCACAATGATCCGAGTGGCGTGCCAGGCCCAGCCGAACAGGCCCAGCGAGACCAGCGAGCCCGCGGCCGCCCATGTCATCGCCACGGGGGAGTCGAGCAGGGACAGGGGGTGGACGTAGCAGAGCGGCAGCAGCCACAGGGCCGTACCGACGAGCGCGCCCGCGAACGGAAGTTCCGACGGAAGGACCTCGTCGTCGGGCAGCCGGCGCCCGCGCAGGCGCAGCAGTACCCGGGCCGCAGGGTAGCCCGCGGCGAGGGTGAGCACGGCAGCGACGACCGCCACGTCCCCGGCGCCGGCGATGTGTTCCCGCCAAACATGGCCTTCTCCGGCGACCTTCATCACCTGACCGTGCCAGAAGGTCAGTTCGACGTTGTCGCCGGACTGGAATTCCTCGGCGGCCTCGTACGAAACCCGGACTCGCTTCACCGGCCGGCCGTCCATGAAGTACAGCCAGCTCGGCTGCTTGGGCTGGTGGGCGTCGGTCCGCGCGATCACGGCCGGCAGGGTGGTGAGGCATTCGCCACGTTCCGTGACGGGACTCTCGGCGGTGCACGGGGTCGCCGACTTCCACTCCCGCATGTGCGACCCGGCGCTCGGCACGAATACCGCCGCCACGCCCGCGCTCACGAGCAGCAGCGCGCACGCGATCAGCGACCCGACCCAGCCGGCCCCGGCGGTGCCGGGAGAGACGACGGCGATATGGCTCGACTCCGGGGTTCCGTAGTGGCGGTGGAGCGCGCGGAGTCCCTCCAGCTTCGCGTCGAAGTCCGGATCGTGGGACTTCACGGACGTCGGGAGGGGCAGGTGCCGCCTGTGTCCGTCGCGCAGCACCAGGCCGACGCGACGGGACTTCCCTCCGTTTTTTATGTACTTCAGACGTACGCGCAGGTCGGCGACATCGCGCCACGGCACGCTCCGGCGGCGCAACAGTGTCCGGGAGTGCAGGCCGTACGCGTCGGCGCGCACCTGGGCGGTCACCGCGTGGAGAGCCGCGATCCCCACCAGGGCAAGGAGCAGGCCGACGCCCACCCCCACGTCCAGGAACCCGCCCCCGAACGCCGCACGCCCGGCGGCCAGGAGCGCCCCGGCCGCACCGAGTCCGACGAAGAACCACAGAGGGCGCTTGCTGGAGGGACGGCAGACCACTTCACCGGCATCGTTCACGCACGGAATCCTTCCATCGGCCGGGCCGCACGCGCTTGTGCGGTGTTCGGCAGCGTCCGGCGAGCGACGCTGCCGGGTTGCGGAAGGGCGAAGCTCCGTTCGTCGCGTGTCACGGCAGGAGCCAGGCGCCCGCTCCTGACGCTGTCCTCCGGGCCTGCCGCGTCACCAACCTGCCGCGACAGCGCACCCAGATCCTGTTGCGAAAGGCGATCTGGCCCACTTTTGAACGTCTTGGCGCGCACATAAGGTGGTCGGGACATGGCAGCCGGGCTGGGTGTGGGTGAGGGAGGGGTTGGCATCGACCGGGTGGAAGTCAACGGTGTCGAGGCGGACAGCGAGGACCTCAAGGTGCTCATGCGGGTCAGCTACGCGCATTTCACCTCGATGCAGGTGCGGGGCGGTGCGGTCCGGGGGCTGGATCTGCACCTGAGACGGTTGGACGAGAGCGCGCGCGGGTTGTTCGGCAGGGGCCTGGACGCCGAGCGGGTGCGGGGATGTGTGCGGCACGCCCTCGAAGGGGGCCCGGAGGCGGTATCGGTCCGGGTGACCGTCTTCTCCCGGAGGCTGGATGCCGTGCTGCGCGGCGAGGCCGTGGAGCCGGAGCTGGCGGTGGCGACGAGCGCCCCGGCTGAGGCGCAGAGCGAGCCGATGCGACTGCGGGCGGTGGAGTACGAACGGGACCTGCCTCATGTGAAACACGTGGGGACGTTCGGGCTCATTCATGGCCGACGGCAGGCGGTGCTCTCCGGGTACGACGACGTACTGTTCACCGATCGGTACGGCCGGATCAGCGAGGCGTCGGTCTGGAACATCGGCTTCTACGACGGGGAGCGAGTGATCTGGCCGGAGGCCGCGGTGCTGCCGGGCATCACGATGCAGCTGCTGCAGCGGGGGCTGGAGGCCAAGGGCATCCCCTCAGAGCGGCGTGAGGTCCGGCTCGATGACATCGTGGCCCGTGCGTCCGGCTCCCCGGTCCTCGCTGCCTTCCTGACGAACTCGATCTCGCCGGCCCTTCCGGTCGCGAGCATCGACGGGGCAGCACTGGCCGTCGAATCGGCGGTCACGGACCTGCTCGTGGACTGCTACGAGAGC
This sequence comes from Streptomyces nodosus, assembly GCF_008704995.1. Classification (NCBI taxonomy): domain Bacteria; kingdom Bacillati; phylum Actinomycetota; class Actinomycetes; order Kitasatosporales; family Streptomycetaceae; genus Streptomyces; species Streptomyces nodosus. Next base: position 635,489 of record NZ_CP023747.1, read on the forward strand.
AATCCCTGGGAAACCGTCTAGGGGTGCTGGGGAAGGGCTGGTCACAGTCGCTTGTCGAGGACTGCGACCAGCACGCTCGCAGTCCTGGCGCGCGGCGGGGCCGCCACGGGGCCGGTTGCGGCGCGGGCTCAGGCGCCCACGGTTCCGTCGATGCCCTCACGCAGAAGGTCCGCGTGCCCGTTGTGCCGGCCGTATTCCAGGAGGACGTGCACCATCACCATCCGCAGCGACACCTCCTCGCGCCACCTCGGCTGATGGCCGACCCGGTCCAGGGACTCGCTCTCGCGCTCGATGCGGCGCGAGTCGGCCACCTCGGCCTCCCAGGCCGTGAACGCCTCCTGTCGGGTCGACCCGCTCGCGTCGTACGCGGCCTGGAAGTCGATCTTGTCGGACCAGACCATGGGCGCGTCGTTGTCCTCGAACACCCGGCGGAACCAGGCACGCTCCACCTCCGCCATGTGCCGCACCAGACCGAGCAGCGAGAGCGTGGACGGCGGCATCGACCGCTGCCGCAGCTCCTCGTCGGTGAGCCCTTCACACTTCATGGCGAGGGTCGCGCGATGGTAGTCGAGGAAGGCCCGCAGCATCTCGCGTTCGCTGCCGAAACTGGGCGGTCCTGTGCGGTTGTCGCTGGTCATCGTCGGGGCTCCTCGTCCGTGGCTGCGTGCAGGGCCAGTATCGTCCCGCCGACCGCGGAAAAGGGTGCGGCCCCCACTCGTCGGGGAGTGGGGGCCGCGGGTGCCGGACAGCGGGGAGGTCACCAGGTGACGGGCAGTTCGGTGAGGCCGCCGTTGAGCTGGCCGGAGGTCACCTGGAGCTCCTCCACCGAGCTGGCCAGCTTCAGACCGGGCAGCCGGGTGAACAGCTGCGTGTAGGCGGTCTTCAGCATCATCCGGGCCAGCGGGGCACCGATGCAGTGCCACATGCCGTGCCCGAACGTCAGGTGCTCGTTGGGCGAGCGGCGGATGTCGAAGAGGTCCGCGTCGTCGAAGACCGCCTCGTCGAAGTTGACCAGCGTGAAGTCGAGCAGCACCAGGTCGCCGGTGCGAATGGTGACGTCGGCGATCTCGATGTCGTCGGTGGCGTAGCGCGGCAGCGCGGCGCCCGAGCCGCCGGCCTTCGCGGCCCGCAGGATCTCCTCGACGCCGCTCCTCATCAGCTTCTCGTCGGCGAGTGCCTCCTTCAGCTGGTCCGGGTACTGCGTGAACAGCACGACGCCCAGGTCGACATGGGTGGCAACGCTGTCGAGGCCGGCGAAGAGCAGGCTCGCGGCGATGGGGCCGATGCGCTCGTCCTCCGGGACCGTCTCGCACAGCCGGGAGATCACGTCGTCGCCGGGTTCGGCCCGCTTGCGGCCGGCCAGGTCGGTCAGCAGCCCGAACAGCTTCGCCTGGCTCCTGGCGACGCTCTCCGCGTCGTTCAGCGTGGCCATCTCGCCCAGCACCGCGAGGAGTTGGCCCTGCTCCTGCAGCGGGATGCCGATCAGGGCGCACAGCACGGTCAGCGAGTACGGCAGCGAGAAGTTGCCCCGCAGATCGGCGGGTTGTTCCTGGGCGGCGAAGCCGTTCAGGATCTGCTCCGCGATCCCCTCCACCATGGGCATCATGTTGAGCACCCGGCGGGCGGAGAACTGCGGGGTGAGCAGGGTGCGCAGCTCGGCGTGCGCGGCGCGGGCCGCCTCCACGTCGTCCATGATGAGCAGGTCCATCAAGGGGCTCTTGACGTAGCGGGGCGCGTTGGCCGGGTCGGCGTGCGCACGGGCCAGGCGCTCGTCGTGCAGCAGCTGCTTCAGCTCGGCGTGCCGGGTCACCAGCCAGCCCTCGTCGCCGGCCGGGGTGCGGATCTTGGTGACGGGAGCACGCATCTGGAGCTCGCGCAGCAGCGGGCTGAGGCGGAGCACCGAAGGCGCGGCATCCTCGAGAGAGGGCGGCGGTGTCGGGTTGACCATGGGACTGCTACTCCTTGGGAGAGTGGTGAGGTGCGCGGTTACCCGGCTGCGGGGCCGCTGCGCGTCCGGGGCGACGCCGTGTGAGGGCGGCGCCCCGGACGCGGTGGGGCGGTGAGGACCCGGCCGGGGTGGCGTGCACCGGCCGGACCCGGCTCAGGCCTCGCCGGCCGGAAGTTCGGCGAGCCAGTTCTCTATGGCCTCGGCGGTCAGATCCGAGTGCTCCATGGCCAGGGACAGATGGTCGGCCTCGATGTCACGCACCACGTCCGCCGGCACCGCGGAGGTGTCCAGCATGAAGCCGTTGTTGGCCTGTGTGGCGCGCAGGAGCAGGGTGGGGGCGGTCGTGGCGGGCGCGTCGATGTCCGTCATCGCCATGAACCAGTGCGCCATCGCGGACATCCGGGCGCTGTTGAGCGTCACGGACGGCGAGTCGATGTCGGCGAGGTAGAAGCGGGTCGTCTGGTCGAGGTTGTTGCCCTCCGAGGGGTTGTACCGGATGGACGCCGTGTCGAGCAGGACGACCGCCTCCGGCTTCACGCCCCAGGTGTCCTCCAGCACCCCGGCCGCGAGGTAGGCGAGGGAACCGCCGGTGGAGTGGCCCACCATCACGAACGGTTCGCCGTCGCTCGCCATCAGGACGCTCTCGGCGACGATCCGGGCCGCCGCCTCACTGGTGGCGGGCAGCAGCTCGCCGGGGGCGAAGCCCATCAGCGGTATCGCCGACACATGGCGCTTGCCGCGGAAGTGGGCGGCGATGCGCGCGTACTGGTGGACACCGCCGGTGGCGCCGGGCGCGCTGACGAAGATCAGCCGCGGGGAGCCGGGCCCCGTGGCCAGGGTGACGGCCTCGGACAGCTCCTCCAGGTCCGCGGGCGTCTCGAAGGTGGGCCGGGTGTTGGCGACCGCCTTCAGCATCCGCATCGCCTCGACGAGCTTGCCGCCGCGCACCGCGTTGTGGAACAGGCCGACCAGGGTGTCGTCGGGATGCACCGTGGTGCCGGCGACGGCGGTGCCGGACGCGGGGCCGGAGGCGGACAGGTCGCCCAGTTCCTCGTTGAGGTGGCGGGCCAGCTTCACCGGCGTCTTGCTGTCGAAGACCACCGACGTCGGCAGGCGCAGCCCGAGGAGTTCGCCGAGCTGGTTGCGCAGGCTGACCGAGACCAGCGAGTCGAAGCCCAGCTCCAGGAAGCCGCGCTCGGGGTCGACGGCGGCGGGGTCGGCGTGGCCGAGCAGGCCCGCGGTGAAGCCGACGACCAGCTCGGTGAGCAGCTTCTCCCGGCCCGCGGTGTCGAGCGTGCGCAGCCCGTCGAGCACGGTCTTGGGCGAGCGGTCCGCGGCGGCGGTGCGCCGGGGGCGCGGCACCAGGTCGCGCCAGAGCGCGGGCAGCGTCTGCTGGACCTGGAGTCCGGTGACATTGATCCGGGTGGGCACGACCATCGGCTCGGTGCGGGCCAGGGCGGCGTCGAACAGGGCGAGGCCGTCCTCGAGGCTCATCGGCGGGGTGCCGCCGCGGTCCATCCGCCCCAGGTCGGTGTCGCTGACCTGGCTGGTCATGCCGCTGCCGCGGCCCCAGGGCCCCCAGGCGAGGGACAGACCGGGCAGACCGGCCGCCCTGCGCCGGTGGGCGAGCGCGTCCAGGGAGGCGTTGGCGGCGGCGTAGTTGGCCTGGCCGGGGCCGCCGATGACGCCGGAGATCGAGGAGTACAGCACGAACGCGGCGAGGTCCTGGCCGAGGGTCGCCTCGTGCAGGTGCAGGGCCGCGTCGGCCTTGGGGCGCAGCACACCAGCCAGTTGTTCCGGGGTGAGCGAGCCGGTCAGGGCGTCGTCCAGGACACCCGCGGTGTGCACGACGGCGGTCAGCGGGTGCTCGGCGGGCACCGACGCGACGAGCGTGTCGACCGCGTCGCGGTCGCCGACGTCGCAGGCGGAGACGGTCACCTGGGCTCCCAGGCCGGTCAGCTCGGCGACCAGTTCGGACGTGCCGGGCGCGTCCGGGCCGCGGCGGCTCGCCAGCAGCAGGTGACGGGCGCCCCGGCTGGTGACCAGGTGCCGGGCGAGCGCGGCGCCGAGGCCGCCGGTGCCGCCGGTGATCAGGACGGTGCCGTCGGGGTTCCAGTCGGCGGCGGGGGCGTCGTCGGCCGGGCGCGGCAGCCGGGCGAGCCGGGCGGCGCGGACCTGGTAGTCGCGGACCGCGAGCTGCTGCTCGTCGAGCGTCAGCACGTCGGGCAGTACTCCGGCGGACAGGAAGGTGTCGTCGAGGTCGACGAGCAGCAGGCTGCCGGGGTTCTCGGTCTGCGCGGAGCGCACCAGGCCCCAGACGGCCGCGCCGGCCGGGTCCAGGACGTCCTCGTCGTCGAGGGCGACGGCGCGGCGGGTGACGAAGACCAGGCGGGTGCCGGAGAGCCGGGGCTCGGACAGCCACTCCTGGAGGTAGCCGAGGACCCGGGTGGTGAGGGCGTGCACGCCCTCCGCTCCGGCGTCCTTCTCGCCTGCGAGCGGGATCAGGAACACATCGGGGGCGACCCCGCTGTCGCCGATGGCGCCGCCGAGGGACTCCGCGTAGGCGGTGACGGTCTCGTCGGCGCGGTGCATGGCGTAGCCGAGGTCGAGTTCGTCGGAGCCGACGACGGCCCAGCGGGTGCCGGTGGCGCGCTCCGAGGCCTTGACGGGCACCCACTTCAGCCCGAACAGGTCGCCCCGGCCGGTGGCGGCCGGGGTGTCGGCGGTGCCGTCCGGGGTGCCGAGACGCACGGTCTCGGCGGTCAGGACGAGGTTGCCCGCGGGGTCGACGGCGGTGAGGTCGACGGTGTCGGGCCCGGTGGTGCTCAGCCGTACGCGCAGCGCGGTGGCGCCGGTGGCGTGCAGGGTGAGCCCCTCGAAGGCGGCGGGCTCGCCGGCCGTGGTGCCGTCGAGGACGGCGGCGGCGCGCAGGGCGGTGGACAGCAGCGCGGGGTGCAGTCCGAAGCCGCTGTCGGGTCCTGCGGGCAGCTCGGCCTCGGCGAACACCTCGCCCTCGTGCCGCCACACCCCGGTGAGGCCGCTGAAGAGCGGGCCGAGGGCGCGTCCTTCGGACTCCAGCTCCGTGAGCGGGACCTGACGGGCGTCGGCGGGCGGCCACTCCACAAGGTCCGCGGCGGTGTCCTCGGCGCCCTCGTCGGGGGCGAGGACACCACGGGCGTACGTGGTCCAGGGGGCGTCGTCCGCGGTCGCCGGGCGGGCGTGCACGGAGAGCGTCCGCCGGCCGGAGGCGTCCTCGGGGCCGACGCGCACCTGGAGCAGCACCGCGTCGCGGTCGCCGAGGGTCAGCGGGGCGAGCAGGTCGAGCCGGTCCAGGCGGGGGGTGCCGTTCTCGTCGCCCGCACGGACCGCGATCTCCACGAGGGCCGTGCCGGGGACGGTGATCCGGCCGTCGACGCGGTGCTCGGTGAGCCAGGGGTGGGTCAGCGGCGAGAGCCGTCCGGTGAGGACGGACTCGTCGGCCTCGGCGAGGGTGACGGTGGCGCTGAGCAGCGGGTGCCCGGCGGCGCCGAGGCCCAGTCCGGCGGGGTCGCCGGAGCGGGCGCGCACGGTGGGCCAGTACCGGCCGCGCTGGAAGGCGTAGGTCGGCAGGTCCACGGACTCCGGGCGGCCGGGCAGGGTGCCCTCGAACACGGCGTCCCAGTCGGCCGCGGTGCCCCGGGTCCACAGGGTGCCGAGGGCGGCGAGCACGGAGGCCTCCTCCGGCTGGTCCTTGCGCAGCGCGGGCACGGCAGAGACCCCGGCCTCCTGGGTGTTCTCACCGACGAGCGCGGACAGCACGCCGCCCGGGCCGACCTCCAGGAAGGTCCGGGCGCCCTCGTCGACGAGGGTGCGCACGGCGTCGGCGAAGCGGACGGCCTGCCGGGCGTGGCACACCCAGTAGTGCGGCGTGGCCAGTTCCTCGGCGGCGACGACGTCGCCGGTGAGGGTGGAGACGACGGGTACCGACGGCTCGCCGAAGGTGAGCTTCGCGACGACGTCCCGGAAGGCGTCGAGCATCGGGTCGACGAGCGGGGAGTGGAAGGCGTGGCTCACGGAGAGCCGCGTGGTGCGCCGGTCCTGCTTCCGGAAGTGCTCGGCGACGGCGAGGACGGCGTCCTCGGCGCCGGAGACCACCACGGAATCGGGGCCGTTGACCGAGGCGAGCGAGACCCGCTCGTCGAGCAGCGGCCGCACCTCGGCCTCGGTGGCGCGCAGCGCGACCATGGCTCCGCCGGCCGGCAGGTCCCGCATCAGGCCGGCGCGGGCGGCAACCAGGGTGCAGGCGTCCTCCAGGGACAGTGCGCCGGCCACATGCACGGCGGCGATCTCCCCGACGGAGTGTCCGGCGAGGTGGTCGGGGCGCAGACCCCAGGAGGCGAACAGGCGGTAGAGGGCGACCTCCACGGCGAACAGCGCGGGCTGGGTGTGGCCGGTGTCGTCGAGGGCCACGGGGTCCTCGCCCCAGATGACGTCGCGCAGCGAGTGGCCGAGGCGCTCGTCGAGGAGGGCGAGGGTCTCGTCCAGGGCGGCGGCGAACACCGGGAAGCGGGCGTGGAGTTCACGGCCCATGCCGAGGCGCTGGGCGCCCTGCCCGGAGAACAGCACGGCCAGCCCGGGGCGGTCGCCGGAGGGGACGGTGCCGCGTGCGGCCTCGGTGAGATTGCCGTCCGCGGCGACCAGCAGCGCCCGGTGTTCGAAGGGGGTGCGGGTGACGGCCAGGGCGTGGCCGACGGCGACGGGGTCGGCGCCGGACGCGGCGAGCGGCCGCACCTTCTCCAGCTGGGCGTCGAGGGCGTCGGCGGTACGGGCCGACACGGGCCACGGCACGGCGCCCGGGACGACCGGCTCGGGCCGCTGCTCGGCGTCGGTGTCCTCCTCGGCCGCGGGGGCCTCTTCGAGGATGACATGGGCGTTGGTGCCGCTGATGCCGAAGGACGACACACCGGCCCGGCGCGTCTGCTCGCCCTCGGGCCAGGGGGTGGCCTCGGTGAGCAGGCTGACGTGTCCTGCGTCCCAGTCGACGTGTGTGGACGGCGCGTCGATGTGCAGGGTGCGGGGCAGCAGCCCGTGGCGCAGGGCCAGGACCATCTTGATGACGCCCGCGGCGCCGGCGGCGGCCTGGGTGTGGCCGATGTTGGACTTCACCGTGCCGAGGCGCAGCGGACGGCTCGCGTCGCGGTCCTGGCCGTAGGTGGCGAGCAGGGCCTGCGCCTCGATGGGGTCGCCGAGGGTGGTGCCGGTGCCGTGCGCCTCGACGGCGTCGACGTCGGCGGGCGAGAGCCCGGCGGAGGCCAGCGCGTCGCGGATGACGCGCTGCTGGGCGGGCCCGTTGGGGGCGCTGAGGCCGTTGGAGGCGCCGTCCTGGTTCACGGCGGAGCCGCGCAGCACGGCGAGCACCGGGTGGCCCTTGCGCCGGGCCTCGGAGAGCCGTTCGACGAGGATCATGCCGACGCCCTCGGACCAGCCGGTGCCGTCGGCGGAGTCGGCGAACGCCTTGCAGCGGCCGTCCGTGGCGAGGCCGCCCTGGAGGCTGAAGCCCACGAAGCTGGACGAGGTGGTCATGACGGTGACACCGCCGGCCAGCGCGAGGTCGGCCTCGCCGGAGCGCACCGACTGGGCGGCCAGGTGCAGGGCGACCAGGGCCGAGGAGCACGCGGTGTCGAGGGTGACGGCGGGTCCTTCGAAGCCGAGCGCAAAGGACAGCCGGCCGGACATCACGCTGGCGGCCAGGCCGTTGCCCGCGTAGCCGCCCATGTCGTCGTCGGAGGCGAGGACGAGGTGGGCGTAGTCCTGCGAGTTGGTGCCGACGAACACGCCGGTGCGGCTGCCGCGGAGGCTGCCGGGGGCGATCCCGGCACGCTCCACGGCCTCCCAGGCGGTCTCCAGGAGCAGCCGCTGCTGCGGGTCCATGGCCAGCGCCTCGCGGGGCGAGATGTCGAAGAACCCCGGGTCGAAGTCGGCCACGTCGTGCAGGAAACCTCCCTCCTGCGTGCTGCTGCCGCCCGCTCCGTCGCCGGCCAGCGTCTCCAGGTCCCAGCCGCGGTCGGCGGGGAACCCGGAGATGGCGTCGCGGCCGTCGGCGAGCATCTCCCAGAGGTCCTCCGGGGAACGCACACCGCCGGGGAAGCGGCACGCCATGCCGACGATCGCCACGGGCTCGTGGCGGCCCGACTCGGCTTCCTGGAGGCGCCTGCGGGTCTGGTGGAGATCCGCCGTGACCCACTTCAGGTAATCGACGAGCTTACTTTCGTCCGGCATCGTCCGTTGAACCTTCCTCAGATGTTTCGCACGTAGTTGGGGTGGGCCCGGGTCAGGAATCCGACGACCGGCCGAGTTCGTTGTCGATGAAGGCGAAGATCTCCTCGGCGCTCGCCGCCTCGATCCGCTCCTCGACGGCCGGTCCGTTCCCGTCCGAGCCGGTGCCGTCCCAGGCGGCCAGCAGCCGCCGCAGCCGGCCCTCGACCCCGCGGCGGACGGCCTCGTCCACGCCGTCGGCGGACAGTTCCGCCTCCAGCCGGTCGAGCGCCGCCAGCGGGGATGCGGCGGTGCCGCTGCGGTCCTGGCCCGTCAGGGAGTCGGCCAGGTGCCGGGCGACGGCGGCGGGCGTCGGGTGGTCGAAGACCAGCGTGGACGGCAGCCGCACACCGGTGGCCGCGGAGAGCCGGGTGCGCAGTTCGACCGCCATCAGCGAGTCGAAGCCCAGCCGGCTGAAGTCCCGGTCGGCGGGGACCGCGTCGGCCCCGGAGTGACCGAGCACCCCGGCCGTCTCCTGGCGGACCAGGCCGACGAGGGTTTCGTGCCGCTGCTCGGCGCCGAGGCCGGCCAGTCGGCGGGTGAGCCCGTCGGCGCCGGCCGTGGCCGCCGCGCGACGCCGGGCGCGGACCAGGGAGCGCAGCACCGCGGGCACCTCGCCGGCGTCGGGGGCCGCGGCGGACCGGGAGACCCGGATCGCCACGGCCAGCGCCTCGTCGTGGCCGTTCGCCGCGTCGAACAGGGCGAGGCCCTGTCGTTCGGTGAGCGGCGGCATCCCGGAGCGTTCCATGCGCTCGAGGTCGGCGTCGCTGAGCGTGCCGGTCATGCCGGCGCCCTGGCCCCACGGTCCCCAGGCGAGCGACAGGGCGGGCAGGCCCTGGGCCGCACGGTGCGCGGCGAGCGCGTCGAGGAACGTGTTGGCGGCAGCGTAGTTGCCCTGTCCGGGGCCGCCGGTGACGCCGGCCACGGAGGAGTACAGGACGAATCCGGCGAGCGGCAGGGCCCGGGTCGCCTGGTGCAGATGCCAGGCGGCGTCCGCCTTGGGCCGCAGCACGGTGTCGAGCTGTTCGGCGGTGAGGGTGCCGATCGTGGCGTCGTCGAGGACGCCCGCCGTGTGCACGACCGCGGTCAGCGGGTGCTCGGCCGGCAGCCCGGCGAGCAGCGCGTCGACGGCGGACCGGTCGGAGACGTCGCAGGCCCGTACGGTGACCTCGGCGCCGAGCGCGGAGAGTTCCTTGCTCAGGGCGGTGGCCCCGGGTGCGTCGGGTCCGCGGCGGCCGGCCAGCAGCAGGTGCTTGATGCCGTGGCCGGTGACCAGGTGGCGGGCGAGTACGGCGCCGAGGCCTCCGGTGCCGCCGGTGATCAGTACGGTGCCGTCGCGGTCCCAGGCACGGACCTGGTCGGCGGCCGGGGCGGGCGTGGCCTCGGTGCGGGTGAGGCGGGCGACGGTGAGCGCGCCGCCGCGGACGGCGGCCTGGGTCTCGCCCGCGTCGAACAGGGCGGGCAGCGAGGCCAGGACGGCGGCGTCGGTCGCCTCGGCCGCGTCGGCCGGGTCGAGGTCGAGGAGCAGGAAGCACCCCGGGTTCTCGGACTGGGCGGAGCGGACCAGGCCCCAGACGGCTGCGGCCGCCAGATCGGTCACGTCCTCCCGGCCGGCCGCGACGGCGCCACGGGTGACGATCGCGAGGCGGGAGTCCGCGGTGCGGGGGTCGGAGGTCCAGCGGCGCAGCAGGTCCAGCACCCTCGTGGTGGCGGCGCGGACCGCGGCGGGCAGGTCGTGCCCCGCGGTGGGGCCGCCCTCGACCGGCAGCAGCATCAGCGACGGCAGGGGTGCCCCGCTGTCCAGCAGTTCGGCGAGCGAGTCCGCGCGGGTGACGAGGACGTTGTCCACCGCGGCGAGCGCGGTGTCCAGGCCGGGCAGCGCGTCGCCGAGCACCGTCCAGGGGCCGCTGTCGCCGGAGCGCGGGGCCGGGGCGGGCGCGACCCAGTCCAGGGCGAGCAGCGCGGCGTCGTCCGTGGCGGGGGCGCCGGTGACGGGTGCGGCGACGGTGGCGCCCAGGGTGACCGAGGCCACCGAGAGCACCGGGCCGCCCTGTGGGTCGGTCGCCTCCAGCGCCCAGGTGTCGTCGCCGGTGGCGGTGAGCCGTACCCGCAGGAGGACGGGGTGCGCGGCGTGCAGGACGAGCCCGTCCCAGGCGACGGCGTCGAGGGTGTCGTCTCCGGATCCGCCCCCGTCTCCTTCGAGGAGGACGGCGGCGCGGACCGCGGTGTCCAGGAGCGCCGGGTGCAGGGCGAACGCCTGCTCGGCCGGGCTCTGTTCGGTGATCTCGACCTCGGCGAAGACGTCCCCGCCGCGCCGCCAGGCGGCGCGCAGCACGGACGGGCCGGTGGGTTCGGGCAGCTCGTCGACCGGGGTGGCGTCGGCGGGCGGCCATACGGTGTCGGGCGTGGCGGCGGCGGGCGCGTCGGTGAGCATGGCGGTGGCCCGCTCGACCCAGGGGGCGTCGTCGCCGTCGGCGCGGGTGTGCACGGTGAGGGTGCGCCGGCCGGTCTCGTCGGGGACGCCCACCAGTACCTGGAGGCGCTGGGGGCGGTTCCCGGTGAGCGCCAGGGGTGCGCCGACGGTGAGGTTCTCGACGGTGGTGCGGTCGCAGGCCTCGGCGGCGTGCAGCGCGAGTTCGGCGAGGACCGCGGTGGGCAGGATGGTGGTGCCGTTCTCCGTGCGGCCGGTGAGCCAGGGCTGTGCGGCGGCGGACAGGCGCCCGCTGAGCAGCGTCTCGTCCGAGCCGGCGACCGATGTGGCGGCGGTGAGCAGCGGGTGCCCTCCGGCGTCCAGGCCCAGTCCGCCCGCGTCGCCGGGAGCGGCGGTGGTGTCGGGCCAGAAGCGGGTGCCCTGGAAGGCGTAGGTGGGCAGTTCGACGGTGCGGGCGCCGGTGCCGGCGAAGTGGGCGCTCCAGTCGGTGTCCAGGCCCGCGGTGTGCAGCCGGGCCAGGGCGGTGAGGACGGACACGGTCTCGTCGCGGTCCTTGCGCAGCGCCGGCACGACGACGGTGCCGGTGTCGGGCAGGGAGGCGGCGGCGAGCGCGGAGAGCACTCCGTCGGGGCCGATCTCCAGGAAGGCGGTCACACCCCGGTCGGCGAGCGCGCGGACACCGTCGGCGAAGCGCACCGCCTCACGGACGTGGCGCACCCAGTAGTCGGGGTGGGTGTGGGTGCCCGCGGAGGCGACCTCACCGGTCAGATTGGACACGACCGGGATCCGCGGCTCGTGGTACGAGAGCGTCTCCGCGACCGCCCGGAAGTCCTCCAGCATCGGGTCCATCAGCGACGAGTGGAACGCGTGGCTGACGCGCAGCCGGGTGGTGCGGCGGCCGTCCGACTCCAGGAGGGCGACCAGCTGGTCGACGCCGTCCTCGGGGCCGGAGACGACGACGGAGGTGGGGCCGTTGACGGCGGCGACGGCGACCCCGTCGTCGAGCAGCGGCAGCACCTCGTCCTCGGTGGCCTCGACGGCGGCCATGGCGCCGCCCCGGGGCAGCGCGTCCATGAGCCGGGCGCGGGCGGCGACCAGCCGGCAGGCGTCCTCCAGCGAGAACACCCCCGCCACATGCGCGGCCGCGATCTCACCGACCGAGTGACCGGCGACGAAGTCGGGGGTCACTCCCCAGGACTCCACCAGGCGGTAGAGGGCGACCTCGACCGCGAAGAGGGCGGGCTGGGTGAACGCGGTGGAGTTCAGGGCGGCTTCGTCGGTGCCCCACATCACCTCACGGACGGAGGTGCCGAGTTCGCTCTCCAGCAGGGCGGTGACGGAGTCGAAGACCTCGGCGAACACCGGGAAACGGGCGTGCAGTTCACGGCCCATGCCGAGGCGCTGGGCGCCCTGACCGGAGAACAGGAACGCCGGTGTGCGGGCGGTGCCGGCCTCGGCGCGCGCGGCCTCGGTGATGCCGTCGGGGCCCGCCAGCAGGACGGCCCGGTGCTCGAAGGAGGGCCGGCTCGTCACCAGGGACAGACCGATGTCGGCGCCGGACAGCTCCGGGTGCGCGGCGGCATGGGCGCGCAGCCGCTCCAGCTGGGCGTCGAGCGCCTGCTCGGAGCGGGCCGAGACGACCCACGGGGTGACGGCGGGCGTCACGGTGTCCTCGGCGGAGCGGTCGTCCGCGGTGGGCTCGGGGGCGCCCTCGAGGATGACATGGGCGTTGGTGCCGCTGATGCCGAAGGAGGACACACCGGCCCTGCGGACCCGGCCGGTCTCCGGCCAGGCGGTCTCCTCGGTGAGCAGCCGGACGGCGCCCAGGGACCAGTCGACGTGCGTGGACGGCTCGGTGACGTGCAGGGTGCGCGGGAGCGTGCCCTGGTGCATCGCCATGACCATCTTGACGAGTCCGGCGGCGCCGGCCGCGGACTGGGTGTGGCCGATGTTGGACTTCACCGAGCCGAGCAGCAGCGGCTGCTGCGGGTCACGGTCGGAGCCGTAGGTGGCGATCAGGGCCTGGGCCTCGATCGGGTCACCGAGCGGGGTGCCGGTGCCATGTGCCTCGACGGCGTCGACATCGCCGGGACGCAGACCGGCGTTGGCCAGTGCCTGCCGGATGACCCGCTGCTGGGAGGGGCCGTTGGGGGCGGTCAGGCCGTTGGAGGCACCGTCCTGGTTCACCGCGGAGCCACGCACCACGGCGAGCACCCGGTGTCCGGCGCGGCGGGCGTCGGAGAGGCGCTCCAGGACGAGTACCGCCGCGCCCTCGGACCAGCCGGTGCCGTCGGCGGAGTCGGAGAACGCCTTGCAGCGTCCGTCGTGGGCGAGACCGCCCATCTTGGAGAACCCGGTGAAGTTGGCCGGGGTGGTCATCACGGTGACACCACCGGCGAGCGCCATGGTGCACTCCCCCGATCGCAGTGCCTGCGCGGCGAGGTGCAGCGAGACCAGGGAGGAGGAGCAGGCGGTGTCGACCGAGAGGGCGGGGCCCTCCAGGCCGAGCGTGTAGGAGAGGCGGCCGGAGACCACGCTCACGGCGAGGCCGGTGGTGGCGTGGCTGGCGATGTCGTCGCGGGAGCGCATGACCAGACCGGAGTAGTCCTGGCCGCTGACGCCCATGAAGACACCGGTACGGCTGCCGCGCAGGGCGGTCGGGTCCAGTCCGGCGCGCTCCACGGCCTCCCAGGTGACTTCGAGCAGGATGCGCTGCTGCGGGTCCATGGCGAGGGCCTCGCGCGGTGCGATGCCGAAGAAGTCGGCGTCGAAGTCAGCGATGTCGCTGAGGAATCCGCCCTGCCCGGACAGGTCGCCCGGCTCGCCGCCGATGGTCGACGACTCCCACTCCCGGTCGGCGGGGAAGCCGGTGATGGCGTCGGTGCCGGAGGCCACCAGGTCCCACAGTTCCTCGGGCGATCCCACGCCGCCCGGGAAGCGGCAGCCCATCCCGACGATGACCACGGGGTCGTCGTCGGACGCGGCGGCGGCGGTCTGGGGGGCGGCGAAGGCCTCCGCGGCGTCGGCGCCGAGCAGTTCGTCCAGGAGGTGCTCGGCGAGCTGCTGGGGCGTCGGGTAGTCGAAGACCAGGGTGGCGGTCAGGGTGAGTCCTGAGGCCTTGCCGAGCCGGTTGCGCAGCTCGATCGCGGTGAGCGAGTCGAAGCCCAGGCCACGGAACTCACGGCGGGCGTCGACGGCGTCGGCGGAACCGTGCCCGAGCACCGTGGCGGCCTCGGCCCGTACCAGGTCGACCACGAACGGCAGGCGCTGCTCCTCGGGCAGGACGGCCAGCCGCTCGGCGAGTCCGGCGCGGGCGACCGCGGCGGCGCCGGCCTTGGCCCGGCGTCCGCCGGTGCGGACCAGTCCGCGCAGGATCGCGGGGACGCTCATGCCGGGCGGCAGCGAGCCGCCACCGCCGAGGCCCAGCGGCACCACCAGCGGTTCGTCGGCGAGGGTGGCCGCGTCGTACAGGGCAAGGCCCCGCTCGACGGACAGCAGCGGCATGCCGCTGTTGTCGTTGATGCGGCGCATGTCCTCGTCGCTCAGTCCGCTCGTCATGCCGCTGCCCTGCTCCCAGGCGTTCCAGGCGAGGGAGGTGGCGGGCAGGCCGAGCGACTGACGGTGCGCGGCGAGGGCGTCCAGGAAGGTGTTGCCCGCCGCGTAGTTGGCCTGACCCGGGCTGCCGAAGACGCCGGAGGTCGAGGAGTAGAGGACGAAGGCGGCCAGGTCGAGATCGCGGGTGAGGTCGTGCAGATGCCAGGCGGCATCGACCTTCGGCCGCATGACGGTGTCGAGGCGATCGGGGGTGAGGGAGGCGAGGATGCCGTCGTCCAGGACACCCGCCGTGTGCACCACCGCGGTCAGCGGGCGCTCGGCCGGAACGGAGGCGAGCAGCCCGGCCAGGGCATCACGGTCGGCGACATCACACGCGGCGACCCTGGCCTCGGCACCCAGTTCGGCCAGTGCCTGGACGAGGTCGGCGGCGCCGGGGGCATCGGGTCCGCGGCGGCTGGTCAGCAGCAGGTGCTTGATGCCGTGCTCGGCGACCAAGTGGCGGGCCAGCGCGGAGGCGAGGCCACCGGTACCGCCGGTGACCAGGACGGTGCCCTCGGGGTCCATGGCCCGGGGCATGGTCAGCACGATCTTGCCGATGTGCTTGGCCATGCTCATGAAGCGGAAGGCCTCACGGGATCGGCGGACGTCCCAGGCACGGACCGGCAGCGGGGACAGTACGTCCCGCTCGAAGAGGTCGACCAGGTCGAGCAGCATCTGCTGGATGTGGTCGGGGTCGACCATGCCCAGGTCGAAGAACCGGTAGGTGATGCCGTCCGACGCGGCGTCGGAGTCCCGGATGTCGGTCTTGCCCATCTCCAGGAACCGGCCGCCCGTGCCGAGCAGCCGCATCGACGCGTCGACGAACTCCCCGGCCAGCGCGTTCAGGACGACATCGAGGCCCTTGTCCCCCGCGACCTCGGTGAACGCCGTCTCAAAGTCGAGGGTGCGCGAGGAGGCGATGTGGTCGTCGGCGACCCCGAGGGAGCGCAGTACGTCCCACTTGCCCTCGCTGGCCGTCGCGAAGACCTCCGCACCGAGATGGTGGGCGATCTGGATGGCCGCCATGCCGACACCACCGGCGCCGGCGTGGATCAGTATCTTCTCCCCCGGCCGCAGCCCGGCGAGGTCCTTCAGCGCGTGGTAAGCGGTGAGGAACACCAGCGGCACGGACGACGCGGTCTCCCAGGACCAGTCGTCGGGAACCCGGGTCAGCAGACGCTCGTCGGCGACGCCCAGCGGGCCGAAACCGCCGAACACCATGCCCATGACCCGGTCGCCGGGGGCGAGCCCGGTGACATCCGGGCCGACCTCGCTGACTACGCCCGCGCCCTCGGAGCCGAACAGGCCCGCCTCACCGGGATACATGCCGAGCGCGTTGAGGACATCGCGGAAGTTGAGGCCCGCGGCACGGATACCGATGCGCACCTCGCGGCCGGTGAGCGGTGTCACCGCCTCCGGGTACGGCAGCAGGGCGAGACCGTCGAGGCTGCCCTTGGCGCGGCAGCCCAACCGCCACGGCGTCCCGGCCGGCGGAACGAGGGAGGTGCCGGACTCCAGCCGGGCGAGCCGGCCGACCCGGACCGTGCCCTCACGGACGACGGCCTGCGGCTCCTCCGCGTCGAACAGCCCCGCAAGCAGCGGCAGTCGGGCGAGCGAGTCGGCGGTGTCGTCGACATCCGCCAGCAGCAGCCGGCCCGGGTTCTCGGACTGGGCGGAACGCACCAGACCCCACACAGGAGCGGCCGCCAGATCGACCGCACCACGCTCACCGTCGGCAACCGCGTTCCGGGTGACCACCACAAGCCGGGAGGAGGCGAAGGCGGGCTCGGCCAGCCACCCCTGCACCAGGGCCAGCACCTCGTGGGCCAGCTCATGAGCGTCGTCGGGTCCCGCGTCGGCGTCGCCCCGCACCGTCACGGCGACCATGTCGGGCACGGCCCCCGACCGGGCGGCCAGCTCCTCGATCGTCGCGGCCGGAGCATGCACTCCCGCCACCGCCTCGGAGTCACCGGCCAGCGCGGCCGTCAGGCCGAACGGGTCCTCGCCCAGCACCGCCCAGGTGGCAGGGGCGGCAGGCGCCCCGAGCGTACGGGCGGTCCAGTCGACCCGGAGCAGGGAGTTGGAGTCGTCACGGCGCGGCTCGGCAGCGTCGCCCGGGCCCGCGGCACGCAGCGTCAGCGACTCCACGGAGACCACGGGCTGACCGCCCGGGTCGACCGCGGCGATCTGGACCGTGTCCTCGCCGCAGGAGGCGATCCGCACCCGCAGGGTGCTCGCCCCGTCCGCGTGCAGGGACACGCCCTCCCAGGCGAACGGCAGCAGACTGCGGGTGTCGCCCTCGGCGGACAGGAAGACCGTGGAGTGCAGGGCGGCGTCGAAGAGCGCCGGGTGCAGACCGAAGGCGTCGGCGTCCTCGACCGACTCGGGCAGCGCGACCTCGGCGTAGACCGTGTCGTCCTGACGCCAGACGGCACGCAGTCCACGGAAGACCGGGCCGTACTCCAGACCGTCCGCGGCATAGCGCTCGAACATGCCGTCGATGTCGATCGCCTCGGCGTCGCGCGGCGGCCACACCGTGGCGTCGAAATCGATGACCTGCTCACCCGAGCCGATGCGGCCGGTGGCGTGCTGGGTCCATTCGGCGTCGAAGTCCTCACCGGGCCGGGTGAAGAAACGCAGCTCGCGAGAGCCCTCCTCGTCGGCGGCGCCCACGGAGATCTGCACCTGGACCGCGCCCGTAGCGGGCAGCACCAGCGGCGCGGCGATCATCAGTTCCTCGACCCGGTCACAGCCGGCCTGGTCCGCGGCGCGCACCGCCAGCTCCAGGAACCCGGTACCGGGGAAGAAGATCATGCCGCCGACGACATGGTCGGCCAGCCAGGGATGGGTGGCGGCCGACAGGGAGCCGGTCAGCAGGAGTTCGTCGGAGCCCGCCACCGACATGGCGGCACCGAGCAGCGGGTGGTCGGCCGAGGCCAGACCGAGGCCGGTGGCGTCCAGGGCGGCGGGGGCCGCCTTGGGCCAGTAACGCTCGTGCTGGAAGGCGTAGGTGGGCACGTCGGCGATGCGGGCGCCGGCGCCGGACAGCGGGGCCGACCAGTCGACGTCGACCCCGGCGACGTACAGCCGGGCGACACCGCTGAGGACGGACACGGTCTCGTCGCGGTCCTTGCGCAGCGCCGGCACGACGACGGTGTCGGTGTCGGTCAGGGAGGCGGCGGCGAGCGCGGAGAGCACTCCGTCGGGGCCGATCTCCAGCAAGGCGGTCACGCCCCGGTCGGCCAGCCCGCGGACACCGTCGGCGAACCGCACGGCCTCACGGACATGACGCACCCAGTAGTCGGGGTGGGTGTGTACGCCCGCAGCGGCGACCTCACCGGTCAGGTTGGACACGACCGGGATCCGCGGCTCGTGGTACGAGAGCGTCTCCGCGACCGCCCGGAAGTCCTCCAGCATCGGGTCCATCAAGGGCGAGTGGAAGGCATGACTCACCCGCAGACGGCTGGTGCGGCGGCCCTGCGCGGCAAGCTGCTCGGCGACCGCCAGGGTGGCCTGCTCCTCACCCGAAACGACCACAGACGTCGGGCCGTTGACCGCGGCCACAGCCACGCCCTCGGTCAGCAGCGGCAGCACCTCGTCCTCGGTCGCCTCCACCGCGACCATGGCACCACCACTCGGCAACGCCTGCATCAGCCCCGCACGCGCGGCCACCAGCCGGCAGGCGTCCTCCAGCGAGAACACCCCCGCCACATGCGCCGCCGCGATCTCACCGACCGAGTGACCGGCCACGAAGTCGGGGGTCACTCCCCAGGACTCCACCAGACGGTAGAGGGCGACCTCGACCGCGAACAGGGCGGGCTGGGTGAACGCGGTGGCGTTCAGGGCGCCTTCGTCGGTGCCCCACATCACCTCACGGACGGAGGTGTCGAGTTCGCTCTCCAGCAGGGCGGTGACGGAGTCGAAGGCCTCGGCGAACACCGGGAAACGGGCGTGCAGTTCACGCCCCATGCCGAGGCGCTGGGCGCCCTGACCGGAGAACAGGAAGGCACTGCGGTGCGGTTCGGCGACGCCCCGGGCGACCTCGGTGAGGGTGCCGTCGGCTGCGAGCAGGACCGCCCGGTGCTCGAAGTCGGCTCGGCCGGTGGCCAGGGTGTAGGCGGTGTCGAGCGCGGGCAGCGCGTCGGCGGACTCCCGCAGCCGCTCCGCCTGGTCGTCGAGCGCGCCCTCGGACTTCGCCGAGACGGGCCAGGCGACGGCGCCGGGCACGGGCCGGTCGGCGACAGGCGCGGGCACCGGCTCGTCGGGGGCGCCCTCGAGGATGACATGGGCGTTGGTGCCGCTGATGCCGAAGGAGGACACACCGGCCCTGCGGACCCGGCCCGTCTCCGGCCAGGCGGTCTCCTCGGTGAGCACCTGTACGGCGCCCAGGGACCAGTCGACATGCGTGGACGGCTCGGTGATGTGCAGGGTGCGCGGCAGCACGCCGTTGCGCATCGCCATGACCATCTTGACGAGCCCGGCGACACCGGCGGCGGCCTGGGTGTGGCCGATGTTGGACTTCACCGAGCCGAGCAGCAGCGGCTGCTGCGGGTCACGGTCGGAGCCATAGGTGGCCAGCAGGGCCTGGGCCTCGATCGGGTCACCGAGCGGAGTGCCGGTGCCATGCGCCTCGACGGCGTCGACATCGCCGGGACGCAGACCGGCGTTGGCCAGTGCCTGCCGGATGACCCGCTGCTGGGAGGGGCCGTTGGGGGCGGTCAGGCCGTTGGAGGCACCGTCCTGGTTCACCGCGGAGCCACGCACCACGGCGAGCACCCGGTGTCCGGCGCGGCGGGCGTCGGAGAGGCGCTCCACCACGAGCACGGCCGCGCCCTCGGACCAGCCGGTGCCGTCGGCGGAGTCGGAGAACGCCTTGCAGCGTCCGTCCTGGGCGAGACCGCCCATCCGGGAGAACCCGGCGAAGTTGGCGGGGGTGGTCATCACGGTGACACCACCCACCAGAGCCATGCTGCACTCCCCCGACCGCAGCGCCTGCGCGGCGAGATGCAGCGACACCAGGGAGGAGGAACAGGCCGTGTCGACCGAGAGGGCGGGACCCTCCAGGCCGAGCGCGTAGGAGAGTCGGCCGGAGACCACACTGACGGCCAGACCGGCGGTGGCGTGGCCCGCGACGTCGTCACGGGACCCCATGACCAGGCTGGAGTAGTCCTGGCCGTTGACGCCCATGAAGACACCGGTGCGGCTGCCGCGCAGGGCGGTCGGGTCGACCCCGGCGCGCTCGATGGCCTCCCAGGTGACCTCGAGCAGGATGCGCTGCTGCGGGTCCATGGCCAGGGCCTCGCGCGGCGAGATCCCGAAGAAGTCCGCGTCGAAGCCGGCGATGTCGCTCAGGAACCCGCCCTGCGCGGACACGCCGCCGGCCTCACCGGCGACGAGCCTCGACGATTCCCACTCGCGATCGGCGGGGAAGCCGGTGATGGCGTCGGAACCGGACGCCAGGAGGTCCCACAGGTCCTCGGGCGATCCGACGCCACCCGGGAAGCGGCAGCCCATCCCGACGATGACCACGGGATCGTCGTGCACATCGGCAGCGCTCTGAGAGGCGGCGAAGACCTCGATGGCGTCGGCGCCGAGGAGTTCGTCCAGGAGATGGTCGGCGAGCTGCTCGGGCGTCGGGTAGTCGAAGACGAGCGTGGCGGGGAGGGTGAGACCGGTCGCCTTGCCGAGCCGGTTGCGCAGCTCGATCGCGGTGAGCGAGTCGAAGCCGAGACCACGGAACTCACGACGGGAGTCCACGGCGTCGGCGGAACCGTGCCCGAGGACCGCGGCGGCCTCCGCACGCACCAGGTCCACGACGAACGGCCGACGCTGCTCCTCGGGCAGGACGGCCAGCCGCTCGGCCAGT
Source organism: Streptomyces nodosus (assembly GCF_008704995.1). Classification (NCBI taxonomy): domain Bacteria; kingdom Bacillati; phylum Actinomycetota; class Actinomycetes; order Kitasatosporales; family Streptomycetaceae; genus Streptomyces; species Streptomyces nodosus. Next base: position 655,622 of record NZ_CP023747.1, read on the forward strand.
CCGGCGCGGGCGACCGCGGCGGTGGCCGCCCGGGCGCGGCGTCCACCGGTGCGGACCAGTCCGCGCAGGATCGCGGGGACGCCGGCACCGGCGGGCAACGGGCCACCGCCGCCCAGACCGAGCGGCACCACCAGCGGCTCGTCGGCGAGCATGGCGGCGTCGTACAGGGCAAGGCCCCGCTCGACGGACAGCAGCGGCATCCCACCGGCGTCGCTGATGCGGCGTGCGTCCTGACCGCTCAACTGGCCGGTCATGCCGACGCCTTGTTCCCAGGCTCCCCAGGCGAGGGAGGTGGCGGGCAGACCGAGGGACTGACGGTGCGCGGCAAGCGCGTCCAGGAAGGTGTTGCCCGCCGCGTAGTTGGCCTGACCGGGGCTGCCCATGACACCGGCCGTCGAGGAGTACAGGACGAAGGCGGCCAGGTCGAGGTCGCGGGTGAGGTCGTGCAGATGCCAGGCGGCATCGACCTTCGGCCGCATGACCGAGTCGAGACGGTCCGGGGTGAGCGAGGGGAAGATGCCGTCGTCCAGGACACCCGCCGTGTGCACCACCGCGGTCAGCGGGTGCTCCGCCGGAACGGAGGCCAACAGCGCGGCCAGAGCTTCACGGTCGGCGACATCACATGCGGCGACCCTGGCCTCGGCACCCAGTTCGGCCAGCGCCTGGACGAGGTCGGCGGCACCCGGGGCGTCGGGCCCACGACGGCTGGTCAGCAGCAGATGCCTGATGTCGTGCTCGGCGACCAAGTGGCGGGCCAGCGCGGAGGCGAGGCCGCCGGTGCCACCGGTGACCAGGACGGTCCCCTCGGGGTCCAGGGCGCGGGCGGAAGAGTCACCGGACTCCAGCCGGGCGAGCCGGCCGACCCGGACCGTGCCCTCACGGACGACGGCCTGCGGCTCCTCCGCGTCGAACAGCCCCGCAAGCAGCGGCAGTCGGGCGAGCGAGTCGGCGGTGTCGTCGACATCCGCCAGCAGCAGCCGGCCCGGGTTCTCGGACTGGGCGGAACGCACCAGACCCCACACAGGAGCGGCGGCCAGATCGACCGCACCACGCTCACCGTCGGCGACCGCATCCCGGGTGACCACCACAAGCCGGGAGGAGGCGAAGGCGGGCTCGGCCAGCCACCCCTGCACCAGGGCCAGCACCTCACGCGTCAGCTCGCGAGCGGCTTCGGGTCCCCCATCGGCGTCACCGCGCACCGTCACGGCGACCATGTCGGGCACCGCCCCGGACCGGGCGGCCAGCTCCTCGAGCGTCGCGGCCGGAGCATGCACTCCCGCCACCGCCTCGGAGTCACCGGCCAGCGCGGCCGTCAGGCCGAACGGGTCCTCGCCCAGCACCGCCCAGGTGGCGGGCGCAGCCGGCGCCGCCACCGTACGAGGCGTCCAGTCGACGCGGAACAGCGAGTTGGCCTCCTCACGGCGCGACGCGGCGCCGGCTCCCGAGTCCGCGGCGCGCAGCGTCAGCGACTCCACGGAGAGGACCGGCTGACCCGCCGGGTCGACCGCCGCGATCTCCACCGTGTCCTCGCCGCAGGAGGCGATCCGCACCCGCAGGGTGCTCGCCCCGTCCGCGTGCAGGGACACGCCCTCCCAGGCGAACGGCAGCAGTCCACTGTCGTCGGACAGGAAGGCGGTGCCGTGCAGGGCGGCGTGCAGCAGGGCCGGGTGCAGACCGAAGGCACCGGCGTCCTCGACGGAGTCGGGCAGTTCGACCTCGGCGTAGACCGTGTCGTCCTGGCGCCAGGCGGCGCGCAGTCCGCGGAAGACCGGGCCGTACTCCAGACCGTCGGAGGCGAAGCGGTCGAACAGTTCCTCGATGTCGACGGCCTCGGAGTCGCGCGGCGGCCACACCGTGGTGTCGAAGCCGAGGACGTGCTCGCCGGAGGCGATGCGGCCGGTGGCGTGCTGGGTCCACTCGGCGTCGAAGTCCTCACCGGGCCGGGTGAAGAAGCGCAGCTCACGGGAGCCGTCCTCGCCGGCGGCGCCGACGGAGATCTGCATCTGCACGGCGCCCGTGGCGGGCAGCACGAGCGGGGTGGCGACGGTCAGTTCCTGGACCCGGTCGCAGCCGGCCTGGTCGGCGGCGCGCACCGCCAGCTCCAGGAACCCGGTACCGGGGAAGACGACCATGCCGTCGACGCTGTGGTCGGCGAGCCAGGGGTGGGTGGCGAGCGACAGGGTGCCGGTGAGCAGGAGTTCGTCGGAACCGGCCACCGACATCGCGGCGCCCAGCAGCGGATGGTCGGCGGAGGCGAGGCCGAGACCGGTGGCGTCGACAGCGGTCGCGGTCGCCTTGGGCCAGTAACGCTCGTGCTGGAAGGCGTAGGTGGGCAGTTCGCCGGTGCGGGCACCGGTGCCGTCGTGGAACGCGGCCCAGTCGACCGTGACACCGGCCGTGTGCAGCCGGGCCAGCGCGGTGACGGCGCTGTGCTCCTCGGGGCGGTCCTTGCGCAGGAACGGGACGGTGAGGGCGGTGGCGGACTGCTGGGCCAGGGCGGCGAGCACACCGTCGGGGCCGAGTTCGAGCAGGACGTCGGCGCCGGCCTCGGCGAGCGCGCGGACGCCGTCGGCGAACCGGACGGCCTCGCGGACATGACGCACCCAGTACTCCGGGCTGGTCAACTGCCCGTCGGCGGCGAGGGTACCGGTCAGGTTGGAGACGACCGGGAGCTGTGGCTCGTCGTAGGAGAGTGTCTCGGCGACCGCGCGGAAGTCGTCGAGCATGGGGTCCATCAGCGGCGAGTGGAAGGCATGGCTCACCCGCAGACGGCTGGTACGACGCCCCTTCGCCGCCAACTGCTCGGCGACCGCGAGAGTGGCCTTCTCCTCACCCGAAACGACCACAGACGTCGGGCCGTTGACCGCGGCGACAGCCACGCCCTCGGTCAGCAGCGGCAGCACCTCGTCCTCGGTCGCCTCCACGGCGACCATGGCACCACCACTCGGCAGCGCCTGCATCAGCCCGGCACGTGCGGCCACCAGACGGCAGGCGTCCTCCAGCGAGAACACCCCCGCCACATGCGCCGCCGCGATCTCACCGATGGAGTGGCCGGCGACGAAGTCGGGGGTGACGCCCCAGGACTCCACCAGGCGGTAGAGGGCGACCTCGACCGCGAACAGGGCGGGCTGGGTGAAGCCCGTCTCGTTCAGCGGGGCTTCCTCCTCGCCCCAGATGATGTCGCCGAGGCTCGCGTCGAGTTCCTCGTCGAGCAGATCCAGGACCTGGTCCAGGGCTTCGGCGAACACCGGGAAGCGGGCGTGCAGTTCACGGCCCATGCCGAGGCGCTGGGCGCCCTGCCCGGAGAACAGGAAGGCGCTGCGGGTGCGGCCGACGGGCCGGCCCTCGTGGGCGTCCGGGGCGGGGTCCCCCGCCAGCCAGGAGGTGAGCGCCTCACGGCCGGCGGTGCCGTCCGCGCCGGTGACGACGGCGAGTCTGTGCTCCAGGGACGCGCGGGTGGTGGCCAGCGAGTACCCGGTGTCCAGCGCGCCGGGGGCACCGGGGGCGTCCAGATGGGCGAGGAGGGCGGCGGCCTGCTCGCGCAGGGCGGCGGCGGAGCGCGCCGAGAGCACCCAGGGCAGGACACCGGCGGTGCGGGGCGCGGCCGGTGCCTCGTCCGACGGGTCGGCCGGCGCCTCTTCCGGCTGATGGGCGGGAGTCTGAGGCGCCTGCTCGACGATGACATGGGCGTTGGTGCCGCTGACGCCGAAGGAGGAGACGCCGGAGCGGCGGGGGCGGTCGGGCGCGGTGGGCCAGGGGCGGTTCTCGGTGAGCAGCTCGACCTTGCCCGCCGTCCAGTCGACATGGGTGGAGGGCCGGTCGACGTGCAGGGTCTTCGGCAGCACCTCGTTGCGCATCGCCATGATCATCTTCATGATCCCGGCGACACCGGACGCGGCCTGGGTGTGGCCCATGTTCGACTTGATCGAGCCGAGCAGCAGGGGCTGTTCACGGTCCTGGCCGTAGGTGGCGAGGATGCTCTGGGCCTCGATGGGGTCGCCGAGCGGAGTGCCGGTGCCGTGCGCCTCGACCACGTCGACATCGGCCGGGTTCAGGCCCGCGTTGGAGAGGGCCTGCCGGATGACGCGCTGCTGGGAGGGGCCGTTGGGGGCGGTGAAGCCGTTGGAGGCACCGTCCTGGTTGACGGCGGAGCCGCGGATGACGGCGAGCACGGGGTGGCCGTTGCGCTGGGCGTCGGAGAGGCGCTCCAGGGCGAGCACGGCCGCGCCCTCGGACCAGCCGGTACCGTCCGCGGAGTCGGAGAACGCCTTGCAGCGACCGTCCCCGGCGAGACCGCCCTGCCGGCTGAACTCGACCAGGGAGCCCGGCGTCGACATCACATTGACGCCGCCGGCCAGCGCCAGGGTGCACTCGCCGTTGCGCAGCGACTGCACGGCGAGGTGCAGCGCCACCAGCGAGGAGGAGCAGGCGGTGTCGACGGTGATCGCCGGCCCCTCCAGGCCGAAGGTGTACGACAGCCGGCCGGAGACGGCACTGGCGGCGATGCCGGTGCCGACGTCCCCGGTGGCGTCGTCCAGGGACCGCACCAGCAGATAGGCGTAGTCCTGCCCGTTGGTGCCGATGAACGTGCCGGTGCGGGTGCCGCGCAGCCGGGTGGCGTCGATGCGGGCGCGCTCGATCGCCTCCCAGGCCGTCTCCAGGAGCAGCCGCTGCTGCGGGTCCATGGTGACGGCCTCGCGCGGCGAGATCCCGAAGAAGCCGGGGTCGAAGTCGGCGATGGAGTCCAGGAATCCGCCCCGCTGGCTGACGGAGGTGTCCCGGTCGTCGATGCCGCTGGTGCGCAGCGCCTCCAGGTCCCAGCCCCGGTCGTCCGGGAACTCGGAGATCACATCGGTGCCGCCGGCGACCATCTCCCACAGGGCCTGCGGGGAGTCGACGCCGCCGGGGAAGCGGCAGCCCATGCCGACCACGGCGATCGGCTCCCGGGCCGCGGCCACGATCGTCCGGTTGCGGCGTCGCAGCCGCTCGGTCTCCTTGACCGCGGCGCGCAGTGCCGCAACTACGTTCTCAGCGGGGGCGTTCATCGTCTGCTCCATCACTTCGCGCTACAGGTCGGACTGGCCGTTGAGCGCGGCCCGCACCAGGTCTGCCACTGTCATCGAGTCGACGGACTCGCCGTCTTCGTCGTCGCCGGCCCCACCACCGCGTCCGGCGAGCTGGAGCAGCGGCTCCAGGACCCCGATCTCACGCAGTCGGTCGAGCGGGACGGAGGCCAGTACGGCCCTGATCTCGGTCTCCTCGTCGGACACGGCCGGCCCGGCCTCCTCGGGGGCGAGCCGGGCGAGGACGAACTCGCCCAGCGCCAGCGGCGTCGGGTGGTCGAAGACCAGCGTCGCGGGCAGGCTCAGACCGGTCTCGGCGCCGAGCTGGTTGCGCAGCTCGACCGCGCCCAGCGAGTCCACCCCGAGGTCCCGGAAGGACCGTTCGGCTCCGACGGCGTCGATGTCCGGGTAGCCGAGGACCTGCGCGGCACGGGTCCGTACCAGGTCCACGACGGTGTCCAGGCGGCGGGCCGGCGCCATGCCCGCCAGCCGGTCGGCGAGGGTGCCCTCCGGGGACGCCGGCGCCGCGGCGGCGACGGTCTCCCGGTAGCCGGGGAACTCCCGCAGCAGGGCGCTCGGCCGGGCGCCGCCGAAGGCGGAGGCGAACCGGTCGAGGTCGACCTCGGCGACCACCGCGGTCGGCTCCTTGCCGGTGACCAGCCGCAGCAGCGACTCCACGGCGAGGTCCGGGTCCATGGCGGCGACGCCGGCCCGGCGGGCCGCGTCGTCCGCGCCGTGGCCGTCGGCCATGCCGCCGCCGCCCCAGGCGCCCCAGGACACGGAGGTCGCGGGCAGGTTCTGCACCCGGCGGGCCTCGGCGAGGGCGTCCAGGACCGCGTTGGCCGCCGCGTAGTTGGCCTGGCCGGGGTTGCCGACCGCGGAGGAGGCGGACGAGAACAGGACGAACGCGGCCAGGTCGAGGTCGCGGGTCAGCTCGTCGAGGAGCAGCGCCGAGGTCACCTTCGCGCGGAACACCTTCTGGTACCGCTCCGGGGTGAGCCGGTCGATGACGCCGTCGTCGAGCACGCCCGCCGCGTGCAGCACCGCGGTCAGCGGCCGGTCGTCCGGGATCGCGTCCAGCACCGCGGCCAGCTGGCCCCGGTCGGAGGCGTCGCAGGCGGCGAGGGTGACGCCGGCGCCGAGCGTCTGGAGTTCGTCGCGCAGGGCGGTGGCGCCGGGCGCCTCGGCTCCGCGGCGGCTCAGCAGCACCAGGTGCTGGACGCCGTCCTTGGCCAGTCGGCGGGCCACATGGGCGCCGATGGCTCCGGTGCCGCCGGTGATCAGCACGGTGCCGGTCGGGTCCCAGGCGCCGCTCTGTCCGCGGTCCGGGGCCGGCACCAGGCGGCGGGCGAGGACGGCGGAGCCGCGCACGGCGACCTGGTCCTCCCCGTCGAGTCCGGCGAGGACGGCGGCGAGTCCGGCGGCGGCCCGTTCGTCGGCGCGCTCCGGCAGGTCCACCAGACCGCCCCAGCGGTTCGGGTACTCCAGCGCGGCCACCCGGCCCAGGCCCCACACGGCGGCCTGCAGCGGCCGACGCGGACGGTCGGAGCGGTTGGCGGACACGGCGCTGCGGGTGACGCACCACAGCGGGGCCTCGATCCCGGCGTCGCCGAGCGCCTGGAGCAGCGTGCCGGTGAGGGCGACGCCCTCCGGCACATCGCCGTGCACGGTCTCGCGCAGGGCCAGCAGGGAGACGACGCCGCCGAAGCGGGTGCCCTCCCCGGCGGCCTCCCGCAGGGTGGCGGCCATGGCCTCCCGGCCGTCGGCGCCGACCTCGGCGCGCACCACCCGGGTGCCCAGGGCGTCCAGCGCGGTCGTCACCCACGGGTCCTCGCCGAGGCCCTCGGGGACGACGGCCAGCCAGGTGCCGGTGAGCGGCTTGCGGTGGGCCATCGCCGCGCCGGTCAGCCGCTTCCAGACGATGCGGTGGCGCCAGCTGTCGAGCTGGGTCTCCTCGGAGGTGCGGCGACGCCAGTCGAGCAGCGCCGGCAGCACCTTGGACAGGGCGTCGCCCTCGACGTCGAGGACGGACTCCAGCGAGCCGAAGTCCTCCTGTGCGACGGCGTCCCAGAAGGCGCTGTCGGTGCCGTCGGCCTCCCCTGCGGTCGCGCCGCCCTGCGGGGCGGTGGGCAGGGTGTCCGGCCAGAACCGGCCGCGCTGGAAGGCGTAGGTCGGCAGGTCCAGCCAGGAGCCGGGGGCGGCGTCGAAGAAGGCGTCCCAGCGGGGTCCGGCGGCGTGTACGTGCAGCCGGCCGAGGGCGGCGACCAGGGTCTCCACCTCGTCGCGGTTGCGGCGCTGCGCGGGGATGCTCACGGTGTCCGGGGCGCTCTGCTCGGCCAGCGCGGACAGCACCGCGTCGGGGCCGAGTTCGAGGAGGACCCGGACGCCACGGCCGGCCAGTGCGGTGACGCCGTCGGCGAACCGGACGGTGCCGCGCACATGGCGCACCCAGTAGTCGGCGTCGCACAGTTCGTCGGCGCCCGCCACGTCGCCGGTCACGTTGGACACGACGGCGATGCGGGGTGCCTCGTAGCGCAGGCTCTCGGCGACCTTGCGGAACTCGGCGAGCATCGGGTCCATCAGCACCGAGTGGAAGGCGTGGCTGACCTTGAGGCGGGAGGTGCGGCGGCCACGCTCGGCGAGGACGGCGGCCACGGCGAGCACCGCGTCCTCCGCACCGGCGAGCACCACGGAGGTGGGGCCGTTGACCGCGGCGATCGACACCGCCTCGGTGAGTTCGGCGGCGACCTCCTGCTCGGTGGCCTCGACCGCGACCATGGCGCCGCCGCGCGGCAGGTCCTGCATCAGGCGGGCCCGTGCGGCGACCAGCCGGCAGGCGTCGTCCAGGGAGAGGACGCCCGCGACATGGGCGGCGGCGATCTCGCCGACGGAGTGTCCCGCGACGAAGTCCGGCGTCACTCCCCAGGACTCCACCAGGCGGTACAGGGCGACCTCGAAGGCGAACAGCGCGGGCTGGGTGTGCCCGGTCTCGTTCAGGGTCTCCTGGTCGCCGTGCCAGACGACGTCCCGCAGCGAGGCGCCGAGGTGGCCGTCGAGCCGGGCGAGGACCGCGTCGAACGCCTCGGCGAACGCCGGGAACCGCTCGTACAGGTCCCGGCCCATGCCGAGCTGCTGGGAGCCCTGTCCGGAGAAGAGCACGGCGTGCTTGCCGGTGCGCTCCACCTGGTGCTCGACGATGTGCGCGGCGGTGGTGCCCTCCGCGACGGCGGTGAGTCCGGCGATCAGGGCGTCCCGGTCGGCGGCGGTCACCGCGGCCCGGTGCTCGAAGACGGCGCGGGTGGTGGCCAGGGTGCGGGCCAGGTCGGTGACCGTCTCCTCGGGGTGTCCCGCCACATGGGCCAGAAGCTTGCGGGCCTGGGCGCGCAGCGCGTTCTGCGAGCGGCCGGACAGCAGGACCGGGACGGGCGAGCCGTCCTCGGCGGGCCGGGCACCCTCCACGGGCTGCCTGACGGGCTCCGGCTGCTCCAGGATCAGGTGGGCGTTGGTGCCGCTGGCCCCGAAGGAGGAGACGGCGGCCCGGCGCACCCGCTCCGACTCGGGCCAGGGGGTCAGCTCGGTGAGCAGGCGGGCGTTGCCCGCGGTCCAGTCGACGTGCGAGGAGGGGTTCTCGGTGTACAGCGAGCGCGGCAGCAGACCGTGCTGCATGGCGAGCACCATCTTGATGACGCCGCCGACACCGGACGCGGCCTGCGTGTGGCCGATGTTGGCCTTCAGCGAGCCGACGAGCACGGGCCGCTCGCGGTCCTGCCCGTAGGTGGCGAGCAGGGCCTGCGCCTCGATCGGGTCGCCGAGCTTGGTGCCGGTGCCGTGCGCCTCGACGGCGTCGACGTCGGCGGCCTCCAGGCGGGCGTTGGCGAGGGCCTGGCGGATGACGCGCTGCTGGGCGGGGCCGCTGGGCGCGGTCAGTCCGTTGGAGGCGCCGTCCTGGTTGATGGCGGAGCCGCGCAGCACGGCGAGCACCCGGTGGCCGTTGCGGCGGGCGTCGGACAGGCGCTCGACGACGAGCATGCCGACACCCTCCGACCAGCCGGTGCCGTTGGCGTCCTCGGAGAAGGCGCGGCAGCGGCCGTCGGGCGACAGCGCGCCCTGGGCGCTGAACTCGACGAAGCCGACCGGGGTGGCCATCACGGTGACACCGCCGGCCAGGGCGATCGAGCACTCGCCGGAGCGCAGGGCCTGGGCGGCCAGGTGCAGGGCGACCAGGGAGGAGGAGCAGGCGGTGTCGACGGACACCGTGGGGCCCTGGATGCCGAAGGTGTAGGCGAGGCGGCCGGACAGCAGGCTGGCGGACTGGGCGGTCTGCCACTGGCCGTACTCGGCCGGCGGCCGGTAGTCGCCGGAGCCGCCGCCGACGAAGACGCCGGTGGTGCCGCTGCCGCGCAGGGTGCCGGGGTCGATGCCGGCCCGCTCCAGGGCCTCCCAGGACGCCTCGAGCAGGATCCGCTGCTGCGGGTCCATCACCATGGCCTCGCGCGGCGAGACACCGAACAGACCGGGGTCGAAGTCGGTGGCGTCGTAGAGGAATCCGCCCTGGTCGGTGGCGCTGCGGCCCGGTCCGTCGCCGGCCAGGGCGTCGAGGTCCCAGCCGCGGTCGGCCGGGAAGTCGCCGACGGCGTCCACCTCGTCGAGGACGAGCTGCCAGAGGTCCTCGGGCGAGTTGACGCCTCCGGGGAAGCGGCAGGCCATGCCGACGATGACGATCGGGTCGTCGCCGGTGGCGGCGGGCGCGGCCACCGGGGCGGCGGTGTCCGTGGCGCCGCCGAGGAGTTCGGTGCGCAGGTGTGCGGCGAGCGCCGCGGGGTTGGGGTGGTCGAAGACCAGGGTCGCGGGCAGTGTGATGCCGGTGGCGGCGGTCAGCTGGTTGCGCAGGTCCACGGCGGTCAGCGAGTCGAAGCCGAGGTCCCGGAAGGGCAGGTCGGGTTCGACGAGCGTGGTGTCCGCGTGGCCGAGGACCAAGGCGGCCTTCTCGCTGACCAGGGCGAGCAGGATGTCGTCCCGGTCGGCGGCGGGCTGCTCCAGGAGCCACCGGCCGTAGCCGTCGGAGGCGGTGGCCCCCTCGGCACGGTCGCGGGCCGCGCCGGCGAGGGCGGTCCTGGCCTCGGGCAGGCCGTCGAAGAGTGCGGTCGGCCGGGTCTCGTGGTGCGCCGGGGCGAAGGTGTCCCAGCGGACGTCGGCGACGGTGACCGCGGCGGAGCCGTCGGCGACGGCACCGGCGAGGGCGGTCAGGGCGGCGTCGGCGTCCATCACCGGCAGGCCGTTCATCCGCAGATGGGCGGTGGTCGACGGGTCGGTCAGCTCGGCCCAGGCGTTCCAGGAGACGGCCAGCGCGGGCGTCCCCTCGGCGCGCAGGGCGCGGGCGAGGGCGTCCACATAGGCGCCTTCCGCGGCCTCGTCGGTGTGGCCGCGCACGCCCCAGACCCCGGCGACGGAGCCGAAGAGCACGAACGCGTCCAGGGAGCGGCCGGTGGCGGCCTCGGCGAGGGTGTCCACCGGGGCGAGGGCGGCGGCCGGGCCGTCCGCCGGGGTGTCGTCGGCGTACACGACCGCGGTGAGGCCGGTCAGTCCGTCCAGGAGGGCGCGGGCCGCGTCCCGGTCGCCGCCGTCGTACGGGGCGACGGTGACCTCGGCGCCGAGCCGGCCGAGTTCGGCCCTCAGCTCCTCGGTGTCGGTGGCACTGTCGGCCGGGGAGGTGGTCAGCACCAGGCGGGCGGCGCCCTCGCGGGCGAGCCAGCGGGCGGCGCGGGCGCCCATGGCGCGGGTGCCGCCGACGACCAGGACGGTGCCGTGCGGGCGCCATCCGGAGTCGCCGGGGGCGACGGCGGTGCGCACCAGGCGGCGGCCGAAGAGACCGGTGGCGCGGACGGCGATCTGGTCCTCGCCGCCGGGCTCGGCCAGGTGGGCGGCGAGCAGGGCAGCGGTGGCGGCGTCGGCGTCGGGCGCGAGGTCGGCGAGGCCGCCGAAGCGCTCGGGGTGCTCAAGGGCGGCGACCCGGCCCATGCCCCAGAGGGCGGCCTGGCCGACGGCGGCGGGTGCCTCCCCGGCGACGGAGACGGCGCCGCGGGTGACGCACCACAGCGGGGCGTCGACGCCGGCGGCCTCGAGGGCCTCCAGGACGGCGGCCGGTGCGGCGTCGGGGGCCGGCAGGGTGCCGGTGCCCGCGGCGAGCAGCGAGACCACGACGGTCCAGCCGGCCGGGTCCAGTGTCCCGGCAGGTGACGTTTGCCCGTCCAGGAGCGGCGTCCGGTGCGTGCTCTCGGTGTGCCGGCCGGAAGTCCCCGTACTGGACGTACTCGGGCTTTCGGCCGGTGCGGCGAGAGTGCGTGCCGGGCGTCGCGACGGGGCGAACGTCGCCTGTTGGGGCACTAGGTCCGCGAGTTCCCGGGCGAGGGAGCCGGAGGTCCCGTCCACGACGAGCGGGTCGGCGCCCAGGGCGGCGACCAGGGTCTCCGCCCAGTCCGTGCCGGCGTGTTCGGCGGGCACCAGGGCCAGGACGCGGCCGGCTCCCGCGGAGTGCGCCGGGGTGCCGAGCGCGGTCCAGCTCTCGTGGTAGCGCCAGTCGCGGGCGGTGGAGCGGGCGTCGGTGCGGCGGCGCCAGGCGGACAGCGCGGGCACCATCGTGGTGACGGTGTCGCCGTCCAGGCCCAGGGAGGCCGTGAGGCTCTCCAGGTCCTCCCGCTCGACGGCGGCCCAGAAGGCGGCGTCGACGGGGTCCTGGACGCCGGTGGCGCCGGGCGCGGCGGGCTCGGGCCAGTAGCGCTCGCGCTGGAAGGCGTACGTCGGCAGTTCGACGCGGTGTCCGCCGGTGCCGGCGAACCAGGCGGTCCAGTCGGGTCCGGCGCCCTGGGTGTGCAGGGTGGCCAGGCCCTCCAGGAGGGTGGTCTCCTCGGAGCGGTCGCGGCGCTGGAGCGCGACGACGGTGGCAGGTGCCTCGTCGCCGGACGCGTCCAGGGTCTGCTGGGCGGCGGCGGTGAGCTGTCCGTCCGGACCGATCTCGACGAAGGTGGTGACACCGTCCTCGCGCAGCGCCCGGACGCCGTCGGCGAACCGTACGGTCTCGCGGACGTGCCGCACCCAGTAGCCGGGGGTGAGGAGTTCGGCTCCGGCGGGTACGCCGGTCACCGTGGAGACCAGCGGGATGACGGGCTCGTGGTAGGTGAGGGACTCCGCGACCCGGGCGAAGGCGGTGAGCATCGGGTCCATGAGCGGCGAGTGGAAGGCATGGCTCACCCGCAGCCGGGTGGTCTTGCGGTCCTGCGCCTCGAAGTGCGCGGCGATCGCGGCGACTTCGGCCTCGTCACCGGCGACGACCACCGCCGAAGGACCGTTGACCGCCGCGACGGAGACGCGCTCCGTCAGATGCGGGGCGACCTCCTCCTCGGTGGCGCGCACCGCGAGCATCGCACCGCCCCGCGGCAGCTCCTGCATCAGGGAGGCGCGGGCGGCGACCAGCGCGCACGCGTCCTCCAGCGAGAACACCCCGGCGACATGCGCGGCGGCGATCTCACCGATGGAGTGACCGGCGACCTGGTCGGGGGTCAGGCCCCACGACTCCACGAGGCGGTGGAGGGCGACCTCGACGGCGAACAGCGCGGGCTGGGTCCAGCCGGTCTCGTTCAGCCGCTCGGCCTCGGGCGTGCCCGGCTCGGCGAACAGGACCTCCCGCAGCGAGAAGTCCAGCGCGGTGTCGAACTGCGCGAGGACCGTGTCCAGCGCGTCGGCGAACGCCGGGTACCGCTCGTAGAGTTCGCGGCCCATCAGGGCGCGCTGGGCGCCCTGGCCGGAGAACAGGAAGGCGGTACGGCCCCGGGTGCGGGACGCGACCGAACGAGCCGCCTCGCGCACCCCGTCGGGGCCGGCCAGCAGCACGGCGCGGTGCGGGAAGAGGGTGCGGTCGGTGGCCAGGGAGCGGCCGACGTCCAGCGGGGAGAGCTCCGGGCGGGCGGCGGCGTACGCGGTGAGCCGGTCGACCTGGTCCTGGAGCGCCTCGCGGCTGCGGCCGGAGACGATCCACGGGACGGTGGTGACCTCGGCGGCGGGGGCGGGCTCCTCGGTGGGCTCGACCACGGGCTCGTCGATGGGAGCCTGCTCCACGATGACATGCGCATTGGTGCCGCTGACGCCGAAGGCGGAGACACCGGCGCGCCTCGGCCGTCCGGTCTCGGGCCAGTCGCGCTCCTCGGTGAGCAGCGACACCGCGCCGCTGCTCCAGTCGACATGGCTGGTGGGGCTGGTGACGTGCAGGGTGCGCGGCAGGGTGCCGTGCTGCATCGCCAGCAGCATCTTGATGACGCCGGCGACGCCCGCGGCGGCCTGGGTGTGGCCGATGTTGGACTTGACGGTGCCGAGCAGCAGCGGCTGGTCGGTGTCCCGGCCCGGGCCGTAGGTGTTGAGGAGGGCCTGCGCCTCGATCGGGTCGCCGAGGGTGGTGCCGGTGCCGTGCGCCTCGACCGCGTCGATCTCGGACGGCGCGAGACGGGCGTCCGCGAGGGCCTGGCGGATGACGCGCTGCTGGGACGGGCCGTTGGGGGCGGTCAGTCCGTTGGAGGCGCCGTCCTGGTTGACGGCGGTGCCGCGGATGATGCCGCGGACCTCGTGGCCGTTGCGGATCGCGTCGGAGAGCCGCTCCAGGACCAGGATGCCGACGCCCTCGGACCAGGCGGTGCCGTCGGCGTCGTCGGAGAACGGCTTGCAGTGGCCGTCGGGGGCCAGGCCGCCCTGGGTGCTGAACTCGACGAAGGAGTCGGGGGTCGACATCACCGAGACGCCGCCCGCGACGACGAGGTCGCACTCGCCGGCGCTCAGCGCGTGGCCCGCCCAGTGCAGGGCGACCAGCGAGGAGGAGCAGGCGGTGTCGATGGTGACTGCGGGGCCCTCCAGGCCGAGGGCGTAGGAGAGGCGGCCGGACATCACGCTGGCGGTGTTGCCGGTGGCGACATAGCCGGAGACGTCCGAGGTCGAGCGGCGCAGCAGGTTCGGGTAGTCCTGGCCGTTGGTGCCGACGAACACACCGGTGGTGGAGCCGCGCAGCGCGGCCGGGTCGATGCCGGCCCGCTCCAGGGCCTCCCAGGTGGTCTCGAGCAGCAGTCGCTGCTGCGGGTCCATGGCGAGCGCCTCGCGGGGCGAGATGCCGAAGAAGCGGGCGTCGAAGTCGGCGACCTGGGCGAGGAATCCGCCGTGCAGGGTGTCGGAGGCGCCGGCGCCGAGGGCCGCGATGTCCCAGTTGCGGTCGTCGGGGAAGCCGGTGATGCCGTCGCGGCCCTCCGCCAGCAGCTGCCACAGCTCCTCGGGCGTGCTCACGCCGCCGGGGAAGCGGCAGGCGAGGCCGACGACCGCGATCGGGTCCTCGTCGACGGCCCGGGTGGCGACCGCGTGGGCGGTGGACTCCGGGAGCGAGCCGAGGAGTTCGGCGAGCAGGAAGTCCGCCATCTCGCGCGGCGTCGGGTGGTCGTAGACGAGGGAGGCGGGCAGGCTCAGGCCGGTGAGGGCGTTGAGCGCGTTGCGCAGCTCCAGGACGGTGAGCGAGTCGAAGCCGAGGTCCCGGAAGGCCAGGTCGTCGTCGACGGTGCGGGCGTCGGAGTGGCCGAGGACGGCCGCCACCTGGGTACGCAGCAGATCGAGGACATGTGCGTGGCGCTCCTCGGCGGGCAGGCCGGCGAGCTGCTCGCGCAGGCCTGAGCCGGTGCCGGCGGCCGCCGCCGGGGCGTTGGCGCCCGCCGTCTCCGGGAGGTCGGCGACGAGCGGCAGCGGGCGGGCCGACGCGAAGGCGCGCAGGAAGCGTTCCCAGTCGATGTCGGCGACGGCGACGGAGGTGTCGCCGTTGTCGACGGCGCGCAGCAGCGCGGCGACACCGGAGGCGGGGTCGAGCGGTTCGAATCCGCCGCGGCGCACCCGGGCGGCGATCTCGGCGGCGTCGGCGACCATGCCGGAGCCGGCCCAGGGTCCCCAGGCCACGGACAGGGCGGGCAGGCCCTGGGCGCGGCGCTGCTCGGCGAGGGCGTCGAGCTGGGAGTTGGCGGCGGCGTAGTTGCCCTGTCCGGCGGCGCCGATCAGGCCGGCGGTCGAGGAGAACAGGACGAACGCGGCGAGGTCGTGGCCGGCGGTGAGGTCGTGCAGATGGCGGGCGGCGACCGTCTTGGCATGCAGGACGGTGGCGAAGCTCTCCGGGGTCAGCTCGTCCACCACATGGTCGTCGACGACGCCCGCGGTGTGGAAGACGGCGGTGAGGGGCGCGTCCTCGGGCACCGTGGCGAGGAGTGCGGCGAGCGCGTCGCGGTCGGCGGCGTCGCAGGCGGCGATCGTGACACGGGCGCCCGACTCCTCCAGTTCGGCGCGGAGTTCGCCGGCGCCGGGGGCGTCGGGGCCGCGGCGGCTGGTGAGCAGCAGATGGGCGGCGCCGTCGCGGGCGAGGCGGCGGGCGAGGTGTCCGCCGATGCCGCCGGTGCCGCCGGTGATCAGGACGGTGCCGGCCGCCGGGTCGAAGGCGGAGCCGACGGTGTCGGCGGCGGGGCTGTGGGCGAGCCGGCGCAGGAAGACGCCGCTGGCGCGGACGGCGACGGCGTCCTCGCCGTCGGCGGCGGCCAGGATCCCGCGCAGCCGTCGGGCGGCCTGGGTGTCGAGGTCCTCCGGGAGGTCGACGCTGCCGCCGACGCGGGCGGGCAGTTCGAGGGCGGCGGCGCGGAACAGGCCCCATACGGCGGCCTGTTCGGGTGCCGTGACCTGCTCGGAGCGGCCGACGGCGACGGCTCCGCGGGTGATGTTCCACAGCGGGGCGTCGATACGGGCGTCGCCGAGCGCCTGGAGGGCGGTGGCGGTGAGGGTGAGCGCGGCCGGGGCGCCGGGGTGTCCGGCGTCACCGGGCGCCAGCGCCAGCAGCGACAGCACACCCTGGAAGGTGTCGCCGTCGGCGGCCTCGGTGAGCCGGGCGGCGAGGGCGGCGCGGTCGGTGCCGGTGACCTCCACGCGGACGGTGGCGGTGGCGAGGGCGGCCTCGACATCGGCGGCCCAGGCGGCGGTGGCCTCGTCGCGGTGCTCGGCCGGGACCAGGACGAGCCAGCGTCCGGTGGGTGCGGCGCCGGGGGCGCCGCCGCGCGGCTTCCAGGTGACGCGGTAGCGCCAGGAGTCGAGCGCGGACTGTTCGCCGCGGCGCTGCCGCCAGGCGGTGAGCGCCGGGACCATCGCGGTGACGGTCGCGTCGTCCAGGCCGAGGGAGGCGGTGAGCGAGGCGACGTCGGCGTGTTCCACCGCGGCCCAGAACTCGGCGTCCAGTGCGGAGCCGGGGGCGGGGGCGGTGATGCCGGCCGCGGTGGTGTCGGGCCAGTACCGCTCGCGCTGGAAGGCGTAGGTGGGCAGGGCCACCCGGCGGGCGCCGCTGCCCTGGAACCAGGCGGTCCAGTCGACGTCGAAGCCATGGGCGTGGGCCGCGGCGACGGCGGTGACCAGGGCCTGCTCCTCCGGGCGGTCGCCGCGCAGGGTGGGCAGCAGCGCCGTGCGGGAGGCGTCGGTGAGGCTCTCGCGGGCCATGCCGCTGAGCACACCGTCGGGGCCGAGCTCCAGGAAGGTCTGGACGCCGCCCTGGGTGGACAGCCAGCCGATGCCGTCGGCGAAGCGCACGGCGGAGCGGACGTGGGAGACCCAGTAGTCGGCGGTGCACACCTGCTCGGGGGCGGCGAGGGTGCCGGTCACATTGGAGACGAACGGGATCGACGGCGCGTGGTACGTGAGAGCACGGGCCACGGCGGCGAAGTCGTCCAGCATCGGGTCCATGAGCGGCGAGTGGAAGGCATGGCTCACCCGCAGACGCTTGGTGCGGCGCCCCTGTTCGGCGAAGTGCGCGGCGAGGGCGAGCACGGGCTCCTCCTCGCCGGCGACGACGACGGACCGGGGCCCGTTGACGGCGGCCACGGAGACCTGGTCGGCGAGGCCCTCCAGGTGCGGCAGCACCTCGTCCTCGGCGGCCTCCAGGGCGACCATCGCGCCGCCCTCGGGCAGTGCCTGCATCAGCCGGCCGCGGGCGGCCACCAGGGTGCACGCGTCGTCGAGGTCGAGGACGCCGGCGACATGCGCGGCGGCGATCTCGCCGACGGAGTGCCCGGCCAGGTAGTCGGGGGTCACGCCCCACGACTCCAGCAGCCGGAACAGCGCCACTTCGAGGGCGAACAGCGCGGGCTGTGCGTAGCCGGTGCGGTGGAGCAGGGCGGCGTCCTGGGAGCCCTCGGCGGCGAACAGCACGTCGCGCAGGGGGCGTTCGGTGGTGCCGTCGATCCGGGCGAGCACCGCGTCCAGGGCGTCGGCGAACACCGGGTGGCGTTCGTAGAGTTCGCGGCCCATGCCAAGGCGCTGGCTGCCCTGTCCGGTGAACAGGAAGGCGGTGCGTCCGCGGCCGGTGCGGCCCTGGACGAGTCCGGCGCCGGGCAGTCCGTCGCGCAGTGCGGTCAGACCGCGCACCAGTGCCTCGTGGTCGTCGGCGACGACCGCGGCACGGTGCTCGAGGGCGGCGCGCGAGGTGGCGAGGGAGAACGCCAGATCGGTGGGGTGGATGCCGGGGCGCTCGGCCAGCAGGTCGAGCAGGGCTCCGGCCTGGGCGCGCAGGGCCGCCTCGCCGCGTCCGGAGACGAGGACGGGCACCAAGGCGTCCCGCGGTGCGGGGGTGTCCTCGGCGGCCGGGGCGTCGGCGGCGGGGGCCTGCTCCAGGACGGTGTGGACATTGGTGCCGCTGAGTCCGAAGGACGACACGGCGGCGCGGCGCGGACGGCCGGTCTCGGGCCACTCGGTGCGCTCGGTGAGCAGCTGGATGGTGCCGGAGGACCAGTCGACATGGGTGGACGGCTGGTCGATGTGGAGCGACTTGGGGGCGACGCCCTCCCGCAGGGCGTGGACCAGCTTGATGATGCTGGCGACGCCGGAGGCCATCTGAGTGTGGCCGATGTTGGACTTCACCGAGCCGAGCAGCACGGGCCGCTCGGGGTCGCGGTCCTTGCCGTAGGTGGCGAACAGGGCCTGCGCCTCGATCGGGTCGCCGAGGGCGGTGCCGGTGCCGTGGCCCTCCAGGACGTCGATGTCGTTCGCCTCGACGCCCGCGTTGGCGAGGGCCTGGCGGATGACGCGCTGCTGGGAGGGGCCGTTGGGGGCGGTCAGTCCGTTGGAGGCGCCGTCCTGGTTGACGGCGGAGCCGCGGATGACGGCGAGGACCTCGTGGCCGTTGCGGCGGGCGTCGGAGAGCCGCTCCAGCAGGATCAGGCCGACGCCCTCGGCGAGGGTCATGCCGTCGGCGCCCTCGGCGTACGCCTTGCAGCGGCCGTCCTCGGCGAGGGCCCGCTGCCGGCTGAAGCCGATGAACGACATGGGGGTGGACATGATGCTGGCACCGCCGGCGAGGGCGAGGGTGCTCTCGCCGTTGCGCAGCGACTGGCAGGCCAGGTGGATCGCGACCAGCGAGGACGAGCAGGCGGTGTCGAGGGTGACGGCCGGGCCCTCGAGGCCGAAGAGGTAGGAGACTCGGCCGGACAGCACGCTGGGCAGCGAGCCGGTGATCATATGGCCCTCGGAGCCCTCGCTGCCGGGCACGGCGGCGCCGTAGTCCTGGTAGCTGGCGCCGATGAAGGTGCCGGTGCGGCTGCCGCGCTGGGCGACCGGGTCGAGGCCGGCGTTCTCGAAGACCTCCCAGGCCGTCTCGAGGAGCAGGCGCTGCTGCGGGTCCATCGACAGGGCCTCGCGGGGCGAGATGCCGAAGAAGCCGGGGTCGAAGTCGGCGACGTCGCGCAGGAAGCCGCCCTGGACCGAGTAGGTGCGGCCGGAGGCGTCCGGGTCGGGGTCGTAGAGGGCCTCGGCGTCCCAGCCGCGGTCGGCCGGGAAGACGGAGACCGCGTCGACCTCCTCCAGCGAGACCCGCCACAGCTGCTCGGCGGAGGTGATGCCGCCGGGGTAGCGGCAGCTCATGCCGACGATGGCGATCGGGTCGTCGTCGACGGGCGCGCCGGCGGTGACGGCGACGGCGCCCGCGGAGTGGACGTCGGCCAGTTCGGAGTGGAGGAAGCCGGCCAGGGCGGCCGGGTTCGGGTAGTCGAAGACCATCGTGGACGGCAGCGTCAGCCCGGTGACGGACGCGAGCCGGTTGCGCAGCCCGACGGCGGTCAGCGAGTCGAAGCCGACGTCGCGGAAGGCGCGCTGGTCGGTGAGGTCCTCCGCGGAGGACAGGCCGAGCACGGAGGCGGCCTCGGTGCGGACGGTCTCCAGCAGCTTGCGGTGCTGTTCGGCGGCGGGCAGGGCCAGCAGCGCGGCGGCGAACTCGCCCCGGGCGGGGTCCCCGGCGCTCTGCTCGGCAGCGGCGGTGAGCCGCTGCACCTCGGGGACCTCGTCGAACAGCGGGGTGGGCCGGGCCGAGGTGTAGACGGGGTGGTACGTCTCCCAGTCGACGTCGGCGACCGCGATGACCTGCTCGTCGTCGTCGAGGGCCCGCTTGAGGCCGCTCAGCGCGAGCTGCGGGTCCATGAACTCCAGGCCGCTGCGGCGGATCATCTGCGGGTCGACTCGGCCGAGCTGGAGGTCGTCGGCCCAGATGCCCCAGGACAGCGACAGGGCGGTCAGGCCGCGGGCGCGCCGGTGCTCGGCGAGGGCCGCCAGATAGGCGTTGCCCGCGACATACGCGGCGTGCGCGCCGCTGCCCCACATGCCGGCGGTGGAGGAGTACAGGACGAAGTCGTCCAGCTCCTCGTCGTCGAGGAGTTCGTCGAGGATCTGCGCGCCGGTGACCTTGGCGGCGAGGACGCGGTCGAAGTCGTCGAGGGTGGTGGCGTCGAGGGTGTGCAGTTCGATGGTGGCCGCGGTGTGCACCACCGTGCGGACGGTGCGGCCCTCGGCCTTCAGGCTTTCGAGGAGGGCGGCGACGGCGTCACGGTCGGTGATGTCGCAGGCGGCGAGGGTCGTCTCGGTGCCGCGTTCCGCCAGCTCGGCGCGGAGTTCGGCGGCGCCGGGCGCCTCGGGGCCGCGCCGGCTGACCAGGACCAGGTGTTCGGCGCCCTGCTCGGCGAGCCAGCGCGCCAGGTGCGGGGCGAGGGTGCCGGAGCCGCCGGTGACCAGGGTGGTGCCGCGCGGCTTCCAGTCGCGGGCGGAGCCGTCGGGGGCGGCGTCGGCGCGGACGATACGGCGGGTGAAGACGCCGGAGGAGCGCAGGGCGATCTGGTCGTCGTCGCCGAGCGCGCCGGCGAGGACGGCCGCGAGCCGCTGGCCCGCGCGGGCGTCCAGTGTCTCGGGCAGGTCGACGACACCGCCCCAGCGTCCCGGGCACTCCAGCGCGGCGGTCCAGCCGATGCCGGTGACCTGGGCCTGGACGGGCGCGGTGACCTTGTCGGAGCGGCCGGTGGAGACGGCGCCGCGGGTCAGGGCCCACAGCGGGGTGTCGATACCGGCGTCGCCGAGCGCCTGGACGAGGGCGACGGTGAGGGCGACCCCGAGGACGAGCCCGGTGCCGGGGACGGCACCGGTCCGCTCGGCGCCCGCGAGGACGGAGACGATGCCGGTCAGGCCGTCGGCGTCGGTGAGGCGCTCGCGCAGCACGGCGCGGTCGGTGCAGCTCTCGTCCAGGACGAGCCGGCGCACCTCGGCGCCGCCCGTCTCCAGCGCCTCGGCGACGTCGGTGTCGTCGACGCCGTCGGCGGACACCAGCAGCCAGGTGCCGTCCAGGGTGCGCTGCGGGAGCTTGGTGACGGGCTTCCAGGTCGGGCGGTAGCGCCAGGAGTCGACGGTGGAGCGCTCCTTGCGGGCCCGGCGCCAGGAGGACAGCGCGGGCAGCACGGCGGCGACGGAGTCCTCGTCGGTGCCGAGGGCCGCGGTCAGGGCGGAGACGTCCCCGTCCTCGACGGCGGTCCAGAACGCGGCGTCCTCGGGGTCGGCCGCGGTGACGGCCTCCGGGGCGGCGGCCATGGCCCACAGGTTCTCGTGCTGGAAGGCATAGGTGGGCAGGTCGACCCGGGACGCACCGGTCCCCTCGAACACGGCGGCCCAGTCGACCTGGACACCGCGGACGAACACCTCGGCGGCGGACAGCAGGAAGCGGTCGAGACCGCCGTTGTCGCGGCGCAGGGTGCCGGAGGCGACACCCGCCACTCCGGCGTCGTCGATCATGTCCTGGACGGACATGGCGAGCACGGGGTGGGAGCTGACCTCGATGAAGGCACGGTGGTCGGCGGCGATCAGGTCACGGACTGCGTCCGCGAACAGCACCCGGCCGCGCAGGCTGCGGTACCAGTAGCCGGCGTCCATGACGGTGGTGTCGAGCCAGTCGCCGGTGACGGTCGAGAAGAACGGGATCTCGGACGTCCGCGGCGCGACCTCGGCCAGCAGTTCGAGGATCTCGTCGTGCAGGTCCTCGACATGGGGGGAGTGCGAGGCGTAGTCCACGGCGACCCGGCGGGCCCGGATCTCCTCGGCGGTGAGCTGTGCGTGCAGTTCGTCCAGGGCCTCGGGCTCGCCCGCGACGACGGAGGAGCGGGGGCCGTTCTCGGCGGCGACGGACACCCGTCCCTCGAACGCCTCCAGACGGGCCTCCACCTCGGCGACGGGCAGCGCCACCGACATCATGCCGCCGCGCCCGGCGAGGCTGCGGCCGATGGCCTGGGCGCGGAGCGTCACGACCCGGGCGCCGTCGCGCAGCGACAGGGCGCCGGAGACCACCGCGGCGGCGATCTCGCCCTGCGAGTGGCCGACCACCGCGTCGGGTTCGACACCCTGGGCCCGCCACACGGCGGCCAGGGAGACCATCACGGCGAACGAGGCGGGCTGGACGACGTCGACGCGCTCCAGCGTCGGGGCGCCCTCGGCGCCCCGCAGGACGTCGATGAGGTTCCAGTCGGTGAACTCGGCGAGGGCGGCGGCGCATTCGGCGATCCGCTCGGCGAACACCGGGGACTCGTCCAGGAGCTGGGCGCCCATGCCCGCCCACTGGGAGCCCTGGCCGGGGAAGACGAAGACGGTGCGGCCCGCGACGTCCGCGACACCGCGGGCGACGACGCCCGAGGGCCCGTCTGCGGCGACGGCGCGCAGCGCCTCCAGCGGGTCGGTGCCGGCGGGCGGCACGACCACGGCGCGGTGCTCGAAGAGCGCGCGGGAGGTGGCCAGGGACAGACCGATGTCGATCGGGCGGGCCGCCGGGTCGGCGGTCACGAGATGGGTGAGGAGGCGGTCGGCCTGCTCGCGCAGCGCGGCGGCGCCACGGGCGGACAGCAGCCACGGCACCACACCGGCGGCGACCGGCAGGGGCGCCGGGGCGAGCTGCTCGTCCTCGGCGGCGGGCGCCTCGGTCTCCTGCTCCAGGATGACGTGGGCGTTGGTACCGCTGATGCCGAAGGAGGACACCGCGGCCCGGCGCGGACGGCCCGTCTGCGGCCAGTCGGTGTTCTCGCCGAGCAGCCGTACGGTGCCCGGGCTCCAGTCGACGTGGCTGGAGGGCTCGTCGGCGTGCAGGGTCTGGGGCATCACACCGTGGCGCAGCGCCATGACCATCTTGATGATGCTCGCGACACCGGCGGCGGACTGGGAGTGCCCGATGTTCGACTTCACCGAGCCGAGCAGCAGCGCGGTCTCGGGGGTACGGGTGCGGCCGTAGGTGGCGAACAGGGCCTGCGCCTCGATGGGGTCGCCGAGCGGGGTGCCGGTGCCGTGGGCCTCCAGGAGGTCGATCTCGCCGGGGGCGACCCGGGCGTTGGCCAGGGCCTGGCGGATGACGCGCTGCTGGGAGGGGCCGTTGGGGGCGCTGAGGCCGTTGGAGGCGCCGTCCTGGTTGATGGCGGAGCCGCGGATCACGGCGAGCACCGGGTGGCCGTTGCGGCGGGCGTCGGACAGCCGCTCGACGAGGACGATGCCGACACCTTCGGCGAGGGTCATGCCGTCGGCGCTCTCGGAGAACGCCTTGCACCGGCCGTCCTGCGCGAGGGCGCGCTGCCGGCTGAACGCCACGAACGCGTTGGGGGTGGTCATGACGGTGGCGCCGCCCGCGACCGCGAGGTTGCTCTCGCCGTTGCGCAGCGCCTGGCAGGCCAGGTGCAGGGCGACCAGCGAGGACGAGCAGGCGGTGTCGACGGTGACCGCCGGGCCCTCCAGGCCGAAGACATAGGCGAGGCGGCCGGAGAGCACGCTGGGGCTGGTGCCGGTGACCAGGTGGCCCTCGGCGCCGTCGCCGGCGCCCATCCCGTACTCCTGGTAGCTGGAGCCGATGAAGGTGCCGGTCAGGCTGCCGCGGAGGGTGTCGGGGGTGAGTCCGGCGCGTTCGAAGGCCTCCCAGGTGGTCTCCAGGAGGAGCCGCTGCTGCGGGTCCATGACCAGCGCCTCGCGGGGCGAGATGCCGAAGAACATGGGGTCGAACTCGTCGGCCTCGTGCAGGAAGCCGCCCTGCGTGGAGTAGGTGGTGCCAGGGTGGTCGGGGTCGGGGTCGTAGAGCCCGGCGGTGTTCCAGCCGCGGTTGACCGGGAAGTCGGTGATCGCGTCGGTGCCGGAGAGCACCAGGTCCCACAGCTGCTCCGGGGAGCTGACTCCGCCGGGGTAGCGGCAGCTCATGCCGATGATGGCGATGGGTTCGTCGTCGGTACCGCCGGTGGCGACGGGGCCCGCGACCTCCAGGACGGAGCCGACCATCTCGGCCCGCAGATACTGGGCCAGCTCCAGCGGGGTCGGGTAGTCGAACACCATGGTGCTCGGCAGCGAGAGGCCGGTGGCGGCGCCGAGGTGCTTGCGCAGTTCGACGGCGGTCAGCGAGTCGAAGCCGATCTCGCGGAAGGCACGGTCCTCCGGTACGGCGCCGGCGGAGGAGTGACCGAGCACGGTCGCGGCCTCGGTGCGCACCAGGTCGGTGAGCAGGCGCAGTTGCTCCGGCTCCGACAGCGAGCGGACCCGCTGGACGATCTCGGAGGCGTCGCCGGTGTCGGCGGGGGTGTTCTCGGCGGCCAGGGCACGGACCTCGGGCAGGTCGCTGATGAGGGCGCTGGGCCGGGCGGAGGTGAACAGCGGGGCGTAGCGGGTCCAGTCGACGTCCGCGACGGTGACGGTGACGTCCTGGCGGACCACGGCGCGGCGCATCTCGGTGAGGGCGGGCGCGGGGTCGAGCAGGCCGAGGCCCTGGCGTCGCAGGGTGCCGGAGACGGCGTCGTCGGCGGCCATGCCGGTGCCGCCCCAGGGACCCCAGGCGATGGAGGTCGCGGCGAGGCCGCGGGCGCGGCGGGCCAGGGCGAGGGCGTCGAGGTAGGCGTTGGCAGCGCCGTAGGCGCTCTGGTCGCCGCTGCCCCAGACGCCGGCGATGGAGCCGAACAGGATGAAGAAGTCCAGTTCGCGGTCGCCGAGGAGGTTGTCGAGGTGGGCGGCGCCGGCCAGCTTGGCGGCGGTGAGGCCGGCGAACTCGGCGGGCGTCAGCGCGTCCAGCGGGCCGTAGTGGCCGACGCCCGCGGTGTGCACCACACCGGTGAGGGGCTGGTCGGCGGACAGTCCGTCGAGGACGGCGGCGAGGGCGTCACGGTCGGCGACGTCGCAGGCCACGATCGAGACGCTTGCGCCCGACTGCTCCAGTTCGGCGCGGAGTTCGGCGGCGCCGGGGGCGTCGGGGCCGCGGCGGCTGGTGAGGACGAGGTGGGCGGCGCCGGAGCGGGCCAGCCAGCGGGCGGTCTCGGCGCCGAGGCCGCCGGTGCCGCCGGTGATCAGGACGCTTCCGGAGGCGGTGAACTGGTCGGCGGAGGGCAGCTCGTCGACGATGTGGCGGACCAGGCGGCGGCCGTGCACACCGGTGGCGCGCAGGGCGACCTGGTCCTCGCCGTCGGGGGCGTCCTTGACCGCGAGGACCTCGGCGAGGCGCTGTCCGGCGCCGCGGTCGAAGTCGGCCGGGAGGTCGACGAGGCCGCCCCACAGGCGGGGGTGCTCCAGGGCGACACCGCGGCCCATGCCCCAGGCGGTGGCCTGGGCGGGGTGGGTGACCGGGTCGGCGGGTCCGGTGGAGACGGCGCCGCGGGTGGCGGTCCACAGCCGGCCGTGGGCGCCGGTGTCGGCGAGGGCCTGGACGAGGGCGATGGTCAGGGCGAGGCCCTGGGTGAAGCCGGCGGGGCCGTCGGTGGGGCGCTCGTCGAGCGGCAGCACGGACAGCACCTGGGCGGTGTTGTCGGCGTTCTCGGTGTCGGCGAGGCGGGCGCCGAGCACGGCCCGGTCGGCGCAGTCGGCGTCCAGGACGAGGCGGCGGACCCGGGCGCCGTGCGCGCCGAGCGCCTCGGCCAGGCCGTCGAGCAGCTCGGTCTCGTCGTCGGCGGTGGCGTCGGAGGAGACCAGCAGCCAGGTGCCGTCGAGGACGGGGGCGGCGGGCTTGCTCAGCCGGGTCCACTCGACGCGGTAGCGCAGCGTGTCGAGGAGCGCCTTCTCCTGGTTGCCGCGGCGCCAGGAGCTCAGCGCGGGCAGCAGGGAGTCCAGCGGGGTGAGGCTGTCCTCGTCGAGGCCGAGGACGGCGGCGAGTTCGGCGGCGTCGCCGCGCTCGACGGCGGCCCACAGCTTCTGGTCGGCCGGGTCGCCGGCCGGGGAGGGCGCGGCGGAGGGCAGCTGCGGCCAGTAGTGGGCGTGCTGGAAGGCGTAGGTCGGCAGGTCGACGCGGCGGGCGCCGGTGCCGGCCAGGTACGCGGTCCAGTCGAGGTCGACGCCGTGGATCTGGAGGCGGGCCGCGGCGGTGGCGGCGGCGCTCTCCTCGGGGCGGTCGGCGCGCAGCAGCGGGACGAGTGCCGTGTTGTGGTCGTAACGCTCGTCGCCGAGGGTGTCCTCGGCCATGGCGGTCAGCAGTCCGTCGGGGCCGAGTTCGAGGAAGAGGGTGGCGCCGGCGTCGCGCAGGGTGCGGACGCAGTCGGCGAACCGTACGGCCTCACGGACGTGGCGCACCCAGTAGTCGGCGGTGCGCACCTCGGCGTCGTCGGCCCTGCGGCCCGTCAGGTCGGAGACCAGCGGGATGCGGGGGGCGGCGTAGGACAGCGTCTCGGCGACCGTGCGGAACGCGTCGAGCATGGCGTCCATGTGCGGCGAGTGGAAGGCATGGCTCACCCGTAGACGCTTGGTGCGGCGCCCTCGGCCGGAGAACTCGGCGGCGAGCTCCACGGCGGCGTCCTCGTCGCCGGAGACGACCACGGAGGTGGGGCCGTTGACGGCGGCGACGGACAGGCCCTCGCCGAGCAGCGGGGCGACCTCGTCCTCGGTGGCCTGCACGGCGACCATGGCGCCGCCGGACGGCAGCGCCTCCATGAGGGTGGCGCGGGCGGCGACCAGTCGGGCGGCGTCCTGGAGGGTGAACACCCCGGCGATGTGCGCGGCGGCGATCTCACCGATGGAGTGACCGGTGACGAAGTCGGCGCGGACGCCCCAGCTCTCGACAAGTCGGTAGAGGGCGACCTCGACGGCGAACAGCGCGGGCTGGGTCCAGCCGGTGCGGTCGAGCAGCGCGGCCTCTTCGCTGCCCTCGGCGGCGAACACGACCTCGCGCAGCGGCCGGTCGAGCAGCGGGTCGAGGGCGGCGCACACCTCGTCGAACGCGGCGGCGAACCGGGGCTGGGTCTCGTACAGTTCGCGGCCCATGGCGGCGCGCTGGCTGCCCTGGCCGGAGAACATCACGGCGACCCGGGCACGCCCGGCGGCCTCACCCTCGACGACGGCCGGGTCGGGGCGGCCGGCGGCGAGGGAGCCGAGGGAGGCGAGCAGTCCTTCGCGGTCCTGCGCGATCACCGCGGCGCGGCGCTCGAAGCGGGAGCGGGTGGTGGCCAGGGAGTGGCCGAGGTCGGCGAGGGACGGCTCGGGGTGGTTCTGGAGGTGGGTGAGCAGGCGGGCGGCCTGGGCGCGCAGGGCGTCGCGGGTGCGGCCGGACAGCAGCAGCGGGACGGCGCCGGCGGTGCGCTCGGGGGCGGCCGGGGCGGGCACGGTGGTGCCCGGCGCCTGCTCCAGGACGGTGTGGACATTGGTGCCGCTGATGCCGAAGGAGGACACGGCGGCGCGACGCGGACGGCCGGTCTCGGGCCAGGCGGTCTGCTCGGTGAGCAGCTCGACCGCGCCTTCGGTCCAGTCGACGTGCGAGGACGGGGCGTCCACGTGCAGGGTGCGGGGCAGTACACCGTGGCGCATCGACATGACCATCTTGATCACACCCGCGACACCGGCCGCGGCCTGCGTGTGACCGATGTTGGACTTCACCGAACCCAGCAGCAGCGGCTGCTCCGGGTCACGGTCCCGGCCGTAGGTCGCCAGGAGCGCCTGCGCCTCGATCGGGTCACCCAGGGTGGTACCCGTACCGTGCGCCTCGACGACATCCACGTCGCCCGCCGAGAGCCCACCACTGGCGAGGGCCTGGCGGATGACGCGCTGCTGGGACGGGCCGTTGGGGGCGGTGAGGCCGTTGGAGGCGCCGTCCTGGTTGACGGCCGAACCGCGGACGACCGCGAGGATCTGGTGGCCGTTGCGGATCGCGTCGGACTGCCGCTCCAGCACCAGCATGCCGACACCCTCGGACCAGCCCACACCATCGGCCGAGTCCGAGAACGCCTTGCAGCGGCCGTCGGGCGACAGACCCCGCTGCCGCGCGAAGTCCACGAACACGGCGGGCGTGGACATCACGGTCACACCGCCGGCCAGGGCGAGCGAGATCTCACCCGAGCGCAGGGCCTGCATCGCCCAGTGCATCGCCACCAGCGACGAGGAGCACGCGGTGTCCACCGTGACCGCCGGACCCTCCAGGCCCAGCGTGTAGGAGACGCGGCCCGAGGCGAGACTCGGAGAGCTGCCGCTGCCCTGGAAGCCCTCGAACTCGGGGCTTCCCAGCATCGCGCTGTAGTCGCTGTACATCACACCGGCGAACACACCGGTCGCACTGCCCCGCAGACCGACCGGATCGATCCCGGCCCGCTCGATCGCCTCCCAGGACGCCTCGAGGAGCAGACGCTGCTGCGAGTCCGTCGCCAGCGCCTCACGGGGGCTCATACCGAAGAAGCCGGGGTCGAACTCCCCCGCCTCGTGCAGGAAACCACCGGAACGCGTGTAGGCGGTGCCGGGGTGGTCGGGGTCCGGGTGGTAGAGGTTCTCCACGTCCCAGCCACGGTTGACGGGGAAGCCGGAGACGGCGTCCGTGCCCTCGGTGACCAGGCGCCACAGGTCCTCCGGCGAGGTGACCCCGCCCGGATAGCGGCAGGCCATGCCCACGATCACGATCGGATCGTCCGCCACGGCCGCCGTGCCGCGCTGCACGACCTCCGCCTCGACCTCGGTGCCGAGAAGCTCGTCCAGGACATAGGAGGCGAGGTGGCTGACCGTCGGGTAGTCGAAGACCAGGGTGGCGGGCAGGCGCAGTCCGGTGACCGTGTTCAGGCGGTTGCGCAGCTCGACGGCGGTGAGGGAGTCGAAGCCCAGCTCACGGAAGGCGCGGCCGGCGTCGATCTCGGCGCCGGTGGCGTGACCGAGGACGAGGGCGACCTGGCCGCGGACGAGGTCCAGGACCAGTTCGTCGCGGCTCTCGGCGTCCAGGCGGGCCAGACGCTGGGCGAGCCCGCCGGCGGTGGCGGACCCGGCGACGGCGGCACGGCGGGAGCGGCCGCGGATCAGGGAGCGCAGCAGCGGCGGCACTTCGCCCTGGGCCCGCAGGACGGAGAGGTCCAGGCGGACGGGGGCGAGCGCGGCGTCGTCGCCGTCGAGGGCGGCGTCGAGGAGGGCGAGGCCCTGCTCGACGGTGAGGGCCGGAGTTCCGGCGCGGGCCATGCGGCGCAGGTCGTCCTCGGAGATGCCGCCGGTCATGCCGCCGGTCTGCTCCCAGGGGCCCCAGGCCAGCGACAGACCCGGCAGGCCCGCGGCCCGGCGGTGGGCCGCGAGGGCGTCCAGGAAGGCGTTGCCTGCGGCGTAGTTGGCCTGACCGGGGCTGCCCAGGACGCCGGCGACCGACGAGAACAGCACAAAGGCCTTCAGGTCCAGGTCGCGGGTGGCCTCATGGAGGTTCCAGGCCGCGTCCACCTTGGGACGGAGCACGGTGGTGAGGCGTTCGGGGGTCAGCGTGCCGACCATGCCGTCGTCCAGGACACCGGCGGAGTGCACCACCGCCGACACCGGATGCGCGGCCACCAGCTCGGCCACCGCCGCACGGTCCGTCACATCACAGGCCACCACCGTCGCCCGCGCACCCGACTCCGCCAGCTCCGCGACCAGCTCGGCCGCACCCGCCGCCGCACCACCACGACGACTGACCAGAACCAGCTCACGCACACCGTGCTCGGCCACCAGATGACGCGCCAGCACCGCACCCAGACCACCGGTACCACCCGTCACCAACACCGCACCCTCCCCACCGAAGGCGGGAACGGCCTCGGCGGTGGAAGCGGGACGGCGGACCAGACGGGCGGCGCGGAGCTCCTCGCCGCGCACGGCGAGCTGCGGCTCCTCGGAGGTGAGCGCGGCGGCCGGGAGCGCGGGGGTGTCCTGGTCGGCGTCGAGGTCGACGAGGAGGAAGCGGCCGGGGTTCTCGGACTGGGCGGAGCGCACCAGGCCCCAGACCGCGGCGGCGGCCGGGTCGTGGCCGGTGGTCGCGCCCCGGGTGACCAGGGCGAGCCGGGAGGCGGCGAACCGCTCGTCCTGCTCGAGCCAGGTCCGGACGGCGGCGAGGGCCTCGGTGGCGGCGCGGTGTGCGGCGGTGACCGGGTCGGCGTCGGGTCCGGTGCCGGTGAGCGGCAGCAGCACGGTGTCCGGGACAGCGCCGTCGGCGGCGGCCAGATCCGCGAGATCCGGGTGGACGGCGAGGTCGCCGAACTGGGGCAGGGCGCGCAGGCCGAAGGGGTCCTCGCCGACCAGTGCCGCGGCGGTGCCGGAGGCGGCGACGGCCGTGACGGGCACCCAGTCGAGGCGGAACAGCGCGTCGCGGACCAGCGCGGCGGCGGCGTCGATCTCGCGGGCCGCGACGGCGCGCAGGATCAGCGAGTCGGCGGACAGGACGAGCTGTCCGGAGTCGTCGGCGACGGCGATCGCGACGGCGTCACCGGCGGCCGGGGCCAGCCGCACCCGCAGGGTGGTGGCACCGCTCGCGTGCAGGCTGACGCCCTCCCAGGAGAAGGGCAGTCCGCCGGCGGCGCGCTCGTCGAGGTCGACGAACGACGCCGCGTGCAGGGCGGAGTCGAGGAGCGCGGGGTGCAGTCCGAAGGACTCGGCGTCGGTGTGGCCGGACTCGGGCAGCACGACCTCGGCGAACACCTCGTCGCCGCGGCGCCAGGCGGCCCGCAGGCCCTGGAAGAGCGGGCCGTAGCCGAAGCCGCCCTCGGCGAGCCGCTCGTAGAGGCCGTCCACGGGGAGGGTCTCGGCGTCGGCCGGGGGCCAGACGGTGGCGTCGAAGTCGCTGGTGGTGCGGGAGGCGGAGAGCACACCGGTGGCGTGGGACGTCCAGGGGGCGTCCTCGTCGGCGTCGGGGCGGCCGTAGACGGTGACGCTGCGGCGGCCGGACGCGTCCGGGTTGCCGATCCACAGCTGCACCTGGACGCCGCCCTGCTCGGGCAGGACGAGCGGTGCGGCCAGGGTCAGTTCGTCGACGCGGTCGCAGCCGACCTCGTCGCCGGCGCGGACGGCCAGCTCCAGGAAGGCGGTGCCGGGCAGCAGGGTGGCGCCGCGGACGGTGTGGTCGGCGAGCCACGGGTGGCTGAGCAGGGAGATCCGGCCGGTCAGCAGGGCGCCCTCGGAGTCGGCGAGGGAGACCGCGGCGGACAGCAGCGGGTGGTGGGCGGCGCCGAGTCCGACGGAGCGCAGGTCGGCGGCGCCGCCCTGGACGGCGCGCGGCCAGTAGCGGCGGCGCTGGAAGGTGTACGTCGGCAGGTCGGTGCGGCGGGCTCCGGTGCCGGTGAAGCAGGCGTCCCAGTGCAGCGCGGTGCCCTGGGTGTGCAGCGCGGCGAGCGCGGCGGTGAAGGTGTGGTCCTCGGGGCGGCCCTCGCGCAGTGCGGGCACGGTGAGGGCGTCGGATCCTGCGGCGTCCAGGCAGTTCTGCGCCATGGCGGACAGCACGCTGTCGGGGCCGAGTTCGAGGAAGGCGGTGACATCGTGCCGGGCGAGCCAGTCGATGCCGTCGGCGAAGCGGACGGCCTGACGGACATGGTCGACCCAGTAGTCGGGGGAGGTGAGCTGGGCGACGGTGGCCGGCTCTCCGGTGACGTCGGAGACGACGGGCAGCAGCGGGCTGTGCAGGGTGAGGCCCTCGACGACGTTCCGGAACTCGTCGAGCATCGGGGCCATCAGCGGCGAGTGGAAGGCGTGCGAGACACGCAGCCTGCTCGTCTTGCGTCCGTCGGCGGCCAGGCGGGCCGCCAGCTCGGTGACGGTGGTCTCGTCCCCGGAGAGGACGACGGCGGAGGGGCCGTTGACGGCGGCGAGGGACACCAGGTCCTCGTGGCCGGCGAGCAGCGGGGCGACCTCGTCCTCGCTCGCCTGCACGGCGACCATGGCGCCGCCCTCGGGCAGCGCCTGCATGAGACGGCCGCGGGCGGCGACCAGGGTGGCCGCGTCGTCGAGGGAGAACACTCCGGCGACATGCGCGGCGGCGATCTCGCCCACCGAGTGGCCGGCCAGGTGGTCCGGCTTGACCTCGAAGGACTCCAGCAGACGGTAGAGGGCGACCTCGACGGCGAACAGCGCGGGCTGTGCGTACTCGGTGCGGTCCAGGCGGTCGGCGTCCTCGCCCCACAGCACCTCGCGCAGCGGCACGTCCAGGTGGGGGGTGAAGGCGTCGAGGGCGGCGTCCAGGGCGGCGGCGAACACCGGGAAGCGGGCGGCGAGTTCACGGCCGGCGCCGAGACGCTGGGCGCCCTGCCCGGTGAACAGGACGGCGAGGCGGGTCTCGGTTCTCGCGGTGCCGGTGACGGTGTCGGCCAGGACGGCCGGATCGGTGCCCTCGGCGATCGCGGTGAGCCGCCCGGTCAGCTCGGGCAGGTCCGAGGCGAGCAGCACGGCCCGGTGCTCGAAAGCGGTGCGGGTGGTGGCGAGCGAGTAGGCGAGGTCCGCCGGCGCGGGCGGGGTGCCGGTGCCGAGGGTGGTGAGCAGGGCGGCGGCCTGGGCGCGCAGCACCTCGGGGCTCCGGCCGGAGAGCAGCACGGGCAGCACGCCGGTGACGGCGGCCGGGGTGCTCGGGGCGTCGTCCTCGGGGTCGGCGGGCTCCGGCTCGGGGGCCTGCTCGACGATGGTGTGGGCGTTGGTGCCGCTGATGCCGAAGGAGGAGACGGCCGCGCGGCGGGGGGCGCCGGTGGCGGGCCATTCGGTGTTCTCGGTGAGGACGCGGACGGCGCCCTGGGACCAGTCGACGTGGCGGGTGGGCTCGTCGGCGAGGAGGGTGCGGGGCAGCACCCCATGCCGCATCGCCATGACCATCTTGATGACACCGGCGACACCGGCGGCGGCCTGGGTGTGGCTGATGTTGGACTTCACCGAGCCGAGCAGCAGCGGCTTGTCCTCGTCGCGCTGCTGACCGTAGGTGGCGAGCAGCGCCTGCGCCTCGACGGGGTCGCCGAGGGTGGTGCCGGTGCCGTGCGCCTCGACGACGTCGATATCGCCCGCGGAGAGCCGGGCGTTGACGAGGGCCTGCTCGATGACGGCCTGCTGCGACGGGCCGTTGGGGGCGGTGAGCCCGTTGGAGGCGCCGTCCTGGTTGACGGCGGTGCCGCGGACCACGGCGAGGATCTCGCGGCCGTTGCGGATCGCGTCGGACAGCCGCTCCAGGACGAGGATGCCGACGCCCTCGGCCCAGCCGGTGCCGTCGGCGGTGTCGCCGAAGGAGCGGCAGCGGCCGTCGACGGACAGTCCGCCCTGGCGGCCCATCTCGATGAAGGTGCCGGGGCCCGACATGACGGTGACGCCGCCCGCGAGGGCGAGGGTGCACTCACCCGCGCGCAGCGCCTGGGTGGCGAGGTGGACGGCGACCAGGGAGGAGGAGCAGGCGGTGTCGACGGTGACCGCGGGACCGACCGTGCCGAAGGTGTACGAGATACGGCCGGACAGCACGCTGCCGGTGTTGCCGGTGAGCTGGAAGCCCTCGGCGCCGTCGGCGGGACCGACCCGGTAGTCCTGGGCCATGGCGCCGATGAAGACGCCGGTACGGCTGCCCTTGACGGAGGTGGGGTTGATGCCGGCGCGCTCGAACGCCTCCCAGGCGGACTCCAGGACGACCCGCTGCTGCGGGTCCATGGCGACCGCCTCGCGCGGCGAGATGCCGAAGAAGTCCGCGTCGAACTCGGGCGCGTCATGGAGGAATCCGCCCCGGGAGGTCGGCGAGGAGGCGAGCGCCTCCAGGTCCCAGCCGCGGTCGGTGGGGAACGGGGTGACGCCGTTCTCGCCGGCCTCCACCATCCGCCACAGGTCCTCGGGGCTGCTGACGCCGCCTGGGTAGCGGCAGGTCATACCGACGATGGCGATCGGTTCCTGGGACGCCGACTCCAGCTCGCCCACACGCCGCCGGGCGCGTCGCAGATCGGCCGTCGCAAGCTTGAGGTAATCCCGGAGCTTCTGTTCGTTGTCCATCTCAACCCATCCCGACGGCCGACGGCCGTACCGCATCGCCGAAATCTCTGCACCATGCCGCAGAACACCGACTCGCCACATGGCTCTCCCAGGCAGGAGAAGCCATGAGGCGAGTGTGGCCGGAGGTCCGGCAGGAAATCCCTAGTACTTGGAGGGGCTTTCGCCCGTTACCAGCTGTGTGCCAGCAGAAGGTCGTCGAGTTCGTTCTGCCGGGAAACGGACGCGAGGTCGGCGTCGACCATCATCCGCATGAGTTCCTGGAAATCGACGCTCGGCTTCCAGCCCAGCTGGGCCTGTGCCTTGGAGCTGTCGGCGCACAGCACCTCGACCTCGGCGGGCCGCACGAGGTCGGGGTCGACGACGACGTAGTCCTTCCAGTCGAGGCCCACGTGCTCGAAGGCGAAGCGGACCGCGTCGCGCACGGTGTGCATCTCCCCGGTGCCGATCACATAGTCGTCGGGGGCGTCCTGCTGGAGCATCAGATGCATGGCGCGGACGTAGTCGCCCGCGTAACCCCAGTCGCGGACCGCGTCCATGTTGCCGAGGGCCAGCTTGTCCTGGAGCCCCAGCTTGATGCGGGCGACCGCGAGGGAGATCTTGCGGGTCACGAACTCCTGGCCACGGCGGGGCGATTCATGGTTGAACAGCATCCCGGAGACCGCGTACATGCCGAAGGACTCACGGTAGTTGCGGGTGATGAAGTGACCGTACGCCTTGGCCGCGCCGTAGGGGCTGCGCGGGTGGAAGAGCGTGGTCTCCCGCTGCGGCGTCTCGGCGACCTTGCCGAACATCTCCGAGGAGGACGCCTGGTAGAAACGGATCTGGCCCTCGGTGCCCGCGGTGCGGGACATGCTCAGTCCGCTCACCATGCGGATGGCCTCCAGGACCCGCAGCACGCCCATGCCGTTCACCTCGGTGACCAGCTCGGCCTGCTGCCAGGACATCGGCACGAACGAGATCGCGCCGAGGTTGTACACCTCGTCCGGCTGTACCTTGTCGACCGCCGAGACCAGGCTGCCCTGGTCCATGAGGTCACCGTCGACGAAGGAGAGTTCGGAGGCGAGCCGGCTCACCCGGAACTTGCGTGGGTTGGCCTGGCCACGGATGAGACCCCACACCTGGTACCCCTGCGACAGCAGGTGCTCCGCCAGATAGGACCCGTCCTGGCCGGTAATTCCGGTGATCAGTGCGCGCTTGGGCATTCCATCCCCATCTCAGACCACGAAGAGACCGTCCAAACGCTGCGCTCGGTCGACGACCTGGCTTCGAGAAAGCTGTCCGGACGATAGACACCGGCACGCTCCCAAGCGACGGAAGTCAATGTCAACGTTTCTCGAACTTACTAGGGAATTCCCGGGCGGCCGACGCGACGGCGGCGAACACTAGGGAAATCCGGGTGCGGTGCGGGGTCCAATGGCCCCGTCGGTGCGCTGGCCGACTCCGTTCCAACGGGCGGCTGCGGGCCGCCGTCAACCGGGGTGTCATTCCGTGCTGTTGAGACTCATGCGCACACAACTGCGCCCCTATGCCGGGTCCGTTGTCGCTCTGGTCGTTTTGCATCTGGTGCAGATCCTCGGCACGCTGCTGCTGCCGACGCTGGGCGCCGCACTCATCGACGAGGGAGTCGTCCGCCACGACAGCGACCGCATCGGCACCATCGGCGCCACGATGGCCGTGGTGGCGCTGGTGCAGATCGCCGCGGCGCTGGGTGCCGCGGCGCTGGGCGCACGCACCTCCACCGCTCTCGGCCGGGATCTGCGGTCCGCGGTCTTCCGCCGGGTGCTGGACTTCTCCGCCCGTGAGATCGGCCGGTTCGGCACTCCGTCCCTGCTGACCCGTTCGGTGAACGACGTCCAGCAGGTGCAGAACCTCGCCCAGTCCGGCCTCGGCATCTTCGTGGCGGCTCCCCTGATGTGCCTGGGCAGTGTGCTGCTCGCGCTGCGCCAGGATGTGACGCTGGCCCTGATCCTGGTCCCGATGGTGCTGGTGGTGGCCGTCTGCTTCGGTCTGCTGCTGTCCCGGATGGCCGCGCTGTACGCCCGGCTCCAGCAGACGCTGGACCGTATCGGGCGACTGCTGCGGGAGCGCATCACCGGGGTGCGTGTGGTGCGTTCCTTCGCCCGCGACGCCCATGAGGGCGAGCGCTTCACCCGCACCAACGAGGAACTCCTCGGCCTGTCCCTGGGGGTGGGCCGGCTCATCGCGGTGATGCTGCCGTCGGTGCTGCTGCTGATGAACCTCTTCACCCTGGGGCTGCTGTGGGTGGGGGCCCGCCGGATCGACTCGGGCAGCATGCAGATCGGTGCGCTCAGCGCCTTCCTCAGCTATCTGTCGCTCATCCTGATGTCCGTGGTGATGCTCGCCTTCGTGTTCCTGAACGTGCCGCGGGCCCGGGTGTGCGCGGAGCGGATCACGGAGGTCCTCCAGGCGGAGACCGATGTCGTCCCGCCCGCCTCGCCGCGGCCCATGGCGGGTCCCGCCGGGCAGGTCGAGCTGGTGGGCGCCGAGTTCCGCTACCCAGGTGCCGAGAACGCCGTGCTGCGGGATCTGTCGCTGACGCTGCGGCCCGGTGAGCGGGTCGCGGTCCTCGGCAGCACCGGCTCCGGCAAGACCACGCTGCTGCATCTGATCCTGCGGCTGGTCGACGTCACCGCGGGCGAGGTGCGGATCGGCGGCACCGATGTGCGCGAACTGGACCCGTCGGTGCTGGCCGCCGCCGTGGGCTATGTGCCGCAGCGTCCGTATCTGTTCGCCGGGACCGTCGCGAGCAATCTGCGCTTCGGCCGGCCGGACGCCACGGACGAGGAGCTGTGGGAGGTGCTGCGGATCGCCCAGGCGGACGGCTTCGTGACCCGGCTCGGCGGCCTCGACACGGAGATCGCTCAGGGCGGCACCACCGTCTCCGGCGGTCAGCGCCAGCGGCTGGCGATCGCACGGGCGCTGCTGCGCCGCCCCGCCATCTATCTCTTCGACGACTCCTTCTCGGCGCTCGACCAGAGCACGGAGGCGGCGCTACGGAAGGCCCTGGTGCCCTACACCGAGGGCGCCACCGTGATCACCGTGGCGCAGCGCGTCGCCTCCGTGCGCGACGCCGACCGGATCGTCCTCCTGGACCAGGGCGGCATCGCCGCCACCGGCACCCATGACGCGCTGCTGCGCGACAGTCCCACCTACCGCGAGATCGCGCTCTCCCAGCGCACCCGAGAGGAAACCGCTCATGGCGCCGGACGTTCCTGAGGAGCACGAAGAGGAGCGGGAGTCGGAGCAGCCGGTCCGCCGGCTCGCCGCTCTGCTGCGCCCGCACCGCCGGTCGGTGGGCCTCGCCCTCACGGCGGGTGTCGTCGGCATCCTCCTCAACGCCTTCGGCCCGCTGCTGCTGGGCCGGGTCACCGACCTGATCGCCGACGGCGTCCTCGGGCACGGCGGACCGGCCCCGGGCGTCGACTTCGGGGCGCTCGGCAGACTGCTGATGATCCTGCTGGTGCTGTATGTGGTGGCATCGGTGTTCATGCTGGTCCAGAACTGGCTGGTGGCCTCGGTGGTCCGCCTGCTCATCCACGACCTGCGGCACCGGGCGCAGGAGAAGCTGGCGCGGCTGCCGCTGCGCTACTTCGACCGGAAGCCGGCGGGCGAGACGCTCAGCCGCGGCACGGACGACGTCGACAACCTCCAGCAGACCCTCCAGCAGACCCTGACCGATCTGATCAGCTCGGTGTTCTCGCTGGTCATCATGTTGTCCCTGATGCTGATCATCTCGCCCTCGCTGGCCGGGGTGATGCTGCTGAGCGTCCCGGTGTCGGGGCTGCTCGCCGCCTGGATCAGCAAGCGGGCCCAGCCGCAGTACGCGGCCCAGTGGTCCGCGAGCGGCAAGCTGACCGCGCATGTCGAGGAGATGTGCGCCGGGCACGCGCTGGTCAAGGCCTTCGACCGGCGGGCGGAGGCCGAGCAGCGCTTCGACGAGCGCAACGAGGCGGTGTACCGGGCCGGTTCGGGGGCGCAGTTCGCGTCCGGCGCGATCGAGCCCGTGATGATGTTCGTCGCCAACCTCGGCTATGTCGCGGTCGCCGTCGTCGGCGCCTGGAAGGTCGTCAACGGCTCACTGACGCTGGGCGATGTGCAGGCGTTCATCCTGTACGCACGGCAGTTCAGCCAGCCGATCGTGGAGATCGCCTCGGTCGCGGGCCGCCTCCAGTCCGGGGTGGCCTCCGCGCAGCGGGTGTTCACGCTGCTGGACGCGCCGGAGCAGGAGCCCGAGCCGGACCGCCCGCTCGCGGTGGAACGCGTCGAGGGCCGGGTGGAGTTCCAGGACGTGTCGTTCCGCTACTCCCCCGACACCCCGCTCATCGAGGGTCTTTCGCTGTCCGTGGAACCCGGCAGCACGGTGGCGGTCGTCGGACCGAGCGGCGCCGGCAAGACCACGGTCGCCAATCTGCTGATGCGCTTCTACGAGATCGACTCGGGCCGCATCCTGCTGGACGGCACCGACACCGCCGCGATGAACCGCGACGACCTGCGGTCCCGCTTCGGCCTCGTCCTCCAGGACACCTGGCTGTTCAAGGGCACGATCGCCGAGAACATCGCCTACGGGTCCCCGGGCGCGACCCGCGCCGACATCGTGGAGGCGGCCCGCGCGACCTACGCCGACCGGTTCATCCGCACCCTGTCGCAGGGGTACGACACGGTCCTGGACGACGAGTCGGGCGGTGTCAGCGCCGGGGAGAAGCAGCTGATCACGGTCGCGAGGGCGTTCCTCGCCCGGCCGGCCGTGCTCGTCCTGGACGAGGCGACCAGCTCCGTGGACACCCGTACCGAGCTGCTGATCCAGCGGGCCATGAATACCCTGCGGGCGGGCCGGACGAGCTTTGTGATCGCGCACCGTCTGTCCACCATCAGGGACGCCGATGTCATCGTCGTGATGGAGTCCGGCCGGATCGTCGAGCAGGGCACCCATGACCAGCTCATCGACGCCCAGGGAGCCTACGCCCGGCTGCACGCCGCCCGCGCCGACGCGCCCGCCGCCGATGTGACGGTCGGCTGACCGGCGGCGGGCGACCTGCCCGTCCGCCGGAGAGCCGCCGGAGAGCCGTCGTCCGCCGGCGGC
This sequence comes from Streptomyces nodosus, assembly GCF_008704995.1. Lineage (NCBI taxonomy): Bacteria > Bacillati > Actinomycetota > Actinomycetes > Kitasatosporales > Streptomycetaceae > Streptomyces > Streptomyces nodosus. The sequence continues at coordinate 694,322 of NZ_CP023747.1, forward strand.
CGCCATGAGGTCGCGACCCCGTCAACGGGACTACGCCACTGTGCCGTTCGCCCGCTCGAGAGGAAGGTCGAGGCGTGCCGCGAGGTCGTCGAAGGTGATGCCGAAGGTCTCCAGGACGGTGACGCCCTCGCGGCCCACGCGGAAGGTGGCGAACTCGGTGTAGACACGGTCGACGCAGCCCAGCCCGGTCAGCGGATAGGTGCACCGCGGGACCAGCTTGGGCGAGCCGTTCTTCGCGAAGAGGTTCATCATCACGAACACCTTCTTGGCGCCGGTGGCGAGGTCCATCGCGCCCCCGACGGCCGGGATGGCGCCGGGCGCGCCGGTGTGCCAGTTGGCCAGGTCCCCGGCGGCCGACACCTGGAACGCGCCGAGCACACAGATGTCGAGGTGGCCGCCGCGCATCATGGCGAAGGAGTCGGCGTGGTGGAAGTAGGCCGCTCCCGGGAGTTCGGTGACCGGTGTCTTCCCCGCGTTGGTCAGATCGGGGTCCTCCTCCCCCGGCCGGGCCGCGGGACCCATGTTGAGCATTCCGTTCTCGGTGTGCAGCACCACCTCCGCGTCCTCGGCGAGATGGTCCGCGACCAGCGTCGGCTGGCCGATGCCCAGATTGACGAAGGAGCCGTGCGGGATGTCCCGCGCCACCACGGCGGCCAGTTCGTCCTTGTTCAGCTGCCCCCGGTCGAGGTCCTCCACCAGGGATGTGGTCGTGGTCATGCGGCCGACACCGCCCGCACGACGCGGTCGACATAGATGCTCGGGGTCACGACGGCCTCCGGGTCGATCTCACCGGTCTCGACGATCTCATGAACCTGTGCCACGACCAGGTCGGCCGCGGTCGCCATCACCGGCCCGAAGTTGCGGGCGGTCTTGCGGTACACCAGGTTGCCCGTCCGGTCGGCCCGGTGGGCCCCGATCAGCGCCACATCGCCCTTGATCGGGTACTCCAGGACATAGGTGCGGCCGTCGATCTCGCGGGTCTCCCTGCCCTCGGTGAGGAGGGTGCCCACGCCGGTGGGCGAGTAGAAGGCGCCGATGCCCGCCCCGCTCGCCCGCATCCGCTCGGCGAGGTTGCCCTGCGGCACCACGTCCAGCTCGATCCGTCCCTCGCGGTAGAGCCCGTCGAACACCCAGGAGTCGGACTGCCGGGGGAAGGAGCAGATGATCTTGCGTACCCGGCCGGTCGCCAGCAGCGCCGCGAGGCCGGTGTCGCCGTTGCCGGCGTTGTTGGACACCACGGTCAGGTCCTTCGCGCCCTGCCGGATGACGGCGTCGATCAGTTCGACCGGCATACCGGCCATGCCGAACCCTCCGACGAGCACGGTCGAGCCGTCCTCGATCCCGGCCACGGCCTCGTCGGCGTCCGCACAGATACGGGCCCTCACGCTCGGTCCTCCGTCACGTTCTCCAGGACGACGGCCAGCGCCTGTCCCACTCCGATACAGATCGCGGCGACGCCCCACCGGCCGCCCGACTCGCGCAGCCGGGCCGTGAGGGTGCCGAGCAGCCGGCCGCCGGACGCGCCCAGGGGGTGGCCGATCGCGATCGCGCCGCCCTTGGCGTTCACGATCCCCGGGTCGATCCCCCAGGCGTCCACACAGGCCAGCGACTGCACGGCGAAGGCCTCGTTGAGCTCCACGGCGGACACATCGGACCAGGAGATGCCCGCCCGGCGCAGCGCCCGCCCGGCCGCCTCGACGGGGGCGAACCCGAACATCCGGGGTTCCAGGGCGGACACCCCGCGGCCGGCGATCCGCGCCTGGGGCGCCAGACCGATGCGCGACGAGGCCTCCCGGGAACCCAGCAGCACGGCGGACGCCCCGTCGTTGAGCGGCGAGGCATTGCCGGCGGTGATCACTCCGTCGGGTCGGAAGGCCGGTTTGAGCCCGGCCAGCTTCCGCGCCGTGGATCCCGGCCTGATCCCCTCGTCGCGGGAGAACGGCCCGCCGTCGCCGCCCACCTCGACGGGCACCACCAGGTCGTCGTAGAAGCCCGACGCCCATGCCTCGTCCGCCAGGTGGTGCGAGCGGGCCGCGAACTCGTCCTGCCGCTCCCGGGAGATGCCGAACTCCTCGGCCAGCATCTCGTTGGCCTCGCCCAGCGAGACCGTCCACTCCGCGGGCATCCGTTCGTTGACCAGCCGCCAGCCCAGGGTGGTGGAGACGGCGGTCATGTCCCCCGCGGGGAAGCCGCGCGACGGCTTGGGCAGCACCCAGGGGGCGCGGGTCATCGACTCCACACCACCGGTGAGGACGATGTCCGTATCGCCCGTCTCGATCGCGCGCGAGCCGATGATCGCCGCGTCCAGGGAGGAGCCGCAGAGCCGGTTGACGGTGGTGGCGGGCACCGAGGTCGGCAGCCCGGCCAGCAGGACGGCCATCCGGCCGACGTTCCGGTTGTCCTCACCCGCGCCGTTGGCGTTTCCCCAGACCACATCGCCGATCGCCGCCGGGTCCAGGGACGGGGTGCCGGCCAGGACCCCGGAGACGGCCAGCGCCGCGAGATCGTCGGGCCGGACGTCGGAGAGCGCCCCCCGGAACCGGCCGAAGGGCGTTCTCGCCGCTGCGTACACATAACTGTCGACCATGACCGCAGCGTAGGTACACCGGCTTGATCATGTCCAAGACTGAGTATTGCTCGATTGATAAGAGCCACTTATAAAATGGCGGGCATGGAGCTACGGCATGTCCGTTCTTTTCTGGCGCTCGTCGAGGAACGCCACTTCGGGCGCGCGGCGGCGCGTCTGCATATCGCGCAGCCCGCTCTCTCCCAGCAGATCAAGCAGCTGGAGCGCGACCTGGGCACCGTGCTGTTCACCCGGTCCACCCGGCGCGTCGAACTCACCGAGGCCGGAGCCGATCTGACGGCGTACGCACGGTCGATCCTCGCCGAGGTGGAACGGGCGGAGGCCCATATGGCCATGCTGGCCTCCGGCCACGCCGGGCGGGTGTCCATCGGCTTCGTGGGGACCGCCACCTATGACGTGCTGCCGCAGGTCGCCCGCACCGTGCGGGCCGAGCTCCCGGCGGTCTCCCTGGAGCTGCACGGCGAGCTGCTGGCGCCACAGCTGGTGGAGGGGCTGCTCGACGGGGCGTACGACCTCGCCCTGTTCCGGCCGGGCCCCGCCGGACACAGCGGGGTCCGGGTCGTCCCGCTGCGCACCGAGCGGCTGGTGGCCGTCCTGCCCTCGCACCATCCGCTCGCGGGCCGCCGCAGGGTCCCGCTGGCCGCGCTCGCCGACGAGCCGTTCGTGGTGCACCCGTCCAGGGAGCGCTCCTCCATGCACGAACGGGTACTGGCGGCCTGCGCCCGCGCCGGTTTCGAACCGGCCACGCTGGTCGAGGTCGGCGAGACCTCGACCCTGGTCGTCTTCGTCGCCGCGGGCCACGGGGTCGCGCTGGTCCCAGAGTCGGTCCAGAGCCTCCGCGTCGACGGCGTGACCTATCTGCCGGTCACCGAGACGGAGACCGTCGACCTCGGCCTCGCACGCCGCACCGGCCACAACGCGCCGGCGACGGAGCGGGTCGCGGACGTCATCGAGAGCTGTGTGCGCCACTGAGGAGCGGCGGCCCCCGGTCGTCCCCCCGGAGCGTGTCCACGGAGCTGTGCCGGGGCTGCCACCCCGGCACGCTGTGGGCACGGCGGCCGGGCGGGCCCGTCAGGTGGTCGCCAACGCGACCGCCATCGCCGCCAGACCGACGGCGATGAGGGCGACGACGATGCAGATCAGGGTGAGGGGCGCGACCGCCCACCCCCTGCGCAGCGCCTCGCGCTCCGGGGCGCCGAGCGCCGACACCCCGGACTCGGCGGGCGGGGTGGCACCGGGGGCCATGGCGGCGTCCTCCGGCAGGGCCAGGCCCTCCACCGGGCGGGCGGGTTCCTCGGCCGCCTCGTCGTTCCCTGTGCCCGGTCGGCGCGGCTCCTGCGGTGTCACCCCGGACGACGGCAGATCCCGGCGGCCGACGTCCGGACGGCGGCCCCGGTATGCATGCTTGGCGTTCATGGCCTCAGCCCCTTGTCTGCGGCGAAGACTGTCTGCGGGGAAGACCGGCCCCGCCGTGCCGTCCTCGCCCGGGCGGCCGAGCGGTCACAGTGGCGTCCGCCCTGGTCCGGCGCTCGGCAGCCTGTCGTGGGACGCATGACGAACGGTGCCTCGCACCGTCGGCGGACGCCCGGGGCCGCTCGGTCACGTAGGGACGGGTTTCACGGCTTCGACGTCCGAAAACGCGGGGCCGGGGACTTCTGCGGCGGGTCTCCAGCGTGCCTGGGTCAGGTACGGGCGAGGAGGGAGGGACCGGCGCGCGGCCGAATCCGCCCGACGACGGGGGCCGCCTCGCCCCACGGACGGCGGCGCACCCCTTACCATCGAGCGATGAGCAGGACCGACCGTGCCGACCGGGTGATCGGCGCACCTCCGGCGGCCGTGTACCGCGCCCTCCTCGAGCGTGAGTCCCTCGAGGTGTGGCTGCCGCCGGACGGGATGCGAGGGACGATCGAACGGTGGGACCCCAGGCCCGGCGGTGGCTTCCGCATGGTCCTCACTTATCTCGCCCCCTCCGGCAGCCCCGGCAAGACGTCGGACGCGACGGATGTGGTGGACGTCGCGTTCGCCGACCTGGTGCCGGCGGAACGCGTGGTGCAGCGCGCGGTGTTCGAGGCCGACGATCCGTCCTATGCGGGCACCATGACGATGACCTGGCATCTGGAGGAGGTCGTCGACGGGACCCGGGTGACCGTCACCGCCGAGGACGTGCCGCCCGGCATCGACCGAGCGGCCCATGAGGCCGGGATCGCGTCCTCGCTGGCCCACTTGGCGGCGCACGTCGAGCGCACCGGCTGACCCGGGCGGTCCGGCGGGACCGGCAACGGCACTCGCACCGGACGCTCCCCGCGGAACTCCACGAGCGGCCGGTACCGGGGCGGTCGCCCGCCGAACCGCTCGCCTCCCGGGCGGCCGACCGGCACACCTCCGACCGGGTTCGGTTCACGGTCCGGCACGACCCGGCGCCGCCTCGTTCCGCGCCGCCTCGTTCCGCGCGGTCGACAGGAGCGCGTCGGCCATGCACACGCAAGTCGGCCTGTCGTGCGCCGCGTTGCGGGCCCGTCGCGGCTTGTGCGGGCCGAGGCACCCCTCGACCCGCACAAGCCGCGGGCATGGTCCCGGTCCGAGCCCCGCCCCGGGACCCGCGTCATGTCCCGCCGCCCCTTCGTCGTCATGGCCGCCCTTGCCGGCCACGTCCGCCCTCAGGGGTGACGGTGTTCCGCGCCCGGTGACGCCCGTCCCGGCGTCGGGCCGGCCGGTGCCGTCAGTCCTTGATGAAGTCCTGGACCACCTTCGGCGGCCAGACGCCGACCTTCAACACCCCCATGGAGTACGCGCGGGAGACCAGCGCGGCCCGGTTCGGCACCCGGAGCTTCCGCAGCAGACAGGTCACGTGGTACTCGATGCCCTGCCGGCTCAGATGCAGTCGTGAGGCGAGCGGGATCGTGGAGAGGCCGGAGGCTATGCCTTCGAGTATCCGGGCGTCGATCGGGCTCAGGAGCTTCTTGCTGCGTCCGCTGACGACCTCCGAGTCGGCCGACTCGGCTTCCGCGCCGGGCATCATGACCAGGATCGAGGACTCGTCCGGGAGCCCGCCGCGCACCATGAGGGCCGTCAGGGGGACGGTGAAGGTCGCGTCGTCCCGTCCCACCGCGATGACATCGGTGGCGAAGCGGTCGCGCCGGCCCTCGATGAGGCCGGAGAACTGCCGCATCAGCGGCTGCTGGACACTGGGGTGGACCAGGTCGCTGAAGGTCCGGCCGCACAGCTCCGCGGACGAGCCGCCGAACTGCCAGAAGAATCCCTCGCTTGCCTGCTGGATGGTCAGGGCCTGGTCGAGACGGGCCAGGCTGATGCTGCTGCTCCGGCCGAGCAGCTCGGTCCCCGGCGCCTTGCCGTCCTCGAGGACAAGGTCGCGTGCTCGGCTCTTTTCCCGATCGGTGGGGGTGGACGCGACGGAGCCCTTCTCACGTCCTGAGTTGATGACCTGCGGCATGATCGCCCTTCGTGCAGTGGGGGGCTGTGGGGGTGTACTCCGCATGCGGTGGGCCCGATCGCACCGGGCGCTGCCCGGACGGCTTCGGCCACGACGGCGCCCGGGCGTTCCCGCCCTGAGCGCGTATGCCGGTGCACGGCGATGGGCGGTGCCTCGCCGCTGACAACGTTGGCGGACCGCGACCTCGTGTCGCCGTCACCGGACCGTCGGCCTCCGCAGCGGTGGGTCCTCATGGAAGGGGTGAACCGGAATCAGGTTCGCTTGTTCTTCACGGTCAGGGAACTCGCCCGTACTTCAGGTCTTCACCCTTCTCCTCTCCCTGGAAAAGAAAGCCGAGAAGGACGCGGATCACCTGGCCGTCCAATTCCCTATTTTCCCTTGGAACCACGTATGAACTCTAGAGAGTCCACGGTGACCGGGTCAACGCGGTCCGGCCCGCTCCCGCCGATTCTGTGGGGGTGCGGGGAAAGGTTCGGTCGGTCGCCCGGTCACCGCACCCATGGTTCGGTACGGTTGAGAAATTGCAGGTCAGGGGGCACATCGCTGGTTGGTTCGGGACGCCCGCCCGCTCAGCCGGGAACGTGCTCCTCGATTTCCCGCAGAACTGCGGCCAGCTCCCGTCTGCCTGTAATGCCGAGTTTACGATAGGAGTTAGTGAGGTGCTTTTCCACAGCACGGGCGCTCACTTGGAGTTCCTTTGCAATTTCCTGATTGGTGAGGCCGTCGACAACCAGTGATGCCACACGGCTCTCGGTACGGGTGAGTGCCGTGCGTACGGCCGGAGCGGAGGGCCGGCCTTCCGCCGCGACGGGCCCGGGCAGCCAGGGAACACCACAGGATTCCGCCAGCTCACCGGCCTCACGCAGTACCTCCCTGCCCTCCGGGCCGTCCCCCAGCATCCGCCCCAAGTCCCGTACGGCCATGAAGAGTTCCAGTTCATTGGCGGAGCCGCGGAGTGTCGCGACCGCTTCCCGCAGCAGTTCCACCCGCTCGTCCGCCGCGTCGGTGCGGGCGCGCAACCGCAGGGCCCGGCCGATGGCCGCCGGTGCTCCCCACTCCCTCGCCCTCGCGTACTCCTCCGCGGCCAGGGTCCGGGCCAGATGGTGGTCGCCGAGCTGATCGGAGAAGGAGATCGCCCAGGGGCGCCAGGGGAACAGCACGGGATTGCGCCATCCCGCGCACTCCAGCTGCCGGCCGCAGTCCATGGCGGTGTCCAGGGCCGCGGCGGCATCGCCCGACCGGGCCTGTTCCGCCATCCGCAGCAGGCCCAGCAGTGCGGCCGGGACCGGTGCGAGGGTGCGGTCGGCCACCGCGGCCCTGATGCGCGAACCGAGCTGCACATCACGCGCCGACAGGGCCAGTGCGCCCAGCACCCCGTAGACGAAACAGCGGCTCTCCTCACCGATGGTGCCGGCCCCTTCGAGGACCAGCGCCGCCTGCTCCCGGGCCAGGGGCAGCCGACCGCGCGCGACATGGAACAACGCCTGGCGCGCATGCCCCATGGCATCGATCGCACCGTCGTCCCCCGGCCCGCTCCCCGCCGCGGCGTTCAGCCAGGACTCGGCGTCCTGCAAGGCGTCGGCACCCACCAGGGCGAACATCACCAGCTGCATCACCGAACCGCCGCCGGGGGCGGTCGCCGGTTCCCAGTCGAGGATGGTGCGGGCCTGCCGCGCCACCTCGGCCGACGGACCGTCCGCGGTGAGCGTCGCCGCGTACAGCAGCACCGCCAGCAGCTCCCGGCCCCCGCGCAGCCGGACCGTGGGCTCCAGGGCGCGCAGCCTCTCGACGGCGTCGGCGAGCTGGGCGTAGTCGTCGATACCCGTGTACCGCAGCCTCGCCTCCAGGCGCAGCACCTCCTCGGCGCCGGGGTCGTCCCGTGTGTACGGGTCCCTGAGATCGTCGGCGGCGCGTCTGAACAGGGCCCTCCCCGACCGGGTCATGGGGCTGGTCACCCACGGCGAGAGCCGCAGCACCGCGGCGGCACGGTCACGGGCTGCGGGCAGCAGGGGAAGGGCCTGGGCGATATGGGACTCGGCGGCCGGCGGATCGAAGGACCGCTCGACGGTGGCCAGTTCGACCAGCAGATGGGCCCTCTTGCGGTCCTGTTCCGCCACCTCGAGCAGCGCACGCCGCAGATACCGTGCGGCCGGTTCCGGTGTTCCCCTGCGCCGTGCGGCGTCCGCCGCGCTGCGCAGCACCGGCACGGCCCAGGGGTAGCGGGCCGTGGGGATCGCCATCAGCTGGGCGGCGACCTGCTCGGCCGGGAGTCCGCTCTCGTACAGGACCTCGGCGGCGGCCTCGTGCCAGCACTGCCGTTCGGCGGCGCTCATCGAGCATTCGACCGCCTCCCGTACGGCCGGATGGGCGAAGCGCGCCCGGTCCTCCTCCGCCGTCAGCCCGAGCTGGTGCAGCACACGCAGCGCCGTGGTGAAGCCGACGTCGTCGAGACCGGCGAGTCGGGTGAGAAGCGCGGGCTCCTCCTGCCCGGCCAGGGTGGCGATCGCGGCCGCCGCGTCCCGGACCGGTCGCGGCTGGAGAAGCAGACAGTTCAGTAACCGGTCCCGGAGGTGCGTGGGGCGGGCCGTGCGCACCAGGCCGGCGTTCTCGGCCAGGGGACGGCAGCCCGTGAGGGCGAGTTCGGACAGCATGGACCGCAGGAACAGCGGGCGGCCCCGGGACAGGTCGTGGCAGGCGCGCACGAATGCCTCGTCGGGGGAGTCCCCCAGGTACGCCTCGACGAGTTCCCCGGTGGCGGCCGGGGACAGGGGCACGGGGCGCAGGACCCGGACCGCGGTGCTCACCACCTCGTGCACCAGGGGGTCGCGGGCGCCCGGATCGCCGTCCCGCAGGGTGCACACCACCAGCATCCGCAGCCCGTCCAGGCGCGGCGCGAGACCGGCGAGCCAGCGCAGCGAGCAGGCGTCCGCCCACTGCAGATCGTCGATGAGGATCAGCAGGGGCGCCGTGGCGCTCAACCCGGCCAGCAGCAGCCGCAGATCACGCAGAACCGCGCAGTCGGGGGCTTCGAGGTCGGGCACCACATCGTCGTCGAGCACCCGCCGGGCCGCTCCCGCGTCGGCGAGCAGTTGTTCCCGGTCCGGCCCGGACGCCGCGGTGAGCAGGCTGTCGAACAGCTGGCGCACCACACCGTAGGCGAGGTCCTGTTCCGCCGGAGCGGCGTTGGCCCGCATCACATGCACCGTGCCCTCGTCGGCGCAGCGCGGCAGTTCGTGCAGCAGCGTCGAACGGCCCATGCCGAAGGGGCCGGCCAGCACCAGATGGGAGGAGCGTCCCTCGGCGGCGGCGGACAGGGCCTGTCTCACCGCCGCGAGTTCGGCACCTCGTTCGAGCAGCATCGGGTTCAGTGTCCTTCCATCGCGCGGACCAGTTCCCGCAGTTCCCGGCGCCCGTCGAGGCGCAGCTTGCGGTAGACGCGGGCGAGCCGGAGTTCGACCGCACGGCTCGATATCTGCAGCAGTGCGGCGATGTCCCGGTTGCTGCGGCCACGGCCGGCGAGGAGCGCGGACTGCTGCTCGGCGGCCGAGAGGGCGTCCCAGCCCGGGACCGACACGGTGCCGGTGGCCGCTCGGGCCAGCGCGCGGGCCCGGACCGCCATGGGGGCGTCCGGGTGGGCGACGGTCAGGGCGCTCAGTTCGGCGAGCGACACGGCGGCCGTGCGCCGGTCGCCGCCGCTCTCCGTCATCTCCAGGGCCGCGTATTCCGCCAGGACTCGGGCGTACTCGGGGCCGGTCGGCGCGGAGCGCACCGTGCCCATGGCCGAGCGGATGCCCGTGAGCCGGTCCTCCCGCCCGGCCGTCAGCACCGCGCTCAGCTTGGCCCAGGCGACGGTGCTGCCCGCGCCCCAGCGCCGGGCGAGTGCCAGCTCCTGTTCGGTCAGGCGGCGGGCCTCGGCCGGCTCGCCCATGGTGTGGCAGGCCAGGGCCGTCAGTGAACGCCAGGGAACCAGGGCGGGGTTGAGATGATGGCGGCTCAGCAGCCGTCGGCCGCACTCCTGGAGCTGGTCGCGCGCCGCTCGGGGGTCCCCGCGGCGCAGGGCGACCACTCCGCGTGCGAACAGCAGGCGGGGCCAGTGCTCGCTGTCCTCGGCGGCGGCGGGCAGGGGTGTCGCGGCGCGTTCGCGTGCCGACTCCTCGCGGCCGCTCTCCACGTCCACGACGGTGCGGATGCCGTACAGATGGGGCAGCAGGGCGGCGGATCTGCCGAGCTCGCGCGCCCCACGTTCGGCGGCCTCCAGGTCCCGCTCCGCCTGGGCGAACCGGCCCCGGCGTACGTTGAGTTCGCCGCGCAGCGCCAGGATCTGGGGGGCGGCCAGTCGGCGCCGGCTGCCGCCGAGCGCCCCGAGCAGCCGGTTCAGTGCGAACTCGGCGTCGTCCAGCCGGTCGGTGAGGCACAGGGCCTTGCAGGCCGCGAGGACGGGCTGGACGAGCGGGCCGTCCGGCCCCCGGTCGTGCGCCAGGGCGACCTGTGCCAGGCTCCTGACCTCGTGGAGGCTCTCGCCGTACAGCGCGAGTTGCCAGGCGCGCACGGCGGCCTGGGCGGGCGTCGCCGGAGACTGCGGCAGGGGCGGCACCGTGGGCAGGGAGAGGGCGCGGTCGCCGTGGTGCTGACCGGTCGGGTCGGCGGCCCAGAAGAGCGCGAGCAGATCGTCCCGTTCGGTCCCGGAGGTGACCGTCAGCGCGTCCGCGAGCGATCGGCTCACCGTCTCGCTGCCGCCGGCGGTGAGGCCGAGGTCGGCGGCGTACAGGCGTACCGCGGCGGGGGTGCCCGGGGTCCGGATCAGCCGCTCGATCCGCAGGTCGCCGGCCTCGGGTTCGATGATCAGCTGCACGGCGGCCAGTTCGAGGCCGAGGCGGGCGTGCTCGGCGGGGTCCTGTTCCTCCTCCGAGGCGCGGGCGAGCAGCACGGCGGCGCGGGCGTGCTCCCCCTCCCGCACGGCGTGCTCCGCGTCGCGGCGCAGGGTGCGGGTCGCCCAGGCGGACCCGGTGGGGCGCGCGGCGAGCAACAGCTCGGCCACGGCACGGTCGTCGGCTCCGGCGCGATGGGCGAGTTCGGCGGCCCTGATGTGCAGTTCGGTCCGGTCGTCGGCGGTCATCTCCTCCAGGACCCGCACCCGCAGCTCCGGTTCGACGCTCAGGCGGCCGTTGGGCAGGGTGCGGATGCCGACGGTCCGGGCGAGGGCCGCTCGCAGCCGGTTCTCGTTGAAGGAGCGGACGCGGGTGAGGGTGCGCACCACCTGGAGGTCGAGGAGGTCCCCGCAGACCGCCAGGGCCCGTACCACCTCGCCCGCCTCGGGGCCGAGTCCCCGTACGGCGTACAGCAGTTGGTCGCCGAGCACCTCGGTGCCGATCGCCCGGAGGGCCGGCACCCGGTCGGCGGCCGGGCGGTGCCCGAGCGCGGCGAACCGCTGCACCAGGTCGTGGAGCACCGTGGGATGCCCCGCGCTGATCCGGCGGGCCTCGGCCGTGAACGCGTCGTCCGCGGGCCCGCAGACCCGGGCGACCTCGGCGGCCACCTCCTCCGGGGGCAGTGGTGCCAGGGTGAGGTGGTGGGCGAGCGGGCCGGGGACGGAGCCGAGGGCGCTCTGCCATCCGGGATCGGCCGCCGCGGTGTCGTTGCCGCCGCACACCACCGCGAGCGGCGTCCCGGCGCTGCGGCGCAGCAGTGCCTGGAGCCAGTGCAGCGACTCCCGGTCGAGCCAGTGCGCCTCCTCGACGGCGAGCACGGTCGGACGCTCGCGTGCCGCGCGCAGCAGCCCGGCCAGCCCGGGAAAGGGCTCACGCCGGTTCGGCCCCTGCGATGTCGCCGGGCGTTCGGCCGGGCGGGCGTCGAGCGGTTCGAGCAGCTGGGTGACCGCCGTGTACGGCAGCTCGGACTCCGCCGGCGTCACCCGGGCGCGCAGCACCCGCAGGCCCGCCGCACGGGCCCGGTCGGCGGCCAGCCGGACCAGGGCGGACTGGCCGAACCCGCTTCTGCCCGACAGTGTGACGAGCACCGGGCCCGAGGTGCCGAGCCCGTCGACGACGGCCGCCACCGTCGCCCGTTCCCGCGCGCGGACACCGGCGGGCGGCTCCGCGGTGGCCGTGGCCGGTCGTGCCTGGTACAGCGGTTGAGGAGAGGGGGTCGACCCCGTCATCCGTCACTCACCCCGTTTCCCTGCCCCCGTTGCCTTGTCTTGTGTACGTCCTCGAGGGGACGGATGCTCAGGCCCCTTCCGGCACCGGCCAGCCCGGGAGGGGCCATGAGCGGCCGTGCACGGCGCGCAGCGCGACCACGAGCTGGTCCCGTCGGCGTACGCCGAGCTTCCGGTAGACATTGGTCAGATGTGACTCCACGGTGCGCACCGTGACGAACAGCCGTTGCGCGATCTGGCGGTTGCTGGCCCCGGACACCGCCAGTCCGGCCACCTTGAGCTCCGTGGTGGTGAGCAGGCCCCCGGCCGGTGTGCCGGGGGTGTGGCCCATGCGTCCTCCGGCGGAGACCAGCAGGCGGCGGGCGGACTCCGCCAGCGCGAGCGCCCCGCAGCCGCCCGCGATGCCGGCCGCCCTGCGCAGCCGCTCCCGGGCCCCGGCCTCGTCGCCGTACTGCAGCAGGGCCTGGCCCAGCGCGTGTTCGGCGCGGGCGTACTCGGCCACCGCGGGTGACGTGGAGAGCTGGTGGGCCGCTTCGGTGAGCAGGTCGAGGCCGGCCCTGCCCGGGGTGAGGACGCCCTCCGCGAGCGCGGCGAGCCCGAGGGCCCGGGGTGTTCCCCAGCGCCGGGCGCGTTCGGCGCCCTGTTCGGCCAGTTCCCTGCCGTCCGCGGGCCGGCGGACGGCCGCGAGGATCAGGCAGGTGTCCGCCCACCAGGGGGCGAGCACCGGGTTCTGCACACCGGCGGTCTCCTGCGCCCAGCCGCACTCGCGCAGCAGCCGCAGCGCCTGCGCGGGGTGGCCGGTCGCCCAGCGGGTGCGGGCGCGGGCATGCAGATACAGCAGGGAGGCGAGGGCGGAGCGGTGCGGCTCGGTGCGGCCCATCCGGGACAGCAGCCGTTCGGCCTGGCGCGGCTCGCCGCGGTCCACGAGCACCGACGCCAGCACCGCTCGTGCCGCCACCAGCCGGACGTCGCAGCCCGTCCGGTCCACCGTGTCGATCGCCGAGCGGGCTTCCGCCGCGGCGTCGAGAACGGCACCGTCCCGGTGCAGCAGAAAGGACCGCAGGGATCCGGCGAGCACCCGCACCCAGGCCGTCGGTTCGTCGCCCCCGCGCCGCAGCATGGCGTCCAGCGCCCGGTGCGCTTCCGTGGTCTCGTCCGCGAGGCCCAGGGTGATGGCGGCGGTGAACAGCAGCCACGGCGGCTGCTGGGGGGAGGCGGCGGCCACCGCATGCCGGGCCTCTTTCAGGGCCGTCTCCCGGGAGTGGCCGGCCAGCGCGGTGCGCAGTCCCGCGAGCGCCTCCGCCTGGAGGAGATCGGTGCGCGGCTGGTACGGCAGCGCCGCCGTGACGGGGTGCTGCCGTGCCGCCACGCCGGTGCCGCGCCGGCCCATGAGCAGCAGCACGGCCGCCACCTGGTCGCGCAGCCGGTCACGCTCGGGGCCGGAGCCGAGGGCGTCCCGGGCGGCCTCCAGGGCCCCCAGGATCTCCGCCCGGCAGGTGGCCGGGAGCGGCAGGGACAGGCAGGCCATGGCGTACTGGACCGCGATACCGGCTCGGGCGAACGTGTCGGGTGTGCCGGCCAGCGCCGTGCGGAACAGCGGAACGGCGCTCAGCGGGTCCTCGGGTGCCACGGCGAGCGCCAGGCGTAGTCGCGCCTCGGCGTCGTCGGGCTCCGCCTCCAGGACGCGGCGCAGATAGCCGGCCGCCTCGGCGAAGGCACCGCGCTGCTCGGCCCGGGCGGCGGCGTCGCGCAGCACCGCGCTCATCCAGGGTTCCTGGGCACAGGGCATCCGCATCAGATGCTGGGCGACCTGTTCGACGGGCCGGCCGGCGTCGCTGAGCAACAGCGCGGCGCGGGCGTGCAGTTCGGCCGTCCGGCGGGAGCCGAGCGGTTCCAGCAGCTCCGAGCGTACGGCTTCGTGCACCAGGCCCGCGCCGTCGGGGGTGAGGGCTCCCGCGTGGCGCAGTACCGCGATCGCCTCGTCGGCCTGTGCCTGGTCCACGTCCGCCAGGACCGTGACGCACTCGGGGGGCCGGGTGCCGTCGAGCAGCGCGATCGCCGTGGCGACGCTGCGGACCTCGGGGGGCTCCCGGTCCAGCAACTGCCGCACCGACCCGGCCGCCATGGCGCCGCCGAGTTCGCTCGCCCGCTGCGCGCCGGCCTCGTCCGGAGCGGCACCCTGGCTTCGCAGCTCGCCGAGCAGTCGTTCGACGGTGCGGGGGTTACCGGCGGTGACCGCGGCGACCTGCTGGGCGAGCAGGGGGTGCGCCGGGACGCCGAATACCTGTCGGGCGAGGCCGCCGACGGCATCGGCGCCGAGCGGGCCGAGGGAGGTCACGGACACGGCGGGGTGGGCGAGGAGGTCCGCCCAGGCACGGGGGGCGCGCAGCTGGGCGCCGGAGCTCCGGGCGAGGAGCACCAGCAGGGGGCGTCCGGCCGCCCGCCTCAGCAGGAAGTCCAGCCAGCGCAGGGAGTGTTCGTCGCAGTGGTGGGCGTCGTCGAGCACCAGCACCAGCGGCCGGTCCGCGGTGAGCCGCAGCACATGCGAGCTGAGCCGGCGGAACACCGGATAGGCGGAGGTGAGGGTGAACGGCCGGCCGTCCCCCGGCCCGGGCAGGAACACGGCCGGGTCGTCCGCGCCCGCCGCTTCCGGGTGGTGGTCGGGTGCGGGGGCGTCGGCCGGTGCGAACAGCGTCCGCAGTCCCGCATAGGCCCCGGCGCCCGCCGAAGCCCCGCCGCAGCGGCCGCGCAGCACGGTCATGTCCTGGCAGGCGGGACTGCGCAGCAGGGCGTCGAGGAGAGCGCTCTTGCCGTAGCCGGACGGTGCGGTCAGGACCGCACACCGCGTCTCGCCGTGGGATGCGGCGGCCGCCTGGGCGCCGAGTGCGGTCAGCTCGTTGTCGCGGCCGTGTATCACGTGGTGCTCCGGAGGCGGTCGAGCAGATGGTCCAGGGTGGTCAGGTCGTCCTCGCTGAAGGGGGCGAAGGTGTCGCGCAGCTGGCGCAGATGTCCGGCCGCGGCACGGGTGAGGATGTCGTGACCGGCGTCGGTGATGGCGGCGTAGGCGATCCGGCGGTCCTTGGCGCAGTAGCAGCGTTCGACATAGCCGGCCGCCTGTATCCGGTCGATCAGTCTGGTGACCCCGCCGGTGGTCAGGGCGATCTGCTCGGCCAGGGTGCTCATGGTCAACTGCCCTTCCTCCGCACGGGCGAGCCGTAGCAGTACCTCGAACCAGACGTGCGGCAGCCCGACTTCCTTCAGCATGGCCGTGCCCAGACGCCGCTCCAGATGACTGTGGGCCTCCGACAGGCGGCCGAAGGTGGTGATGAGGGGATGGCTGATCGGGTCCGAGGAAGGCACGCGGGGGATTCTAACCAGAACAGTTGTCCAGTCAGCTATTGCCGAGTCAGAGGTATGCGATTCGGCATGCGACTCGAGGCTGAATGCCGTTGCACGCCGAGGCATGGTCCCGCACGAGTCGGCGTCCGTGGTCGACGGGCTGCCTTTGCATTAATTAACGAGCGCTCACATGGCCGGTGGTGTGGCGTGGCGCTGTTCGTCCGGGCTTCGGATTTTACCTCTGCCGACCGGGCGCCGGATCCGCGATCCACCGGGACCCCGGTCCGTCGACGGCCCGAACGCCGCCTCCCGTGGGCCCGTATGGGTCGAGAGAGCGGGCCGGGGGCCTTCCGCTTCCGCGCACGCGCGGTGCCGTGTCCGGCCCGGGTGCGGCGCGAGGGGCGCGCCCCGGCGCCCCCGCCCCCGGTGGCCGACGCCGCGGGGATCCCCGCCGGGGGCCCGTCGGACGGCAACTGGGCCGCCCCCGTGGGCAGGTGGGCGGTGCAGCCGTCCCACTTCCGGGCCGCACCGGACCGCGGGGCGGCCCACCGCCCCCGTCTTCCTGGACCACCGGCACCCGGGGGCCCGGCACCCACCGCCGTCACGTCCGAACGCATCACTAGGGAATTTCCGGTTCCGCTCATGAGACCACTGGGAGCCGCACGGACGCACCCCGACCGGGAGGAGCGGGAGTTCGACGAGAACCATGCAGCGGCCGGTTCACCCCGCCGCGCCGCCCGCTTCGGCGTCCCCCGTGCGTCCATATCGCCCGAGCCGGGCAAGATTCGGGCATCTTCCCTTCCGCAATTCCCTGGCAAGACACCTCTCAATCCGCCAATTCGGTTCACATTCCCTCCACCTTCAAGGCGTAAGTCCTTCCCCGACGCCGAAATCGAGACTCGTCGAGCGGCGCCCTCGTCCCGGCCGGGAAGAACCTGGCCGAAAGAGGCACCATTCACCCGCTTTTCGGAAATCGAGCCCTGTTCCGCACGAGAACCGACGCCGTCCCGGCACCCGTCCCGGACGCTTCGCGGACCGGAAGCCGATCGGCGATGCCGTCGCGGGCCGGTGGGGCACGGTACGACAGCACAGTCTCGGCCGGGTGACCGGCCGCGACGAGGCGGGTCCCCCGCCCTACTCCCCCTTGCGCATCAGCAGACGACCGTGGCGGAACCGTTCCCCCTCGCGCGGCTCGCGCAGCATCCGGCCGATCTCGGTGAAGCCGGCCTCGCCGGCCGAACCCGCGAGTTCGTCGACCGGCCATCGGTAGGCGGTGACCACCTTGTGGTCGAACGCCGTGACCGGCGCGCCCTCCGACTCGAAGAAGGCGAGCAGAAGCAGTCCGCCGGGCGCGAGCACCCGCCGGAACTCGGCGAAGTACGCGGGCACATGAGCCGGTGGGGTGTGAATGACCGAGTACCAGGAGACAACACCCCGCAGCCCGCCGTCCGCCAGGTCCAGGGCGTCCATCGAACCGACCTCGAACCGCAGATCCGGGTAGGTCTCGCGGGCCAGGTCGATCATCACCGGCGACAGGTCGACACCGAAGACGTCCAGCCCCAGGTCCCGCAGATGGGCCGTCATGCGCCCGGGCCCGCAGCCCAGCTCGGCCACGGGTCCGGGCCCGGTGGACCGCACGCTCTCGGCGAACGCGGCGAGCACCGCACGGTCCAGCGGATGACCGGGTTCGTCCCGGACGAACTCGGCGTAGAGGACGGCGACGGCGTCGTAGGCGGCGGCGGTCGCCCGGTGATACGAGGAAGGTTCAGTCACGGACGAGCACACTAGGGCGCGTGGGGACTCCGCCGACCGAAAATCGGACAGACCCCGATGCCGCCCCGCCGCCGAGGTGCCGGCGGGCGGGAAACGGTCGGGGTCGTCGTGGCAGAGGACGGTGGTCCAGGGCTCACTGTCCGAGGGCGAGCGCCAGCGGCGTCAGCACCGCGCGCGTCAGGCGAGTCCGGCGACGAGTCGGGGGACCGTACTGCGGCGGCCGGTGAAGAAGGGGACCTCCTCGCGGACGTGCAGCCGTGCTCCGGAGGCCCGCAGACGGCGCATCAGGTCGACGATGCGGTGCAGTTCGTCCGCCTCGAAGGCGAGGATCCACTCGAAGTCGCCCAGGGCGAAGGAGGGGACGGTGTTGGCGCGCACATCGGGGAAGTCTCGGGCCATCCGGCCATGCTCCGCGAGCATGCCGCGCCGCTCGGCCTCCGGGAGCAGATACCAGTCGTAGGAGCGCACAAAGGGGTACACACAGATGTGGTCGCGCGGGCGTTCACCGGCGACATAGGCCGGGATGTGGGACCGGTTGAACTCGGCCGGGCGGTGCAGCGCCATGTTCGACCACACCGGCTCCAGGCTCCGCCCCAGTGCGGTGCGGCGGAAGCGCTGGTACGCCTCCTGGAGGGCGTCCGCGGTCTCCGCGTGCCACCAGATCATGACGTCCGCGTCGGCCCGGAGCCCGGACAGCCGGTAGACGCCCCGCACCGTGATGTCCTCGGCGTCGAGTCGCTCGAACAGGGCCACGACCTCGTCCGCGAGTCCGCCGCGCTCGGGCGGGAGCACATCGCGCTGCCGGAACACCGACCACAGGGCGTACCGCACGACGTTGTTGAGTTCCCTGGCCTTCTTGCCGGCCTCCGGCGGCCGCCCGGGGGCGGCCGGCTCCGGAAGGCGGTCCCTGTTCGACATGCTCACTCCACATTCACGGGCCGGACCGAGCGACGCCGAGCCGACGGCCCCGGTCACCGGACGACGGCCGCCCCCGAACTCCGCGCCCGGGGCTCCGCTCCAGGAGCCGGATGCCCGGCGTCGGCGTCCATGGCTGCATTAGATCCGGCACCTTTCCTCGTGGGCAAAAAGATTGCCCAGCAGGCAAGGAAGGCGATGGTTGACCTTCACCGTGGGGGAAGGCACAGCATCGGTGGGGCCGGGCGAGGTGCCCGGCACGAGGAGGAGCGAGCATGGGTCTGCTGACCATCGGGGCGTTCTCGAGGGCTTCCCGGCTGTCGCCGAAGGCACTGCGTCTCTACGACGAACTCGGTCTGCTGCCCCCCGCCCGCGTGGACCCGGTGACCGGCTACCGCCTCTACGCACCGGAACAACTGGAGCAGGCCCGACTGGTCGCCTGGCTCCGGCGCCTGGGGATGCCCCTGGCCCGCATCCGGCACATCAGCACCCTGGAGGCGGGCCCGGCGGCCCAGGAGATCCGCGCGTTCTGGGCCCAGGTCGAGGCCGACACCGCCGCACGGCGGGACCTGGCCGCCTTCCTCGTCGACCATCTCTCCCGGGAGGACCCCACCATGTCTCCGACCACCGAACCGCTGGCCATCCGCTATGCCGCCCTGTCCGACACGGGCCTGGTCCGCGAGAGCAACCAGGACACCGCGCATGCGAGTTCCCGTCTGCTCGCCGTCGCCGACGGCTTCGGAAGCCGGGGAGCCCCCGCCAGCGCGGCCGCCGTCGACGCGCTCAAGCACCTCGAGACCGACGCCATACCGGCAGGCAGTCTTCTGAACGTCCTCGAGGACGCCCTCGGCCGCGCAGAGCGGGCCGTGCACGGCATCGCCGGAACCGGCCCCTCACCCGAGGAGGCCGGCACCACGCTCACCGCGATGTACTGGACCGGATCCCAGCTCGCCCTCGTCCACATCGGCGACTGCCGCGTCCACCTCCTGCGCGACGGGCACCTGTTCCAGATCACCCACGACCACACCGTGGTGCAGTCGATGATCGACGAAGGACGCCTCACCCCGGAAGAGGCCGCCACCCATCCCCAGCGTTCGCTGCTGGTACGGGCCCTGGGCCGAGGCGCCGACGCCACCCCCGACCTGCGCCTCCACGACGCCCGGCGGGGAGACCGGTATCTGCTCTGCTCCGACGGACTGTCCACCGTCGTCCCGGCCGACGAGATCCACCGGGTGCTCTCCGGGGGCACGGAGCCCGAGCAGGCGGTCCGCGAGCTCATCACCCTCGCCAACGGCTCCGGCGGCCCGGACAACATCAGCTGTGTGGTCGCCGACGTCGTCCGGGCCGAGTAGGGCGACCCGTACGGTCATCGAGCCCGGGCGGCGGAAGGACACCCGTCGCCCGGGCTGCCTGGCGTGAGCGCCGGACATGATGAACAGTGACGTTATGGGCATATGGAACAAGCGGGACGATGTGCTGGTCCACCAGGCCGAGCCGTACAACGCCGAATCCCCTCCCGGCGCCCTCACCCGCCGGATCACCCCCCTGGACAGCTTCTACGGCCGCAATCACGCGCCGATCCCCCGCGTCGACCCCGAGAGCTGGCGGCTGCGGGTGGACGGCCTGGTCGATCACCCGCTGGAGCTGTCGTCGGACGAACTACGGCGCCGCTTCCCCGAGCGGAGCGTGGTGGCGACCCTGCAGTGCGCGGGCAACCGCCGGGCCGACCTCATCGAGGTGCGCGACATCCCCGGCCAGGTCTCCTGGGGCCCCGGTGCCGTCTCCACCGCGCGCTGGACCGGGGCGAGCCTGGCGGATGTGCTGGCCGAGGCCGGGGTGCGACCCGACGCGGCCCATATCGCCTTCACCGGTGCCGATGTGTCACCGCAGGCCCAGCCGCCGCAGCCCTTCGGGGGCTCGATACCGGTGGCGAAGGCGACCTCCGGGGAGGTGCTGCTGGCCTGGGCCATGAACGACCAGGAACTGCCCGTAGCGCACGGCGCCCCGCTGCGCGTGATCGTCCCCGGCTGGATCGGCGCCCGCAGTGTCAAGTGGCTCCGGCGCATCACCGCGCGGGCCGAACCGTCCGACAACTACTTCCAGACCGAATACAGCATCCTGCCCGCCGAGGCCGACCCTCTCCGGGCCGGGCCCGGGGACGGCATCACCCTCGGCCCGATCGCCCTGCACTGCGCCATTCTGCGGCCCGCCAAGAACGCCCGGCTGCCGTCCGGGCCGACCGAGATCACCGGCTTCGCCCTCGCCGGGGACGACCGGACCGTGGCACGCGTGGAGGTCTCCACCGACCACGGCCGCACCTGGACCCACGCCGATCTGGACCCCCCGGACAACCCCTGGACGTGGCAGCACTGGCGCACCACGCTCACCCTGCCCCCGGGCGAGACCGAACTCGTCGCCCGCGCCTGGGACTCCACGGCGACCGTGCAGCCCGAGTCCCCGGCGACCGTCTGGAACCCCAGGGGGTACGCCAACAACGCCGCGGCCCATCTACGCGTCCTGTGCGCCCCCTGACCGACACGCCCCCTTGGCCCCCGCGGGCCCGCCGCCCCGGGACGGGCGGGCCGGCACCTCGAAAGGCACCATCGCGGGGTAACCGGAACGTACACCTCCACCGACCGGAACGGAAGACTCACAACTACGTCTATCTCCGGCATTCCACCTTTTTCAGGCTGGCCGGGAGATAAGAAGCCGCGAAGCGTTCCAGCTCGCCACGCTTTTCCTTGATCGTCTCGCGCGACCCCGCCAGCACCATGTCCAGAACATGATGATTCTCGCCTCCACCCCCACCACAAGAAGTCACAGCCGTGAACTCGCCGTCGGATATCACGGCATTGTCCACTCGGCCGGAAATCTCAGGATTCCCTTCGGGGTGTGTTTTCCGTGCATGCTCGAGCACGTCAAAATAATTTTGATCCCGATATTCATCGATGAACAGCGCACTCTTCCCGTCCACCGACACAACGCATTGCCGGCGCCGGGAGTCCAGTGTCTTCTGCTCCGCCTTGAGCTCCTTCCCCTCCGGCAGCAGCGGCGCCAGGAGCTTCGGACTGACCGTGCCGCCACAGACCTGCGCCGGGATCGTGTACTGCTTGGAGCCCCCGCATCCCGAAACCCCCACAAGCAGGACCACCACTGCTCCGGCCACGAGGAAAGGCGTGCGAACTACCCTGCTTTTCATTGGGGCGCTATACCTGCAATCCTGTTGGCAGTACTGTTTCCGTTGAACGCCGAGTTGCCGATGGAGTCCTGGCGCAGATATTCGTTGCCCGCCTGAGTGAGCCGATGGTCCGGATGAACGCTGGACCACTCTTCACCCAGAGCCTGCAGGTATCCTTGCCGTGACTGAAAATTGTGAGAATTATCGATGGCCGCATCGTCGTCGATGCGATTCTGCTCCTCAACCTGCCAGGCATAGGCCGCGGCATCGATTCCACGCTGGACGGCGTCACCGGCCCCCGGGATGAAGTTCGCTGCTCCGCCGAGCACGTGATATCCCCATTTCGCGGGCCAGGAGGGATCCTCTTTATCGGTCTCAATCGCCTGGTAACGAGCAGATTCCATGAAGCCGACCGTCTGCCCGGCGCGCTTGAGTTCTTCCTCAGGATCGCCTGGGTGCTCAGTGTGAATATCGGCGATGATCGCGTGATTGACGCCCTCCATGAGAGTGCCGTAGGCATCCTGGTCTCGCGATATCTGCTTCGAAACCTCCAGCAGTTCCTTGTAGTCCAGCGGACTCGACCCGGTGTCCAGGGAACTCGCCGACCGGTGCACCTCGTCCCCCCAGTTCCCCAGGAGGGACGCCATATCGTCCCTCAACTCGGATGGGAAGTCGTCGCCCTTGTCGGACAGATGGCCCAAAGCACTTTCGAGGACCTGCCGCTGACCGTCGGTGTGCTGGTACGAGGTGACGACATGCGGCTGGTCGGGGTCCAGGCCGCTGCCCGCCGCCAGGAGTGCCTTGCCCAGGGCGTCGCGCGACTGCACAATCCCGTCGCCCTTGCCGAAGGGGTCGTCCTCGTCGTAGAACTGCCGGTCCTTGAGGAGGTAGTCGGCCCAATCGTCCTGGCGGAACAGCTCCGTCGCGAAGTCCGGGTTATGAGAGACGGCCTTGAGGTATCCGCCCATCGGATCGCTCCCAAGCTCGCCGTCGCCCCCCGTGCCCGTGTAGTCGAGCTGGGCGGCGAGGCCCGGGTTGCCCCAGATCGCCACGGGGTCGAAGTTCTTCTTCGCCTTCGTTTCGAACGTGCGAACGGCGTCACCGTAATCACGCAGGAAGTCGCCGTCGAACTTGCCCTTCACCATGAGATTACTCATGATCTGGAATCCGTACGGCTTCGTCATGATCCCCTCGTGACCGAACTGCTTGGCACCGTCAGCGATGATGTCCCTCTTCCACGCCTCCATTGCCGGAGAGTGACTGTGCGAAGCGTTGGCCAGGGACACACTGAGGTTCGTCTGCACTTCTCCCAGGAGCTTGGCACGCTCGCCCTCGGGCGTATGTCCCTGGCCAGGGTCCGCCAGGTCGCGCCAGAACTGGAGTGTGCCGTCCGCGCCCAGCCCGGTGGCAAACGACTCGGTGAAGCCGGGATTGCCCCGCTGTTCTTTCAGCATCCCGTTGAAGCGGTCCAGCTTGTCCTGACTCCATCCGTCGACATGGCCCTTGGCGATCTCCTTCCTCCAGTACTCGGCGTCCGCCTCGCCCTGCTCACGGTCGGCCTCCTTCACCGAGTTCGGCCCCTGTTCGGTGAAGTCGTACTTGTTCTTCGCCAGACTGCGCAGGGCGCGGGCGACGATACGGTCGGTCTCGGTCGCCTCCCACAGAATCCGGGTGATCCGGCGCTGCGCGACGTCGAGCTCCTCGTCGGTCGGCTGATGGATGTCGTTGCCGTCACCGGCCGCCGCACCGGAAGGGACAGAGGCACTGACCTTGCCGTTGCCGTTGACATAGATATTTCGTTTCGCCAAGTCGTCGATGGCGGACCGCAGGTCGCTCTTGTGCTTCGTGAAGTCCGTGAGCCCTTTCCAACCTGATGGCCGAGCTTGGCAGTTGGGCTGACAACGTGGTGAAGCCCCTGGTAGATGGGTTTTCGACCAAGAGAACCGTCTCCACCAGAGGCTTCACGTGCTTGTTTACCCGTCCGGCATCGACGTGTCCAGCTCTGCCCTTCGCTTCCTCGCTCAGGAGTTGCGGCGGCACCGCCGTACGATCGGATCCCGTTGGCGGCGGCTGAACGCCGGCCGTCAGGCCCTCCTCACACTCGCCCATCTGCGGGTGGGACACACGTATACTCAGCTCGCGGCCGGATTCGGCGTCGGAACCACGACCGCATACCGCTACGTCACCGAGGCCGTCAACCTACTGGCCGCCCTCGCACCCAGCCTGGCCGACGCCGTCCGCACCGCGTCGGCGAAGGCGTACCTGCTCCTGGACGGCACACTCCTGCCGATCGACCGCATCGCCGCGGACCGGCCCTTCTACTCCGGCAAACACAAGAGGCACGGGATGAACGTGCAGGTCCTCGCCGATCCCCTCGGCCGGCTGTTGTGGGCCTCGCCGGCCCTGCCCGGCGCCGTCCACGACGTCCGTGCGGCCCGCGAACACGGCATCGTCGACGCCCTTGCCGAGGCCGGCATCAAGTGCTGGGCCGACAAAGGCTACCGGGGTGCCGGCGGCACGGTCCGTACCCCGTGCTGGGGGCGATGGGAGACCCTTTCCACAGGCCAGAAGGCGGTGAACCGGTCCCACGCGAAGATCCGAGCACTCGTCGAGCAGGCCATGGCCACCCTCAAGTCCTGGCGGCTCCTCCGCAAGATCCGGTGCTCGACCACCCGGATCACCTGCCTCGTCCAGGCCGTCCTCACCCTGCATCTGGCCAGCTCAGACCAATGATGGAAAAGCCTCCGTGTGAGTGTCACGCAGCAGATCAAGGATGCTCTTGGCCTCGGCTGCCGCGTCCCCGAACTGCTTCGCCGTCTTGGTCACGAACTGGCGGGACACGGTGGCATTGACTCCCTCCCAGTCCGCCGCGTTGGCCTTTTTCTCCAGGTCCGCCGCGTTGACCTGCCCGTCACCGCCGACGGCGAGCCTCTCCAGACGGCCCTGCATGGTTTCCCAGTCGTCCACCGCGGTCTTCAAGGTGCCCAGGCGCAGGTCGTTGAGTTCCTGGACCGTCAATGTGTCCGCCATGATCTGATTCAGCCCCCGTTGCCAGAACGCCGTTGTCGTGAGCGGCCGTTACTGGAAGTAGTCGTTGATACGAGACACCGTCATGAGGTCGCCCGCGGCATTGTGCATACCCGTCTCCACATGAGCGTCGTCCTTGGAGTGCTGGGCACGGGTGAAGTCCAGGTGGTTGGATATGTGGGCGCACGCCTCATTCAGAGTCTGGAGCTGGGAGTTCCACGCGTCGTGCACCTCGAGGAGGGCAGAGCCCGTGTCCAGGCCGTCGTTGAAGAGGTCGACGGACGCTGTGAACGTACTGGGCCTCGCGAAGTCGCCATCCACGTGCAGCCGCTCGCGCAGTTCAAACGCCAGGTTGCCGAGCTTGCCCAGTTGGTCGTCATGGACCACGAGATCCACCTGCGTGCAGCCACCGCCCGCGTCAGCAGGAAGCTGATTGAGCCGCAAGCGCACGGACTGCCTCTCGACGGCCTCGGACTTCAGTTGTTCCCACTCTTCCCACGCCATTCCGCCCCGCCCCTCCCATGGTGTGGTAGGTCACGATTGCAACCACCCGACTCGATCAGTCTTACCATGTTCCTACCTTCGGCTGCCCACAGCCGACACACCGTTTCGCCGGGCCTTCCCTCCGGAGCCGGACCACGGCACGCGGACACCGAACGTCATCGCCCGGGAGAGCCCTGGGACCGGGAGCCGGGTGGGACGATGTCCAGGACGGCCATCATGCCCTTGTCCTCGTGGTTGAGGATGTGGCAGTGGAACACGGTCCTTCCGGTGAACTCCTGGAAGTGGACGCGGATCACGATCGCACCGCGCCTCGGCACGTTCACCGTGTCGTAGACGCTGTGGGTGGGATCCTGGGTCTTTCCGTCGACGCTCATCAACTGGAAGTGGTTGGTGTGCAGATGGAAACTGTGGTCCTCGTCCGAGTCGTTGCGGACGGTCCACTCCTCGACGGTGCCGAGGGTGGAGACGAAGTCGGTCCGCCCCGGATCGTAGGTACGGCCGTTGATGTAGAAGACCGTGCCCGCCTTGTTCTCCGTGAAGGCGACCGTCTTGCGGTCCGCGACCTTCGCCCGGCTCAGGTCCTCGTACGGGGCGAGGTCGGTGGGGATCGCGGCCCGTGTCATGGGCGTGCCGTCGGTGACGACGGTCGCGAGGTCGGCCCGGGGGAACCGGTTGCCGGCCGGGCCGGAGTCGAACGGCAGCGTCTCCAGCCGGGTGGTGCCGGGAGCACCGCCCTGGACCAGGACGTCGAAGCGAGCGGCGGCGGGGAGGAGCAGCGTGTCCTCGGAGTAGGTCCTGCGCACCGGGACGCCGTCCTGGGCGATCACATGGAAGCGGATGCCCGGGAGATGCAGCCGGTAGTAGATGTTGGCGCCGATGTTGGCCAGCCGCCACAGCTGGGTCTCGCCCGGCCGGATGTGGATCACCGGATTCTGTTGCCCGTTGACGGTGCGGTTGGTGGCCGCGCCGATGCTCAGCGGTTGCGTCTTGATCGAGTCGCCCTGGACCTGGAAGTCCTTGAGGGCGACGGTGTGCTCGGTGATGCCGCGCAACGACGGCGGCAGGTGCTGCCGCAGGCCCTCGACCACGATGATGCCCGACTCGCCGCCCGCCACCTGGGGGGCGGACATCTTGTCCGCGTGTGAGTGGTACCAGTAGGTGCCGGTGGGGTGCCGGCGCGGCAGCCGGTACACATAGTGGTACGACTGCCGGTACTTGATGGAGATGAAGATGTCGTCGGCGGGGGCGCGCGGCGAGACGAAGAGGCCGTGCGTGTGCAGATTGGTGTCCTGGTCGATGCGGTTGGTCATCGTCAGGTCGATGCGGTCGCCGGGCCGCACGCGCAAGGTGGGCGGCATATAGGCCCCGTTGTAGGTCATGGCGTACAACTGGCGGTTGCCGACCCGGACCTTGCGCCGTTCCACGACGATGGTCGTCCTGAGCACGCCGTCCCGGCTCACCACCTCCGGGGGATCCTGGAGGCGCGGCCCCGGCTCCGGGGTGGAGCCGTCCTGCGCCGCGGTCGCGGGCAGGTTGTGGGGCGGCCCGCTCACCGCGTTGCTCCCCGCGCAGCCGACCAGCAGGACGGTGACGAGCAGGCCGATGACCATACGGGGCGACGAGAATCGACGGGTACCGGGCCGGGTCACATCTCTCCCAGGAAAGCGGTGCGGGACGGGCCGGGTGCGACCGGCCCGTGACCCACGGCGTGAACGACGCGACGATGGAGCGTGCTGGAGCCGCGGATCCATGGCGCGCTGCCGGTGACCCGCCTGTGGGAGCGTAGGCGCGCGGACACCCCGCCCCATGCGGCCACGCCCGCCCCGGGGCGCCGTCCCCCCGAATGGGCCCCGGGGGAAGGCGGTGCGTCAGAGGCGGAAGCCGCCGCTGGCCTCGATGCGCTGGCCGGTGATCCAGCCGGTGCCCTCGCTCACCAGTGCGGCCACGGCCGGACCGATGTCGTCGGCGTGGGCGACCCTGCCGAGTGCGGTCATGCCGCTCATGGCCTTCTGGACGTCCTCGCTGGCCCGGAGGTAACCGCCGGCGAAGTCGGTGGCGACCGGACCGGGGGCGACGGTGTTGACGCTGATGCCGCGCTTGCCGAGCTCGGCCGCCCAGTAGCGGGTGAGCACCTCGACCGCACCCTTCATGGCGCCGTACACGGCGTACGGCGCGGTGACGAACCGGGCGAGGCCGGAGGAG
This sequence comes from Streptomyces nodosus, assembly GCF_008704995.1. Classification (NCBI taxonomy): domain Bacteria; kingdom Bacillati; phylum Actinomycetota; class Actinomycetes; order Kitasatosporales; family Streptomycetaceae; genus Streptomyces; species Streptomyces nodosus. Next base: position 721,452 of record NZ_CP023747.1, read on the forward strand.
AAGTTGACGACCCGGCCCCCGTCGGCCAGCAGCGGCGCGGTGCCCTCGGGGGCGGTGGCGAGGGCCTGGACGAGCAGATAGACGCCCTTGAAGTGGACCGCGTAGAGCTGGTCGATGGTTTCCTCGTCGGTCGAGCCGAGGACGGTGCTGCCGGAGAACCCGGCGTTGTTGACCAGGATGTCGAAGCTCTCCCGGCTCCAGCCGCTGCGCAGGGTCTCGCGCAGGGTGCCGGCGAAGGCGTCGAAGGTCGCGGTTCGGGTGGTGTCGAGCCGGATCGCCTCGGCGGTCCGGCCGAGCCCGGCCACCGCCTCGACGACCTGCTTCGCCTCGTCCTCGTGGGAGCGGTAGGTGAAGACGACGTCGATACCGGCGGCGGCGAGCGCCTCGACGACGGCGCGGCCGAGGCCGCGGTTGCCGCCCGTGACAAGGGCGATCTTCTGGGGAGATGCGGACATGGCGTTGTCGCTCCTCGCGTTGCTCGTTCGGCTGTGGTGGTGAAGGACATCTCCACGATGGATCGCGCCCCGGACGGCAACCAGTGGGCGTTCACCCAGGGGTCGGCACCCCCTGGCTGACGCCGGCCGGCGCGGGGAGACTGGACGGGTGAATCTCAGTGAGCTGGGGGCGTTCCTCAAGTCGCGGCGTGACCGTATCCGTCCCTCCGACGTGGGCCTGCCCTCCGGGCCCAGGCGCCGGGTCCCCGGGCTGCGCCGCGACGAGGTCGCCATGCTGGCCGGCGCCTCGACCGACTACTACACCGAGCTGGAGCGGGGCGGCGCCCAGCCGTCGGAGCAGATGCTCGCGGCGCTGGCCCGCGCCCTCCGGCTCACCCGCGACGAACGCGACCACATCTACCACCTCGCCGATCGGCCGCTGCCCGCCGAGGGAGGGCCCGCCGCGCATGTCCATCCGGGCATGCTCGACCTGCTCGGCCGGCTGACCACCACGCCCGCAGCGGTGATCACGGATATGCATGTCACCCTCGTGCAGAACCGCCTCGCCGTGGCCCTGCTCGGCCCGGCCGTGACGACGACCGGGCCGGAGGCGAGCTTCGTCCACCGGTGGTTCACCGATCCGCAGGCCCGGACGCTGTATCCGGAGAGCGACCACGATCATCACTCCCGGTCCTTCGTCGCCGATCTGCGGGCGGCGGTGGCCCGTCGCAGCCGCGGTGATCAGGAGGCGTCACGTCTGGTCGCGGAGCTGGAACGGCGCAGCGACGAGTTCGCCCGCCTCTGGGCGCACCGTGAGGTGGCGGTCCGACGCGCCGACCGCAAACGCATCGTCCACCCCACGCTGGGTGTCCTGGAGCTGAACTGCCTCAATCTCTTCAGCGAGGACGGCCGTCAGCGGCTGCTGTGGTTCACCCCAGCGCCCGGCACGGACTCCGTCGAGAAGCTCGAACTGCTGGCCGTGCTCGGCACCCAGGACCTCCGCCCCGGGTACGACGGCCGGCCCGAGCCCTCCCGGCCGGGTACCGCGGAAGAATGACGGGCGGCCCCGTCCGCGCCGCCGGGGCACGGCGGCGGACCGCGCTCAGGGACCGCGGCGCCGCCCCGAGGCGGTGCCCATCAGCCACCCCACGGTGCGGCTGACGTCGGACAGCGAGACGATGCCGACCAGCCTGCCCCGCTCCACCACCAGGACCCGGTGTTCGGCGCCCGGCTCCATGCGCGGCAGCAGATCCGCCAGCGGGCTGTCCGGCTCCACCACGACGGTCCCCGACAGCGGCACCATCGCCTCGCGCACCGTCGCGGCCGAGGCCTCGGTCCCCGGCATCTTCCGGGCGCCTTCGAGGGTGACCAGCCCGACCGGGGCCCCGTCGTCGTCCGTCACGGGGAACGCCGAATGCCGATAGCGCCAGCGCGCATCGGTGAGAAAGTCCGCGACCGTGGTGTCCGCGGACACCGTGAGCGGTTCGGGGGTCATGGCGTCCCGCACCGGGACACCCGCGAGCACGCCGCGCATATGGGCCTGCCGTCCCTCGGCGGTGGCGGCCGCGATGAGGAACCAGCCGATCAGCGCCAGCCAGAGACCGCCGAACGATCTGCTCCGCATGAACACGATCAGCCCGAGGACCACGAGCAGCCAGCCGAAGACCCGCCCCGCGCCGGTCGCGCCGGCGGTCGCCCGCAGCCGGTCCCCCGTGCGCCACCACAGGAACGCGCGCAGCAGCCTGCCGCCGTCGAGCGGGGCGGCGGGCAACGCGTTGAACACTGCGAGCAGCACATTGATGCCCGCCAGCCACCCCACCATCTCCACCACGACGCCGGACACGGACGTCAGGCCGAGCAGCCAG